>DKKK01000094.1 GCA_002455215.1 Anaerolineales bacterium UBA6668 | reverse complement strand
TCTCCGAAAAACTGAACCGCACCTATGCTATTCTTCACCCACCAGCCTACCCCATCACACCACAGTCGCGGGGTGTGCTTGCGGGGCTATCCCAACCGTAAGTGCACTGCCACTTTGCGCGGCGCTTGGGCGAATGTAGCCCATTGCGAGCCAGCCCTGCAAGGGCGAAAATCCAGCACTGGTCACTACACCCCGCTCGCCTGCGCTTCCCAGCAGGGTGTCACCAACCTGCATTGGCTGGTGCGCTTTCAGGCGCACCAACGTTTTTGCCAATTTGCCGCGACTTTCCATTCGCGCAATAATCTCCTGTCCGATATAACAGCCCTTATTAAAGCTGACGGCATAGCCTAAATCGGCTTCCAGCGGAATGTATTGCTCACTCAATTCTGCGCCGTGCTTGGGGTAGCCCGCTTCCAGCCGTAAGATTTCATACAAATCTTGCTCAGCAGTCACTGCCCCGCCGGATTGTAGCTGGGCAAGGATTGCGGGTAGGCTGGCAGGGGGTAACGCCAACCCATAACCATCGCCCGGCTGAGCAGGTGCGCCAGCCAAACCGGGCACGCGTACCAGCCAGCCATCTGCCAAGGGCAGGGCGTGGTAAATCGGCAGTGAACTTGCTCCCGCCACCAGCGACTCGCCTAGCCGAGCGGCTTGCTTGCCATACAACCCCCAGTAGGCGATATCCGGTGCCGCATCCGTTATTTTTACATCATCATTAAAAAAGATATAGCCGGATAGCCAACGGCGGATTGCGGTGGCTTGCCCATCCCCGCCCAAGAGCAAAGCCTGCTTTCCTAGATTGATCACGTGCAGAAGCGCAACAATCCGCCCAATTGGGCTGGTAAGCACAGTCGGGCGACCTGCCAATTCTGCCAAGTTGCGCAAATCATTGGTGGACATACGGTGAATCAAGTCTATTGCATCAGCACCACGACTCCACAAGCGGGCACGTTCCGGGTGGGCAATCAGTACAGCATGTTCATGCGCGGCTTGGTAGGCGTGTAAGTCTAAAGTGGGGGCAGAATCAGGTGTACTCATGGCAGATAACAGCTATGGGGAGGGGGTGGAAAATGGCTAGCAGGGGTGAGCACTCCGCTGGCGGGGGTGACCCAATAGTTACTGCCATTGCGGTGCAACAGCGGAATGTGTAATTTTTTACGCCCGAAGGCACGTCTCATTTGTTGGCTTTGGTAAAGATAATCCGATTTTTCGCTTGGCTGGTGCTGAAACAACTCATCAAAGGTCGCCACAAACTGCGAGCGAAAGTCCGCCTCCACCCGCTGTAGATGACTCAGCACCCAACATACATCTTCATACTCCCAATAGTAGCTCAGCCCAATAAATTCCCGCTGGCGGGTGATGTATGGGAAGAAGGGAAAAGCGCGACAAGCCAGCGTGCGAAAATCGCGCTGACAGTGCCAATGCCCCTTGCACTGCAACGCCACCAAGCCTTCTCCCGCCGAATCCGCCACCGCTTGGCTAACCGCATTCGGGGCAACATACAAACGCCACAAGTCCGTGTGCTTTTGTAAAAAATCCCATTCTTCAACATCGGCAACAGGAATGATATTGTGGGTGGAGCAACAAAACGGCTCACCGTTGTGGCTGAGTGGGGCGCAAAATTGTCCGCAATCAAATTGGGTGATGGGGGCAGTAAAACGGGCATAGCGTTCTGCCCAAGCGGTTGTGTGGCTGGTGGGAGAAGTCACAAAGTGAGAGATAGGTGGGGTGTGGGCTTAGTCTTCGAGTGGTTGGGGCTTCCACATACTACGTTCCCGTAGTTCCCAAAAAACAGCAATCACCATCAACCCAATCCCCAGTAAAGCCGCAACCAGCAAGTTGAGTGTGCCGCGCATAGACAGCCAGACGCAAATGGAAGCATACACCCCGCCAATCAACGCACGGCGTAGCAAGATAGCGGTGCTGGATGCCTGAACGAGCCAACCGCGCCGCACAAACCAGCTATCCATCCACCGCACCAGCGGTAGGGCTAAAGCCGTGAAAGCCAACATCCAAGCGGCAAAGAACAGCCACAGCGGTCCGCTACTGTTGCGCGTGTGAAAGAGTACCACCAAAAGCAAGTTCCAGCCGAGCGCCGCCAAAAACTGACTGCTCAGTGCAAGCAAATCTTGGCGTAAAAGATTGTCGGCGCTGGCGATTGAATACCCCACCAGCGCAAATAAGCTAATCAGATAAAACATGAGAAAAGGGCGTTCATCCGGCAAGTTGAGCAAGATAATGACAACCAAGCCCACCAAACCGAGCAGAACCAGCCCAACCAATCNNTTCTTGGAAGGTAGCGAAAATTTCATATCAGACTCTTTTAGGGGGGGGGGAGGTAGAACCACGGATTGGTACGACCGCCGTTCGCCAAAATTTCAAAGTGCAAGTGGGGACCACTGGAGCGCCCCGTGCTTCCTGACCCGCCAATTACAGCGCCTTGCCCAACTTGTTGCCCACAACCCACATTCCATGAGCTTAAGTGCCCATACAGCGTTTGGAAGCCGTTGCCGTGGTCTAAAACAATCATATTGCCGTAGCCCCAATCACTCCAGCCGGAGAATACGACCACGCCGGTATCCGCCGCGTAAATCGGTTCACCCAAACCTGCGGCAACGTCAATGCCTTGATGGATGTTGCTGTAATCGTAACCGGAAAGTACGTGGCGGTTGGCGGGCCAAATGAAGGTGCTATTGCCCGGCTGTCCGCTGTAATTGCCTTCATTGGCACATGCGCCTGCCCCAGCCCGTGCCCAAAAGCCGGTGGTATAGGTACGTCCGGTGACCTTGTTGGTTTTAGTGCCGGCAGATGGTTGCGGAATGCTGACAGGCTTACTTCCGCCGGGCACCATAATCAATTGTCCGACCTTCACTTGGGGGTCGTCGGGGTCAATGTCATTACTGGGCCAGAAAATGATGGTTTCTACTTCAACATTGCCGAGATATTTAGCAATGCCTGGCAGGGTATCCTTGTCCTGCACGCGGTGTAAGACTCCATCCACTGGCGGGATCATCAGCCTTTGTCCGGGGGCAAGGGCATGCGGGTCATTTTGCAGGGTAGCCGAGTTGCTCCAGAAAATACTTTCGGCAGATACACCAAATTTACTAGCAATGCCATATAAGCTATCGCCCACTTGTACTTCGTACTCTACTGGGTCGCGGCGCGTTTGTTCGGGAATATTGGTGTGCGGGTCAACCGTGCGTACAATCAGCACCTGTTCCGCGCTTTGGGCGGGCATAACCAGCGCCGCTAGAGCAGTTGGCTCGGCTGTGGCATTTGTTTCCCCTTTGTAGAGCGTGTTTGCATTCACTTGTGGCAAACGATACCACGGTTTCTCATTCAGTAACAGAATCACCACAATAGGGAGCAAGAGCAAGGCAAGGTGTGAACTGTAAGCACGCCCCAATGATGAAATCTGCTCGCCTAGTGGGCGCTTGCCCACATTCTTGAGCGGTTTGGGCTGAATGGGGGTGTTTTTGCGCACGGTGGGCAGGGGCAGGGAACGCCCACTGGTGCTGATGGGCTGGCTAAGAGCAGTCGCCCTCTGGGGCACTTCACTGGCTGGGGTGGATACCACTTCTGCACTGCTCGGTTGTACTTGCTCGGTAGTTTCTTCCGGCAAAGCGGGTATTTCGGCAGAAGGTTCGGGGATGGCGGGAGTAGGCTCGGTAGTCACAATTAAATAAAATACTCGCAAAGGCACGTATGCTATTTTGCGAGTATATCACAAGCTGGTGAGCAAGTGGCAAACAATTGTCAAGTCTCACCTAATCATCATCTATATTCGGCACAGGAACCAATGCCTATCTTTGACACGGGGCGAAGATAGGCTACTTTAAGTTGTGATGCTTATGCACCCGCTTTGCCCATTTTGCCCAAACGGTCAAGGAATTCCACATTGTCATACGAGCCGCGAATTTCATCAATGACGGCTTGTGTCGCGTTGATAACGTCCATGCCTGCACCACCAGGCGGTGGGGTAATCATTTGGGCAAACATACGGCGCATTAGCCAGACGCGTGGGGTAATATCTGGACCCAAAAGCAGTTCTTCGCGGCGGGTAGAAGAGCGTTCAATATCAAAGGCAGGGAAGACGCGGCGTTCTTGCAGGCGGCGGCTGAGATGCAATTCCATATTGCCAGTGCCCTTAAATTCTTCGTACACCATATCATCCATGCGTGAACCTGTATCAATCAAACAAGTCGCGATGATGGTAAGCGAGCCACCCCCTTCAATATTACGAGCGGCGCCAAAGAAGCGTTTGGGTGGGTATAAGGCGGCTGGGTCTAAACCACCGGAGAGCGTGCGTCCGGATGGCGAAACCACCAAGTTGTAGGCGCGGGCAAGACGGGTGATGGAGTCCATCAAAATTACCACATCTTTGCCGCCCTCCACCAAGCGTTTGGCACGCGCCAAGCACATTTCAGCCACACGCACATGCGACTTGACCGGCTCGTCAAAGGTGCTAGAAACCACTTCAGCTTCCACCGAACGGTCCATGTCCGTTACTTCTTCTGGGCGTTCCCCAATCAAAGCCACCATCATGTACACTTCGGGGTAATTTTGGGCAATGGCGTTGGCAATATCTTTGAGAACCGTAGTTTTACCGGCTTTGGGGGGTGAAACAATCAGCCCACGTTGCCCCTTACCGATTGGGGCAACTAAGTTCAGTAAACGGGTGGAGGTGGTAAAGCGATCCGTTTCCAAATTGAAGCGTTCGTCCGGGAAAATCGGAGTTAGGTCTTCAAACTGTGGGCGGCGTTTGGCTTCGTCTGGGTGTAAGCCGTTTACGCTATCCACACGAGTCATGCTGTGATACTTCTCGTTTTCTTTGGGACCACGGACTTGCCCCATCACCATATCGCCCATTCGCAAACCAAACCGGTTGATTTGTGATTGGCTAATATAGATATCACGAGCGCCGGGCAAGTAGTTGGCAGAGCGCAAATAGCCGATACCATCTTCTTGGGTTTCCAATATACCTCCGCGCAAATGGTCACCACTGGCACGCTCCGCTTGCACGCGCATCAATTCAATGATTAAGTCTTCTTTTTTAATTCGGAAATCGTTGGGTATTCCCAGTCCGCGTGCCAGTTGGCGTAATTGCCCTAAAGATTGTTTTTCAAGCACTGCCAAGGTCAAGGGTCCGTAATCCACTGGGGGATGTTGTATCTCGGCTGGCTGATTGGCGGGGCGGCGTCCGCGGGGCTGACGAGTTTTTGTAGGATTATTCAGTTTTTGCATTGTTTACAGGATTTTGAATGCTTTATTTTTTGATATACCCTAAATTGGTGTTAACTGGCACGCTGGTCTAAGAGTGCAATTTTTACCTAGAATGGGTATAAAAGTTGCCGAATGATTGCTAAGGAACGTTGTGGAAATTTTGTTCCGATTGTACTTTCTAAAGTGGCTTATCCCAAGAAATTTGGTTGCTTCAATCAGGAAGGATTTTTGATTATCAAAGTAGTAAAAAAAACAAAATGGTGTGCAGTTTACTCAACCCTAAGCATTTGTCTTTTAGGAAGTTAGACACAAATGCCGTTTGGCGTGCTTTGTACAGCAAGCACAGCAAAACCTTATGCTTATGAAAAAGGAAAATTTGTGAAGATACCCACGTATCGGATTTTGTTAATTGGGTGGATAGTCAAGTTACTCTCGAGGAACCAATAAACGAGTAGAAAGTTCTTGCCTTGTAAAGATTGTTGAGATTGTAGCAAAGTTAAAAGATTATGTCAATTAATTAGTAAATTTTAAGGCAAGTTGGTCGGGAGTACTAGATGTGTTATTTTGTTTGCTAAAAACAACACGCACCGGCTGATAGGTGGTGCGATGTTCAGGACAAATGCCATTAGCGATGAGCGCTTGTTGGTGTTGTGCCGTGCCGTAGCCCTTGTTCTGCTCAAAATGATAGTGTGGGTATTGTTGCGCCAGTGCGCTCATGTACGCATCACGGCTGGTTTTGGCTAGGATGGAAGCGGCGGCAATGGCAAATGACCAACTTTCGCCAAAGTACACGGCTTGGCAGGGCAAGGCACATTCTTTGTGTAACGATACCGCATCTACTACCAAACAGTCTGCCGGAAGCGGGAGCGCTTGAACTGCACGGCACATTGCCAGGCGGGTGGCGGGCAATATCCCCAAGTCATCTACTTCTTGCGCACTGGCGCTACCCACCGCGCATGCCACCGCCCAAGTGTGAATGACTGCCACTTGCCTTTCACGGGCGACGGGGCTCATTTTTTTACTGTCTCGAACTGCTTGAAGTGCTTGGAAAAGGGCGGGGCTGGGTGGGGGGAAAATGACCGCACCGGCAGTGACCG
The DNA here is from genome assembly GCA_002455215.1 of Anaerolineales bacterium UBA6668. Classification (GTDB taxonomy): domain Bacteria; phylum Chloroflexota; class Anaerolineae; order Anaerolineales; family UBA6668; genus UBA6668. The sequence goes on along the minus strand of DKKK01000094.1, from coordinate 51,745 downwards.
GTCCCGCCCACGCGCCCCTGCCTGCTTCGTCCACTCCGGCAGGCGCTACCAACCCTTGCAGGCGGAACTGCTCTTCTAGGACAAAGCTTGGCGCGTTAGGAGGCGGGCTTGCGCGGCGCATATTTTCCTTGTCGCCAATTTTTGCGAATGGTGAATACATCGCGGAACATGCGCAATGTATCATCTATCATGCGTACACGTGTATCGGTATCGAAGTACCAGTCAATGGCGATTTCTCGTACGCGATAGCCGCGTTTGCGGGCGATGTACAGCAATTCGACATCGAAGCTCATGCCGCCGAAGGTTTGTACACTGAATAAGTCGTTGGCGGCTTGGGCAGTGAAGCACTTGAAGCCGCACTGCGTATCTTCGAAACCGGGGACAGCCACCCACTTGACCAGCGTGCTAAAGACGCGCCCGCGAAAATGGGTAAAGGGCGGTTCGTTGTAGCGGTTGGAACTGGGGGCTTCGCGTGAGCCAATCGCAATGTCAAAGTCGTTGACAGCAGGGGGCAGAAAGCGCAAAACCTGCTCAATCGGCATGGAAAGGTCGGCATCGCACATGAAACGATATTGCCCTTCTGCCGCCAGCATTCCTGTACGGACTGCCAAACCCTTGCCGCGCTCATGGCTTTGTAAAACGCGCAAATACGGGTGCGACTCTGCCCATGCTTGCGCCAGTGCTAGCGTATCGTCATGGCTACCGTTTTCTACTATCAATACTTCATAGGTGAAATTCTGTGACTGAAGAAATGCGTCAACTTTGGCAAGAGAAGGGGGCAAGCGGTTTGCTTCGTTATGAGCAGGGATAATGATAGAAAGCAAGGGCTTTTCAGACATAGCCCCTATTTTAGCGGGAAATTGCCATTTCAGGGAAGGGATTCATCTGCATTCCACAAACCTAAGCTTTGGCGAGCGGTGTGAAACCACTCATAACCCACTACTTTGGCTTGGTCAGGTTGTACCAGCCAGCATAGCGTGCAACCGTCAGCAGGTATCACCTGAATAATGATGTCAGATGGGTAGTGCTGACGGAATAGCCATGCCGCTCGCCGACTTTGAAAGTGGGATGTGACTAGCAGGATGTGATTCCAGTCGTGTGCTTGGGCAATTTTGGCGGTAAACCCGGCATTTTGCACGGTTGAAAGTGAGTCGGCTTCGAGTAGGATTGCAGAAACTGGAATCCCACTTTCCACAGCTAGGCGTTTAAGTACCCATGCTTCGGATATGTTGGCGTTTCCTTCAAATACCCCATTGCCTGCACTGAGCAGGATATAGGGTGCATATCCTGCTTGATACAACTGTATGGCTTTGGCAATGCGGGCGGGTTTGTGGTCGCCGCCAATTACCACAATGGCGTCAGCCGGTTGGGGACGCTCTGACCGAACCAACAGGGTGGGACTGAGCCATAGCAGAGCCAGCGCCACTGCCACGAGCCGCCGGAAATATTTAAAATGCTTTATACTCAGTACGGGTTCTATTTCGGCACGCGTGCTCAGTATTGAGTTGCGCTTTTTTCCTTCAGGGAAAAGGTGTAGCTTCCATCTGTGTCGAATAAAGCTGTTCAGGTTTTTCACTTTGTTTGAAATGACCCCCAAAGGAGCATCCTAAATGAGTGTAGGCGCTCCGAAAAAGCGCAATTTTCAGCCGAATTGGGTATAACGCTCATCCCACACACAGAGCGCTTCGCTGGGAATATGGATAGGCAAAGTTGGGCTAAGCGTAACATGCGCGGGTAGCTGGAGTTGTAATATCGAACCGTCTTGTAATTTTCCAATTATGTGCTGGAATGTCCCTGCAAAATTCACCTTCTCAACGAGTAGATGCCATGCCCCTGCAGTTGTCAGCTCAATGCGGTGTGCTTTTATCAAAACTGTAACCGCTTGCCCGGTTGAAAATGCTCGCACACTGGGGCAAGCCAGCCAACCGAATGGCAGTCGCACGCCTATTTGCCCATTATGGCTTTCAATTGTTCCGGGAAATAGGTTGGTCTGACCTAAAAATTCTGCGACAAAAGGATTTGCAGGGTTTTGATACACGTTTTGTGGGGTATCGTCTTGCTGGATGGCTCCGGCACGCAACAAGATGACTCGTTCTGCTAGGGTGAACGCTTCGGCATGGTCATGGGTGACAAATAGTACGGTGCTTTCTTGCTGACTGAGCCACTTTACCAATTCGGGAAGCAGTTCATCGCGCAATGAGCGGTCTAATGCGCTCAACGGTTCGTCTAAGAGTAGCAAGGGCGGCGTGTTTGCCAACGTTCTAGCCAACGCAACCCGCTGTTGTTCGCCACCGGACAGACTGGTAATTGCACGCTTTTCATAGCCAGCCAGCCCCATCATGTGTAACAACGCTTGCACACGTGCTTTTTTCTCGCTTNNCGAGCCGTATCCCACGTTGCTGGATACATCTAAATGGGGGAACAAAGCGTAGTCTTGAAACATTAAACCAATGGGGCGTTTGTGAATTGGCAGTTGTGATAAGTTTTGCTTCTGCCATAAGATTTGTCCTGCATCCGGTGTTTGTAAGCCTGCAATTAGGTGAAGCAACGTGCTTTTGCCACAGCCACTGGGTCCTAATATTGCCACTATTTGCCGCATCGGGACTTCAATGCTGAAATTGTGCAATGCGGGTTTATTGGCGTAACGTTTCGATAAATTTTGAATTTGAAGCATGTCGTGTTTGTTAATTGAGCCTTAAGCAAAAGCATTGTTTTTTGTTTCGGTAGAGCTTAACGCAAGTGCAAAGGCACAGTATAATAGGTATGTCGGTTTGGCACGGATGAAAATTTCGCTTTCCGTATTAAGTAACGAAAGACTCTATTCTGAATGATGCCAAATCGAAGGTCTTTGCATACTTTTCGACAATGCAAAGTTACAGTTTAAAGTCACAAAATGACTCTGGCGCGTAGAACTGTTTTTGATTGTACCATTAGCGATTTGAAATTGTTATGAAGAAAAACGCTTGGCACATGCCTTCCTTTTTTGTGGGTCTATTGGTCGGGTTGTTTGCGGCGGGTATGGTTCTGCTGTTGCAAGGACAATGGGTTGGCGGAGGGGTGCCAATTGAGCTTGCACCATTGCCTGCCCGTGCCATCCCTGCATCGCAAGTTTTGCTTAATGTGCATGTGGTCGGGGCGGTAAAAACGCCCGGTGTGTATGCGCTGGAATTTGGCAGTCGCACACAAGATGCGATTGCCGCCGCAGGAGGGGCACTGGAGGGTGCAGATTTGTCGGCTATCAATTTGGCGCAGGAATTGGCAGATGGTCAACAGGTGAAAGTGCCCAGCAAAGACAGCCTAGCCAGCGTGCCTATCGCTGAAACGACAGGTGGTGAAAGTGCCCTATCTGACTTAGTCAACATAAACACCGCTGACCAAGCCACCCTAGAAAGTTTGCCACGCATTGGGGTAAACTTAGCCACAGCCATCATTGCAGACCGCGATATCCGGGGTACTTTTGCCACTGTGCAAGAGTTGCAACGAGTATCTGGCATTACTGCCGATATTTTTGCCGTACTTGAACCGCTCATTACGGTGGGACCCTAAGACGTGTGCGAATCGCAGGGGAACTCTGGTTTGTTTCAAAGATAGGTTCTTTTTATAGTTTTATGCCTAAAGTTACGGATGAAATTGACAAAACGCGTTATTATTTTGTAGATGAAGCAGGAGATGGCACCATCTTCGGCAAAAAACACAAAGTAATAATCGGTACGGAAGGATGTTCGCAGTTTTTTATTCTAGGGCTATTAGACATTCCCGACCCTGCTAAATTACAAGTACAGTTCGATGACTTGAGAGCATCTTTGTTGCAAGACCCTTATTTCAAGGATATACCTTCAATGCAATATCATCATAACAAGACAGCTCGTGCGTTTCATGCAAAAGATGATATTCCAGAAATTCGACGTGACGTCTTTTCAATTTTACGAAATTCGATGGGGCTAAAATACTATGCTATCGTAACCGATAAATATAGTGTTTTAGATTATGTGCAAAAAAGAAATCAGCATGATGCAAATTACCGATATCAGCCAAATGAGTTGTATGATTATTTAATTCAAAGATTATTTAAAAATTTTTTACATAAAGATTCTATGTATAACATCGTATTTTCGAAGCGTGGTAAATTGGACCGCACGATTGCACTAAAAACCGCACTTGAAAAAGCTCAAACCAATTTTCAAAAAAAGTGGAATATTTTTTCTAACCCTATCATCAATGTAATTGTATCTACTCCACCTGAAACAGCAGGCTTGCAGGCTGTAGATTACTTCACATGGGCTTTACAAAGGCTTTATGAAAAGAAAGAAGATAGGTATTTAAGCTATTTGCAAGATTCGATACATCTTGTGATTGATATTGATGATAAAAGAAGTACAAAATATGGGGTATATTATTCACAAAAAAAGCCACTCAATAAAGTGGCTCTGGAATGGAGAGACAAAACAAACTTGCCAGAGATATAGGGCTTTGCCAACATGAGTTGCAAAGCCACACGGCATGAAGCCGAATTTTGTCTACTGGCACAAATGATTATATCCATTTGAAATTTGAAAGTCAAATTAAATCTTTCAAACAAACCATTTACTCACTCAGGAGTTTTCATGTCCAATCCAATTGTTACTAACCGTGCCATGCACTTTGAAGATTTTGCAGTAGGACAAACTTTACAAAGCCGCTCCCGCACGATTACCGAAACTGATATTGTTAATTTTGCGGGTCTTTCCGGTGACTTTAATTCTATCCACACTGATGCGGCATATGCCGCTACCACTCCGTTTCAGCAACGCATTGCCCACGGTCTTTTGGGTGCTTCGATCGCATCGGGTTTAGCCGTACAAACCGGCATTATGGATGGAACCATTATGGCTTTTCGGGAAATTAGCGAGTGGCGTTTTCGTTTGCCGATTGTGATTGGCGATACCATTACCGTTCATATGGAAATTACCGAAACCAAGGCAATGCCACGTTTAGGCGGGGGCGCTGTCACCATCGAAATGCGGGTAATGAACCAGAAAAGTGAGTGTGTACAACAGGGCAAGTGGGTTGTCCTGATGAAGGGGCGTTAAGTGCATGTCTGAAAGCGAAGCGGCTCAACCAGAGTCATCTCCTGCCAACGAGCAATTGGCGGGCAATCAACCGACCCAAATTTGGGAGCGTACGCCACAAAGTAGTACGCCACTGAAAGGTAGTACCCAGCCGTTGCCCCGTACGCCGCGTACAGTGGATATGACCCCAAAACCGCCGAGCGTGCCTGCCGACCCAGCTAGCCAAGCCACCAAAGTCGGTGAGAATCTGACTCGTCCAGCCGCGCCAGCCAGTGGCAACCCTGCCCCTGCACCGCAGGGAAAGCCTACCGTACCCCAGTCCACACCACAGCTCACGCTCCAACCCCCACCCAGTGGCGCTGGACAAAGACCTGTCAGTGGGCAAACGCCTTATCCAAGCCATGCTCCCACAGTGCCACCGGTACGTCCAGCATCCCACCCGGCGCCTGCCCGTCCAGTACAGCAATCTCCATCTGCTCATCCGGCGCCGTCTCGCCCGCCCATGCCACCTACGCAGGCGGTGTCGCAACAACGCTCGCCAGAGCGTGACCCGGCGGCAACTCGGGTTCAGCCGCAAGCCGTACAAGGTCACTCACGCATACAACCTGTCGCGCCAACGCGAATCACGCGTGCCACTCCACCCCCGCCTCCAGCGCCGGTGCGTTCTAAAAGTCGTTGGGGTTGTTTGTGGCGCATCGTTACCTGGAGCCTTTTGCTGGGCATCTTAGCCAGTGTGGTTTTATTGACGGTGGGAATCGTCATGTATTACCGTCTGTCTGAAGGTCTACCCGATGTGGCTGTTTTGCGCTCGCAAGCCGCGCAGTTTGAGAGTGTGTTTGTGTATGATAACAGTGGGCGGCAACTGTATGAATTTAACGACCCCAATCAGGGCAGACGCACTTACGTTCCATTAAGTCAGATATCGCCCTTTGTTATTGTTGCCACTATTGCAACCGAGGACAAGGATTATTGGACCAATCCGGGTTTTGACCTATTTGGCTTGTTACGAGCAGTTTACCAAAACTACACGGCAGGCGGGATTGTCAGTGGCGCCAGCACTATCACTCAGCAACTGGCGCGTGCGCTCTTGCTTAGCCCAGAAGAGCGTGCCCAGCGTTCTAATGAGCGTAAGCTACGCGAGATTATTCTCGCCACCCGTATGGGGCAGGAGTATTCGAAGGATGAAATTTTAGAGATTTATCTCAACGAGATTTACTACGGCAATCTGGCGTATGGAATTGAAGCCGCCGCGCAAACCTACTTTGGCAAAAGTGCATCTCAACTTACCTTTGCCGAAGCCACCTTCTTGGCAGGTTTGCCCCAATCTCCGGCGGTTTACGATATTTTTAATCCCGACACGTATGATATTACGATTAGCCGCCACAAGTCGGTGGTCGCACTGACGCTTGAACAGGCGGACTGTGCGCAAGATTTAGGCATTCGCCCAGCCCAAAATGCCGCGCCGTTGTGCATTAATAAATCGGATGCCGCTGACGCTTTCATTACCATTCAGGCGCACGAGTTTCAACGTCCTAGCATTGATACACAACACCCACATTGGGTGACTTATATCCGCACTTTGTTCGAGGCGCAATATGGTGCGCAAGAGTTGTATCGCTCTGGCTTTCGCGTGTACACCACCCTAAATAGTGATTTACAGCGTTTTGCCGAAACAACGGTCAAAGAGCATGTCAGTAATTATCAGGCTTATAACGTGAGTAATGGAGCGGTGGTGGTGATTGAACCGCAAAGCGGGCGTATTCTCAGTATGGTGGGTTCGGATGACTTTTATGACCCGGTAGATGGGCAAATCAACATGGCATTGCGTCCACGCCAGCCCGGGTCATCTATCAAACCGTTTACCTTTTTGCTCGCTTTTGAGCATGGCTGGACACCCGCTACGTTGGTGTGGGATGTGCCTACGGACTTCCCGGATGTGCCCGGCGGTCCGCCTTATCAACCGCGCAATTATGACGGTAAATTTCACGGTCCGGTGCAAGTTCGCAATGCGTTGGGTAGTTCACTCAATATCCCGGCTGTAAAAGCCTTACAATTTGTGGGGGTGTATGACAACCCAAACACGACTGAACCCAATGATGGATTGGTCGCGTTTATGCAGAAACTAGGTGTTAGCACGTTGAATAGCAATCAGTATGGATTGGCTATCACATTGGGCGGCGCCGAAACTACGCTGTTAGAGATGAGTACTGCTTATGCTACTCTGGCAAATGGCGGCAAGCGGGTTGCACCTTTTGCGATTGCACGCATCACCGATTCGTCCGGCAACGTGCTGTGCCAACAAGCTGTTTCTCCCGAAGAATTTGCAGAGCGCCAGGCACGGGGTGATATTACCCCACTCTGTGAAAGTGTGCCTAGTAATTGGGGACAGCAACTGATTACCCCACAAAATGCTTATCTGATAGCCAATGTGCTCTCAGATGATGATGCCCGTTGGCCTATTTTTGCGCCGGGTAGCCCGCTAGAAACCAGTATGGGGGCGGCGGTAAAGACAGGTACGACCAACGATGTGCGCGATACTTGGACAATGGGTTACACGCCCAACTTGTTTGTGGGGGTGTGGACGGGCAATGCCGATTTTAGTCCGATGAACCAAAGCTTGGGTAGTTCTGACACAGCCGCACCGATTTGGAATCGCATCATTGAGAATGCTTTTGGTATTTTAGGGAGCGCTCCCCAGCCTTTTGTCGTGCCGGAAGGTGTACAGAACTTTGAAATTTGCCAATTGACGGGTGCGCAAGCCAGCGATTATTGCCGTGATATGGTGAATCCGTACTCAGGCATTCGGGGAACACGCCTTGCCCCATTTGATATCAACCACCCGCCGCTGAAGCCGGAAGAAGATTTGTTGGGGATTGTGCAGGTGGATAAATTTAGCGGCAAATTGCCAAGCGATGTGTGCGGGTCGCAATATCTGGAAGAACGGCGTGTGGCGCGGGTGAGCGAAGAACCGGTATTGAAATGGCTTCGGGAAGACCCACTAGGGCAACAGTTTTATGCAACGCTAAAATTTGACCAAACGACTGGCAATTTACCCAGCGAAAAATGTACCGAAGCGGATGCTCGCCCAATTGTAAAATTGCTCTACCCTGGTGAAGACAATGTGGAAATCAGCGGTGAAGTGGATTTGTACGGGNNACCCGCTTTGCTGACCACCTTTGATACGCGTGATAAAGAAAACGGTGCGGTAAGTTTTCGCCTGATTGTTTTTGATAAGCAAGGGCATCGGGCAGAGATGGTGCGACGAGTTTTTATCAAAAATGAAGGCACTCCTGCCCCGACAGAGACCAAGCCTAGCGACACGCCACCCCCTAGCGAGACTCCCGCGCCGAGCAGTACTTCTGCGCCGAGCAATACACCTGCCAATACGGATACGCCGCTACCGACTCTCGCGCTATCCAGTACGCCTATTGCGCCGACTGTTGCGCCAACTGTTGCGCCCCCGTCAGCAACCAGCGTGCCACCTTCGCCCACAGCCATTCCGGTTACAGTCGCGCCCACAACCGCCAACCCGCCTGTGGTAACAGAGTTGCCAGTGCCTCCCACCGCCACACCTGCACCGCCCTAATTTATCATGCCGATTAAGATTGATGACCGCGTTTATAAAGGCAAACCGCAGAAAAACCTGCGGGAAGTGCAATTGTCTTCCGTGAAGGAATTTTCCGCAAAGGGCGAAAGCCAGGCTAGCACTTCAACTGAAGCAGAACTGTCACCGGTTTTGACTCATACTGACCGCCTAACAGCGCCGGATAATCCATCCGCTTCAGATGATACTAGCCTAGAAAACTTGGAAGAAACGGCAGATACAGAACACGCAGTATCCATCTCGACTATTACTCAACCCACTAGCCCGCCCCCACCCAAAAAGAAAACCGCCAATTCGGCAAAAAAGAAGCGTAAGGCAGAGAAGCAACTGGTTTGGGGGATGTGGAATCTGGTGATGGCAATTTTGGCATTGGTGCTTTTGCTGACCAGTTTGGGGATTCTTGGTTATCAAGCTTGGCGTTACAGTCAAATTGAGCAGGATATCCCACTTGGTGTCACGTTGGGGGGCATTCCAGTCGGTGGGTTGTCACGTAATCAGGCAACGGAGCGGTTGGAGCAGGTTTATCTGACTCCGGTTGTGCTTCGGTATCATAGCCAGGAGTTTCAACTGTCACCCGCTCAAGTCCAGTTTTCGGTTAATTTGGAGCAGATGGTCAGCCAATTGCCACGGGTCGGCAACACCGTGAGTTTTTGGGATTATTTGTGGGGCAAACGCCCAGTATTAAACACCGATGTGCCATTGATAGCCAATTACTCGCAAACCGCCTTGCGCGAGTATTTGCAAGATGTCGCCAGTCGTTACGATACGCCTATTTTGCCTGCTTTTGCCGACCCCAGGTCATTTGTCACCTATCGCTCCACTGCTGGTGAAGAACTGCAACAAGCGACAGCCGTTCCGTTGATTCACACGGCTTTGTTTTCACCTACTCAGCGCACTGTAGCGTTACCTATNNAAGCCAGTGAAACCGCTATTACACTGGAGATGTTAGACCAACAATTGCGCACTTACTTGCTGGATGAATTGGGTTTTCAGGGGCTGGTCAATCTGTACATGATGGATCTGAAAACGCACACGCCTTATCACCTGACTTTATTTGCAGGTAAAGATTTGCCAAATAATCCGGATGTAGCGGTATCGGGGATGAGTATTATGAAGATTACCATCTTAACCGAATTTTATCGGCAATTACAAGACGGGGCGGCACTTCCATCCGAACTCGATTTGGTAGAAAAATCAATTACAAAAAGCTCTAACTACACCAGCAATCTTCTTATCAACTGGATTGGCGATTTGGATGATAGCCGTGGGTTGTATGTATTGAACCAAACTTTGGCGAAATTAGGGCTAGATAGTACCTTTATGGGTGGTTTGTACGATTCGTTTGAGCCACCGGGTTTTCGCTTTACCCCTGCCAACCAGCGAGCCGACATTAACACCGTGCCCGATGCTTATATGCAAACAACCGCCAGCGATATGGGCAAATTGCTACAAGGCATTTATGATTGTGCTACCACTGCAGATGGCTTATTAATAGAGACCTTTGGGAGTGAATTTACCGCGAAAGAGTGCAACGCGATGCTTGATTGGCTGTCGGCAAACAAAATTGCAGTGCTGACAGAAGCAGGTGCGCCCGCAGGCACACGCATTGCGCACAAGCACGGCTGGGCAGATGGTGAACCAATCGGTGATGCCGCAATTGTGTTTTCGCCCAATACCGACTATGTATTTGTGTGCTACATCTGGGTGCCAGAATACACGTACTGGGAGGAAAATTCAAAGATAATGGAGAATATCAGCAAAGCAGTGTATTACCACTTTAATCCGCAGTAAAGAACCGAATGATTTGTGTGCTGACTGCACCAGCTCGGTTTTGCTGATTTATTCCATAAATGGGGGTACTGGCATGAGGGGCAAATCGCGCAAACGTGGGTTTTTCTCGTCACGGGGTGAGAGTACGGGAGATTGCACGCCCCACGGAATTTGCAAATCGGGGTCGTTCCACGCTACGCCAAACTCATCGGAGTTGTCGTAATAGTTATTGACGACATAGGTTAACGTGGCATCGGTCAATGCGACAAAGCCATGTGCCACCCCAATGGGGATGAGTAGCCCCATCTCTGATTCAACACCGCTATCTAACGCTTCCACTGCGCGGTAAGTCGGTGAAGTGGGGCGCAAATCTGCCAATCCTACCCGAATCGTGCCACGCTGTACCAGCCAATAGTCTACTTGCTTAAAATGGTAATGTAATCCACGTAAAACGTTGGCTTGCGAATCGGAGCGGTTCATTTGTACACGCCGCCATGAAATTTGTGGAAACCACTCAAAGCGAAAGGTTTCTCGAAAACTACCACGGCTGTCGTTAAAAGCCGAAAAATAAACTTGGTAAACGCCGCGGATTCGAGTATTTTCAACAATTTCTGGCATATTAATAAAACGCTCCAACAGATAATAAATAATTGCTACACGAACTTATTTTGCACAATTTGTTTGCGCAAGAGATATTTGACACGGGTGGGGCGGACGATACCTTTATGCTTAATGAAAAAACGCAACTTGCTATTTGGCACACCTACCGAATAGAACCTGTGTCGAACATTGGTTTTGTGTATATTTTCGTAACTATATCACAGGAATTCGTTTGCGGCAAACACTGCAACCACCCGCTCGCGTGGGTAGGAATTTTTTACACATGGTATATCCGACATAGATGGAAACTATGCTATTTTCCCTAAGAGAAAAATTCTGTATTCGACCCGTATCAAATGCAACTGTGATTGCGGCAACCCATTTTGAAGCGCATNNGTTGCCGCTTGTGCGGCTCACAATGACCAGCGTTTTAGGTGGATACCCGTACTCGCAATTCGCTGTTCGGTATATGTGCCCAATAGAACCTGTGTCGAACACAAAAAAGCCCGACTTCGCAAAGGGGGTAGGCGTTGTATGTAAATCCTGAAATTTATCCCAACTTCACCACTGTCACGCCATCCCCACCTTCTTTTTCGCCACCACTTTCATAGGATTTCACTTGGGGGTGACGGCGCAACAAATCGCGCACTGCTTGGCGAACCCGCCCGGTTCCTTTGCCATGAATCACCCGCACCCACGGCAAATCGGACAATGCGGCAGAGTCTAGATACCGTTCTAGTTTTTCCAATGCGTCTTCTACGCGCTCGCCCCGCAAGTCCAATTCCATGCCCGGCGAGGGCGAACCAGCGCTCACCAGTTCACTGTGCATAGCAGGTGATTTCTCCTCGCGGGCGGGTTTGGGAGCGCTTGCTAGTCGTTCCAGTTCATCCAGAGATGTGCGCAAGCGCAAGCGCCCTACCTGAACTTCCGCTTCTGTGGTGGTAATGGCAACGACTGTTCCTTCGCTATCGAGTTTGAGTACCCGTACACGGTCACCCAAGCGAATGACTTTACTGGTTGGGGAAACCACCGAGGCTTCTACTTTGGCAGGCTCACTTTGCTTGCCAATTTGTACCGCGGATTCGTCCAATTTGGTGATTTGCTGTTCGACCTTTTTGAGCGATTCTAACGGCAGTTGTGCCAATGCCAATTTGCGGCGTAGCTGTCGCATTTCTTCGCGAAGCTGGGTGAGTTCTTGTTGGGCTTGTTCACGTAGTTCAGCTAGCGCTTTTTGTCGTTCATCCTCTAGCTTTTCCAAGCGTTTGGCAAGTTTGTTTTCTAACTCTTGGGCTGTGCGTCTGGCTTGTGCGGCGGATTGNNCGGCATCGCGTTGGCGGTAGATTTCGTCCAGTAAGTCATCGGCAGTTTGTTCGGTACTGCCTGTGTAGCCGCGTGCTAGCTGGATAATGCTGTCGGGCAAGCCCAGCCGCTGGGCAATGGCAATCGCGTTACTGCGCCCGGGTAACCCAATCATTAAGCGATAAGTGGGGGCAAGTGTTTGGATGTTGAACTCAACACTGGCATTGGTGACGCCCGGCATGGTGTGGGCAAATGCCTTTAGCTCAGGATAGTGGGTGGTGCCGAGGGTGGTAATGCCGCTTTCGAGTAGGTGTACCAGCAATGCCCGCGCCAGAGCCGCTCCTTCACCGGGGTCTGTTCCTGCCCCCATCTCGTCAAAGATCATCAAACAGCGATAATCTGCCTGTTGTAAAATGCGGATGATATTGGTAATGTGGCTACTGAATGTGGATAGGCTTTGCTCCACCGATTGTTCATCGCCAATATCTGCCAATACGTCTTGAAATACTGAAAGTTCTGCCCCGCTATCTGCCAACACATGCAACCCACATTGTGCCATTAGCGCCGCCAGCCCGACCGTCTTAAGGGTTACGGTTTTGCCCCCGGTATTGGGACCGGTAATAATCAGTGCAAAGATATCCGGTGGGAGTTCCACATCAATCGGGACTACTTTTTTCGGGTCTAACAGGGGATGACGCGCACCGTATAGGCGCAATTTTGAGCCGGGGTGTTGATACGCCGCGCCGGGTTTGGCTTTTGCCGCTCGTTCTTTTTCAGTTGGCATTGCCACTAAGAGCGGTTCTGTGGCGTTAACCGCTTCAGCATATTTTGCTTTGGCAAATGCCAAATCAATACTTGCCAGATTTTCTACCGTCCAAAGGATGTTTTGCCCTTGTGCGGCAATTAGCGCACTTAGTTCCGCCAAAATGCGCCGTATTTCCTGTGCTTCTGACAGTTGCAGTTCACGGTATTCATTATTGAGCGTGACTGTCGCCATTGGTTCGATAAAGATAGTTTGCCCGCTGGAGGACTGGTCGTGTACAATGCCGGGGATGCGTCCTTTAAAGTTTGAACGAACCGGAATCACAAATCGGTCACTGCGTTCTGTGACAATGGGGTCTTGCAGGTATTGAGCATTGTCGGGATGGGATAGAATCCGCTGGAGTTTGTCCAGAATACGGCTGTGGGTGACTCGCATTTGTGAGCGGATACTCGCCAATAGGCTACTGGCGCTATCTAACACTTCGGTACGTTGGTCATCAATGGTGCGGCTAATGGCTTCCACAATGCCGGGCGCGTCACTTAGCCCTTCAGCCAAAAATGCCAAACGGGGGTAAACATCGGCAATGCGGGCAAATTTACGTTTGAGTTCTCGGGCGCTGACCAAAGTCGCCTTGACATCTAGCAGTTCATTGGCAAGCAGTACGCCACCACGCTCGGCAATTCCCACCATTGAGCGGACATCCCTTGCCCCACCAATAGTTGTTTCCGGTGCGGCGTCTAACAATTTGCGTGCTTCGCTGGTTTCGCGTTGCCAGTCTTGCGCTTCGGTCAGGTATGTGGTGGGATGCAGGTTGAGCGCCAGTTCTTTGCTGGCAGAAAAAGCACAATAGCGTGCTAGTATTTCCAGTACCTTATCTAATTCTAAGGTCGAAAGTGATTTTTTATCCATAACTTTGCTTTAAACGGCGAACAGGCGAGAGACAAAAGGCGCTTCTGGCTATTACGAATTTACATCTTCACCGGACAATATAACTTGCAGTTTGCTACTAGGTGGCTTTGGTATCTGTAAATAATGTTCCGGCGTTCCAACGCGTGTTGAGAAGCTCGTACTCTTTGGCAATGCCATCTACAAGTGTGTCTTGCTCGCCAATACCATGTCGAACATACACTTCTAATTGTTTGCATAAATCGGCAAGGCGCATGGCTCCTATACCACTACAAGCATTAAATAAAGCGTGCCCGGCTTGGAAGATTTCTTCTTTGTCTTGTTTTGCACGGGCAAGTAGCAGGCGTTTCACTAGGGTGGACGCTTCTCGCATGAAAATGGGTAACAACTCTTGCAGGATTTCATCTGCATCTGTGCCAAATTGTTCCTTCAGGTAGGATAGGTCTATCAACCCTTGCCAGCGTGGCATTTTGTCGGTGATGGCAACACATTTTTCAAGCGATGCAACTAAATCTTGTACACGGATAGGCTTGCTGATGTAGTCGTCTAAACCTGCCGAAAGGTAACGCTCCCTATCACCTTGTAGAGCGTGGGCTGTCACAGCGACTATGCGAGGGCGGTGATGTTTAGCGTAGGTATTAAGAATTTGCCTAGCGGCTTGTACGCCATCCATTTCCGGCATTTGTACATCCATCAAGATAACATCATACGGGCGGTTCTCCAACATGCTTAACACTTCCAAGCCGTTGGAAACCAAATCCGGCTGATAGCCCAGGCGATTGAGCAAGTGTATGACCACTTTTTGGTTGACGATGTTATCTTCAGCTACCAATATGCGCAAGGGGTGACGTGTTGCCAATTCGTGGTCAAAGAATGGACCTTCTGTGAGTTGTAGTTCTCCGGTTGCCCGCTTTCGTTCTACCGCAAGTTGCAAAAGTACGTTGTAGAGTAAGGCGGGTTTGATAGGTTTGTGCAGGTAAGCATCAATATTGATGTCATTCAGCCCGATTTCACTGCGCCCACTCGAACTAACAATCACAATGGGCAAACGGGGAAAGACTTTGCGAATTTCTTGTGCCACTGCAATTCCATCCATGTCGGGCATGTGTACGTCTAACAAAACAATATCAAAACCCGGCGGATGCCCCAAACGGTCTAAGGCGGCGGGACCGGATGGATAACTCTCGGTAATCATGCCCCAGCTAATGGTTTGACGCTCAATGATTAGGCGATTGGTTGGATTATCGTCAATAATCATGACTCGTTGCCCGCGCAATTGTGGTTGTGGGTGTTGTAAATAGGCGTAACGGTCATCTGCTACAGCGCTAGTTTCAAAGGTAAAATGAAAAGTGGAGCCCTTGCCGGGTTCGCTTTCTACCCAGATTTTGCCGCCCATCAATTGGATAAGCTGGTAACAAATCGCTAGCCCCAAGCCTGTGCCCCCATAGCGGCGGCGAGTGGTGGGGTCTAACTGACTAAAAGCAAGAAACAGGCGGTTGGTTTGTTCGCTAGAAATGCCGATACCGGTGTCTTTCACTGTAAAATGCAAACGAAGCTGATCGGCAGAAAGTCTTTCACAATCTACTAACACCGATACTTCGCCATTTTCAGTAAATTTGACTGCATTCCCTACTAAATTGATAAGGATTTGGCGAACACGTACCATGTCGCCTTGAATGACAGCGGGCACGTCGCCTTTAAAATGGTAGGCAAGGTCTAAGTATTTTCGTCCGGCATCAATGGCAAAAAGGTCTAGTGCTTCTTCAATGCAAACTCGCAGGTCAAAGGGGGCTATTTCCAGATTTAGATTGCCCGCTTCGATTTTTGAGTAGTCGAGAATATCATTAAAAATGCTGAGAAGTGCATCCCCACTGCGCCGAATGGTGCTGACAAAATTATGCTGTTCCGCATTTAATGGGGTGTCCATAAGCAACCCTGCCAAGCCCAAAATGGCGTTCATTGGCGTGCGGATTTCATGGCTCATGTTTGCCAAAAACTCGGATTTTGCTCGTTCCGCAATCTCAACAGTGTCCTTGGCAAAGCTAACTTGCCCTTCTAATTCCTTTTGCTGGGTATAGTCTCGTGCAAAAATCGTGTACTCGTTTTGCGCAAAGGGAGAGTTTGGAATGACGACAACTTGCAAAGTGAGTTCAGCGCCACTTTTGCTTTGGGCAGTGGTAAAAACTGGTTTATTTAATACGCTACGGGTAATGGTTTCCCCGGCATTTTGTGGGTGAGATACGGTTTCGCTAGGCAAACCCAAGGGGAAAATGTTGTATAAATTACTACCCGTTATTTGTTCCGCTTGCCAGCCAAATACTGTCTCTGCCTGCGGATTCCAGTGCGTGATATTCCAGTCTGTTGAGAAGCAGATGATTGCATCAAGAGTATGTGCAAAAAACACATCCTGCATAGTTGCAGATTCTTTTTGAGTATTCTCAGCAGGGTCAGGGGTAGGCGTCAGCATAAAACAACATTTTCGATAAATTATCTATTTTTGATTATAGCGTAAAAAATTGCCTATAACAACTTGAAAGAACGATTTAATCAGCTTCCTACTTTTTATATTTGGCGAGTAGATAAGTTTCACATCACAACTACTCCATTTGGCATTGCAAGGCAACTCTTTAGCAAGCGAAAATGGCGGAAGGGCATTCGCGGTAGGTGGTGGGGCGGAAACCAGCCGACTTCAAGCGTTTCGATGCCATCGGGTTGCAGTTTCCCCCCTACCCAATTGGCGGCAAAACAGTGCGCGGCAAGTTGGGCTTGGTTTCCATCTGCATAGCTCATGCAAAAATCAGGACCGGTGGCAACTGCCCACAAGCGTGTCACTTGCAAATCAATCGCTAGTTCTTCTTTGGCTTCTCGCACCAAAGTGCCCGCCGGAGTTTCGCCTAGCTCCATCAAGCCAGCGGGTAGCCCCCATAAGTGGTTGTCACTGCGCAAGCCTAGCAATACATGCCCTTGCTCGTTTTGCACAATGCCAGCTACCCCAGCATAATACATGCGGTCTTTACCTATCCAGCGACGCATACGCACATAGTCCGGCTCTTGGGGTGTGTTGAAGAGTGGCGGTTCGAAGGTTGCGTAATGTGCTTTGATACAGTCTCTTGCCATATCTCGATACCAGATGGGGCAGTCGGTCGGCAAGGCGGTCGGCTCAAACCATTGTAATAGAAGCGTTTCCAAACCGTCTGGCTTTGCCTGTCCCCCCACCACACGCCCTTCCAGCGTTAGACATAGTTGCTGAACTTCATCTCCATTGGGATAGACAACATCGTATTGGGGACCTGCATACAACCCAACCACGCGTATAATTTCTACTTCGTAGCCGGTTTCTTCGCGCACTTCGCGGACGGCACACTCACGGTAGCTTTCCCCCAATTCCAAGTAGCCACCGACCAATCCCCACCACGAAAAATCAGAGCGTCTTACAAACAAAAGTTGACCGAATTCATTGCGGACACAAACCGTCACACAAGGCAAGAGCACTTTGGCGTGCCCAACTCGTTGTCGCAACCATTGTACATATGAAAGTTCCATAATCTATCTTTGACTTACATGAACATTGTCGCTTTTTCTCTATCAGCAAAAAGGCGTAGTTCTATACTCGACACGGATAAAAATTGCCCTTTTAAGCTTAATGGGAAAAGCGCAACTCAATATTTGGCACGTATGCTGAATAAACCTTGTCAAATATAATTGTATGCTATCTGCGGAGTTTGTGCTATAGTTGTACAAAGATTACCGAATCCGTCCCCATCCGCAGGCAAAAGTTCTTTGCAATTGCCTGTGGCGCACCGAGCAGAGCCACTCCTTATGAAGTTTTGTAACATGACCCATACGGCAATACCGCTGACGGGTACACTCTTATACTCGACACGGATGGAAATTTCGCTTGTCAAGGAAAAAAGCGCAACTCAATTTTTACACATGCTGAAGATAACCCATGTCGGGTATAAACGAAAGGTGAAATTTTGCGTCCTTTAATTATCATAACTAACGATGATGGCATTGAATCACACGGTTTAATTGCCGCTGTGCAAGCCCTACACCCGCTTGCTGATTTGCTCATTGCCGCCCCAGCCAAACAGATGACCGCGATGGGGCGGGCATTACCCAACACAATGAGCGGCACAATCCATGCGCATGCCATCGCTATCCCCGGTGAGACGGTACATGGCTGGGCTGTGGATGGCTCACCTGCACAGGCTGTGCAGTTTGCCGTGTTAGAAATTGCGCCAAAAATTTGGGGGCGAAAACCCGATTTGGTCGTGAGCGGTATTAATTACGGTGAGAATATTGGCAACGGCATTACCATTAGTGGCACAATCGGTGCGGCGCTTGAAGCGGCAAGCTTTGGGGTGCGCGCGCTTGCGGTATCCCTAGAAACCCATCATAGTCTGCACCACAGCAACTCGCCAGAAATCAATTTTTCCAGTGCGGCATATTTCACCCGCGTCTTTGCCGAAAAAGCCCTGCGCTCTTGGGCTGGCTTGCAGGATGTACAGGTGTTTAAAGTGGATGTTCCCGACAATGCAACCCCAGCCACCCCGTGGCAAGTGGTACGACAATCAAGCTCACGGTACTACCAACACGTTGCGCCCCAGCGTGCTTCTTGGCAAGTGCCCGGTAGGATTGGCATTGAACTAAAAGATGATTGGAAGCAATACGACCCGGAAACGGATATCTACACGCTAGCGGTGCGCAAGTGGGTTTCGGTTGTGCCGCTCTCGCTTGAATTAACCAGTCGGACAGCTATTTCTGCGGTCAAAGATTGGCTGGCAGACTAAAGGTTACGCACAAATTCTGGCTACGGCTCGGTGAAAAGTGTCACCAGTTCGTGCATTGGGCGTAGACTGGCAATAGGCATGGCGCGGTTGTGGGTTTTGGTCGCCGAGTATTGTTTGGTGCGTGAACCAGCAGGTAGGTGTTCACTCCACTCGCGGAAATCCGCCTTGCTCGCCCAGCCACACAAGAACAAGCGCCGCCCAAACAGCCAAATGTTGGTCCAATCCCGCTGATGCACCAAAATCACATCGCGCAAGACCGAACTGGATAGCCCAATCTCGGCTTCCGGCAGTTCGTGGGCGTGAATGTACAAGATACTATAAAAATTATTGACTAAAGGCGTGCGCGTGCGTGGTTGTAACACCACTTCTTCGTGAATTTCTTCTTTGTCTGCGCCCAAACCGCCAACTTCAATGGTAATCGGATTGTCGTTGTTGCTCTTAAACGCCAAGTGACCGAGCGATTCCCATTGTGTGCGGCGATTCCAACGGTTGTCGGGAATGATATAAAGCAAATAACTTGCACCGGTTTTTTCGATAGCCGTGCTTGTATCTTCAATGGTGCGAGCTTGCATTCCAGTGATAAAGCCAAATATATACAAGTCTGTTTCTCGCATACGATTGCCGTTAAATTGGTCCAGCGGCACCAATGCCGGCGCATCCAATAACCAAGCTGGTTGCTTTTCTATCATTGGGATTAGGTTGCGGCGCGGTAGCAAAAACGATTTCAAGTCACAACGTCTTCCGGCAATAGAAAGATCGGCTCGGTCTTGCTCGGTAAAAGGAGTGGGGGCATACTCGTAGGCAATATTTTTCTCGTCTAGCCAGCGCTTAAACGCCATTTCAAAAGCAATGCCAATCACAATTTTATTCATGCGTTCGTTCACACCTAAGCCCATGCGATTATAGGTGTACAACAGTGAATTTCGAGCATATTGTGCGCCAGCAAGTGAATATTGGGGGTCGTATTTTTGGATAATAATATCGTTTGCAGAGACAGACATATAAAATACCTTTGGCTTCATAGCGCAAGGATTGCGCTAAATTCTGATTTGTCACCCTACACACACTAGAATTCGTTCAAATTTGCAGGCGACAACTAATTTGTTTGGGTAAATAATGGGCTTTATTCGTTGCGAAACTGTAAACAGTACTGGTGAAACGTATTGCTTACCCAGGCGTTGCCCAAGCCATATGGCGCCAGTGGAATATTATCTTGACACCAGATTTTCTCGTCCTTAAGTTTATAGGTTTTGCCAAGCAAACGCGCCAGATCCCATGCAAGTGGGTAGATCGTTCCGCCTTTTTTGACATTCTTAACAATAATAGTCAAATATGCCCCAATCCGCAAGCAGGGGGCTAGCCGTGTGTAAACACTTACCAATTCTGTCAAAAACTGTTCATAATCGGCAATATTACCCAAATCATCAGGACTATCGGAATAGAACACATCCCATTCGGCTTGGTTACGCCGCTCTTGCTGGGTCTTTGCGCCTTTCATGCGCAACATATCCCAATACGGCGGAGAAGTGATGACATAGTCAATGGTTGGCAGGTCTGTTAGTGGAAAAGAGCGTGCATCTGCTTGGAGGAGGGTAGCCTGCAATGTGGGATGTTCCTGTTCAGCCAGTTCTTCACTCAGCACCTGCTGGGCAATCTGTGCATAGGCGGGGTTTAGTTCCACCCCAATCGCATTGCGTCCACTGCGTAAACACGCCACCAGTGTACTCCCTGTGCCTGCCATCGGATCCAAAACCCACTGTCCAGGTTTGGTAAAAAATTCTACAAATTCCTGAACGAGAGTCTCCGGAAATTTTGCCGGATGGCGAAGCACACCCTTCTTGCGTGGGGGCGGATTGTGAATAAACCATGACTTTTGGAACTTAAGCCATTCGCGAGCAGTCAGCCCATTTAGGCGGTTTGGGCGTGGGGGCTTGGGGGGTTCAGTCATTTGGGTAAGCGGGGTGGAAGGTAAAGCAAACGAAACACTCAGCGCGTTAAAAACCGACCTATTCCCCTAAGAAAAAGGGCAGTGCTTAACTGTGTGGCTAACGTCTATTTAGGATACTCGTATATCATCAAATCGTCAAAGGTGGCAGTAAAATTGCCGCTTTGCATTGAACCGACAAATACGCCAAACTTGCCATCGCTCCAAAAATCATCTTGGAAGGTATGAATTTTGCTATCATTGATGAAAATATCAAAGGTATTACCCAAAGCTTGTACACCAATCAGGTTTGCTTCGAGTGCCAGCGGCTTAATGGCTGAATTTGCCTGCCAATCGGTGAGCCACTCCAATTTGCCGCCGTTCCAGCGCAAAATACGCCAGTTTTGTTGGCAATCTAGCAAAACTCCCAAAAAGTTGTTCGGGTCTTGTAAGCGGAATAACAAACCCGCAAAATCGCCTATTGCACACTGACTTTTTTGCAGTGTGATTTGTGCATAAAAATCAGTACCGGGATAGCCGACCAAACGATACTCGAGCGCACGTTGCTTATACACCTGAAAAACCAGCACGTTGCCGTCTACTTTTACATTGCTGATACCACTATCCCCCATCGACCAAATTCCTTCGCTGACAAACGTGTCATGCACCAGTAGTTCGCCCTTGGCTGGCTTGTTGGGGTCGAGCGGGGNNCGTTTGCGTCCCCGCCACTTGTTCCGGCAAAAGCGTTTCGGACGGTGTTTCAGTAGCTGTGGGCGGCAAAGGCGAAGGTGTTTCGCTGGGAGGGGGCAGTTGCGTAGGCACGGTAGTGCTGGTGGGGCGGTTTGGATCTAGTACGCTGGTAGGCTCTACGCTGGGCAAGGTAGCTTCGGCTTGCAGGGTTTTTTGCACCGCTTCTTCTACGCTGGGCGTTTCCAAACTACATGCCAAGCTCGCAAGCGCCAATAGCACTGCAAAACAGATAACCGGAATCAGTAATTTTGATTTCATAAACTTGTACTCTCCAATTTTCAAGGTGTTTCGCTAGGGCGCATCCCCTAGCACGCGGGCGGTAGCATTGTCGAATGCCGCTGTGAGGGTACTGCTAGAACGAGTGGCGGCATACAGCCCAAACCCACCATTGCTGATGATACTATCTTCCGCGCTAGCGATTTGCATATTGTTGACAAACAGCGTCATGCCGCCGGATACCGCACGCACCGCCAAGACGTTCACCCCACCATTGGGTTCAACTGCTGGGGAGAGCGTCCAATCAATGATGGGTTTAAATGCGCCATCCACATAGCGTAACAAGCGGTACTCACCGCGGCACGAAACGCCGAAGGCATAGAAGCGTGTGCTTTGCACGCGAAACATCAAGCCAAAATGGTCATCGCCTTGACAGCTCGGCGCTGAAACAGTCACTTGATATAAGAAATTGCTACTTTGTAAAAAGTTGAGCACCCAGTTGAGTTGATTTTCCTTTTTGATAGTGAGCAAATACTGCCCATTCTCATATCGTCCCCAGCGATCCGCATCGTCCACCACATTCCAGCCGCCCAACTGCTCAAAATTTTCATCAAAAAATCGCACGCCTGCCAAACCTACCTGCGCTTCAATCGGCAATTCACCGGCACGCATCGTTTGCCGAGCCACCACGGTGGCGGTCGCCGCACTTTGCGGGTCGGCGGTTTGCCTTAGGTAATCGGGAATCAGCAAGGAATTATCGGGAGATTGGTTGGTGGGCAAATCTTGGAATTGGGTGGCGCGNNAATTGGCTTGATATGCCAATGTCTCTATCGGCACTGCGGTTGACTGTCCGCTACATGCCGCCAATAGCCCCAAAACGAGCGAGAAGATCATCAGGCTGGTCATTTTAATACGCAAGGGGAGAAGCAAAAAGGCTTTTTTCATAGCAGGGTAATTACAACCGTCTTAGAATCAACTCTACAAACGAGCAGACTAGTCCAAAAGTTCCATCACTGGCAGTATAGTGCAAGCCAAAATAAATAACAAGGGTAGCAGGTAGCGCAAAGCTATATTTGACACGGCTCGAATATCCAATGCAGGACACTTCAGCCCTTAGCGTTCAGCATTGATTAGGCTCTGTAAGTTTTGCAAAAACGCTTTTTTCATCAAACGCGAGACGGGGAGCAAAATCAGCCATCCCAACCAGTTTTTGGGATACAGATCCATGGCACGTGTTACTTCTATGTTCGGTACGCATGAAAGTTGTGCTTTTTTCTGTGTTGAATATACATCATCAAGGGTGGGTTGGAAGCTCCAAGTTTCGATAAATTGTTCTGCTAAATGCTGTAATGGCGGCTGAAATTCTTGAAAACGCAAGCGAATTTGGCGGGGCACATCCCACTCGATAATTTCTTCCACATGGGTTGAGCCATCGGTGTTTTTTACACGAATGCGAGACCCCACAATCTGCGGGGTTTCCTTCTCAAAGGAAGCCTGGGCAACGCCCGGCAAGATACTGTAGCCTGTGAAAGTACGCCACTGCTCGGTATCTAAAATTTGCGCACAAATTTCGGCTGGCTCACGGGCAAGTATTGTGGAGATTTCGATGTGAATGGGACGCATCATAGGGAGACTCTTTGGAGCGAATGGGGTGTTCAAGCGGGTAGGATTTGCAATTCGTTCCAGCCACGTACCGAGTTGATACGCCAAACACGTTGTGCCAGTAGCAGGTCAGCCCGTGTGAGTGTACGCTCTTGGATTTTGCCCGTAGCAAGCAAGTGTGCCCGCAATGTGCCCGCTAGCAAGCCACTGTCTCGACTAGGGGTATAGCAACTGCCATCTAATTCCAGCACCAAATTGCCAATGCTGGTTTCGGTGATTTCAGCGCGTTCGTTCCACAAAATCACATCGGGCGTGCGAACTTGTGCCAGCGCGTGTTCGTAAACGGCACGGTAGCTGGTTTTGTGGAAAAGCCAACGGTTAGCGCTCTGAACCGGCGTGGTGGCAAATTGAGCGGCGATGGGGGCGGATTCGGCTGGGGGCAGGTCGCGGTAGCTGAGTTGGAGCGTGCCGTGGCGGTCAAGAGTAATGCGTACCCGTTGTGGGCTGTGCCAATGTTGTGCCGCGCCCAGCAAGCATTGCAAAACCTGTCCCTTGTCAAACACAAACCCCCAATACGCCGCCGATTCTGCCAAGCGGTGCAAATGTTCTTCCAGTAGCCAATATCCCCCCGCTACTTCCCAGCGCAGAGTTTCATACAATTCAAATTCGGGCAAATCTTCGGTCAGAAGGCGGGCTTTGACCAAACATTCATCGTACTCTGCCGTGCTTTCCGAGTCCCAGATGATGCCACTGCCCACATCATAGCGGGCGGTCTGGGTGGTGCGGTCAATTTGTACGGTACGGATGGCTACGTTGAATTGCGCCTGTCCATCGTTGCCCCAATAGCCAATCGCACCGCAGTATAAGTCGCGTGGGTGACTCTCCAATTGGTGGATGATTTGCATGGTACGCACTTTGGGCGCACCGGTGATGGAGGCGCAGGGGAAAAGCGCAGAGAACAAGTCGGGCAAACTGGCGTGGCTGGTGGCTTGCACGGTGCTGGTCATTTGCCACAGGGTGGGGTAAGGTGTGGTTTCGAACAGTGCAGGGACATGCACGCTTCCCACTTCTGCCACCCGTCCCAAGTCATTGCGAATCATGTCCACGATCATCACGTTTTCAGCGCGGTTTTTGATGCTGTGGCGCAATTCTGCGCCGATGGCTTGGTCTTCGGCGAGCCATCGCCCACGCGGGGCAGTGCCTTTCATCGGGCGGCAGGTGATTTGCGTACCATCGCGGCGAAAAAACAGTTCGGGGGAGGCGCTACACACCGCCCACTCCGCCGTTTGCAAAAAAGCGCCCAAATTGCCGCGCTGTCCTGTCATGGCTTGCGTCATTTGCCAAAAGAGCGCGTAAGGGTCGCCCGAAAAATTGCTAAACAGTGGGAAAGTAAAGTTGACTTGATAGGTGTTGCCCGCCGCGATTTGGTTCTTGATGTGGGCGATTGCCGCTTGGTAGCTCTGCGGCGAGATTGCCGCCTGCCAAGTCGTTAGCTGAAAAACTGTCTGCGGGGCTGGAAGCGGAGAAAGCGAGCGGGTGCGATAGAGGGTGAAGTGGGCAAATGGCAGGGATGTGCCCGTTGTGGGGCGGTACGGCAGGGCGCGGTCAAAAGCGGCGCTTGCCGTGTAGCTGACAAAGCCCACCGCCCAACACGCGGGTCGGGCTGGGTCGTGAACTGCCTGGTCGGCTTGTACCAGAACCGTAGGCACGTCTGCCAATTGGTGGGCAGTGTATTGTCCGATTGGGTCAGAAAAATGCCACCATTGCCCGGTTGAGTCGTCTTGAATCCAAGCACATGTCATGGCTTAATTGTACCCAATCCGCGCCGCTTATGGGGAAAACCGGCAAAATGACGGGGTGAGTAACGGCTAGTGGGGGGGGCATGCCCTTGCACTAGCCGCAATCCGTCTATTCAAAACCGTATTGTTTGGCGTAAGCCATCAATGCGTCTTCAAACGCGCTCATCGGGGGACGCACCAAACCCGCACCAATTTGCCCTACGCCCGCGTTTTTGTGGGCAATGCCAGTGTTAATACGCGGGGTGATGCCGGTTTCGACCACTTTGCGAATATCAATACCGGTTGGCGTACCGCGAAACTCCAATTGTGGAATGGTGAAAGCGTTGTGTTCGGTGTGGCAAATTTCATACATTTCCAACGTGGCTTTGACCGCATCACTTGGCGAACCGCTGACAAAAGTGACAATTGCTGGCGCCGCGGCCATTGCGAAACCCCCAATGCCAATACTCTCGGTAATCGTGCTGTCGCCAATGTCGCCACTGCCATCTTCGGCGGTGAAATTGGGGAAATATAAGCCTTTGGGATGCCCGACTGGACCCGTAAACCAGCGCGTGTCGGTGCCTTTGCCCCCAATACCACTGACGCGGATGCCAAAATCGGTGCCGTTGCGTGCCATGACAGTCACAATGGTACTGCCCTGCACCCCTTGCGCCGCATCTGCCATCGCTTTCCCAGCCGCCATCACCGGATTCAAGACTGCCAAAGCGTTGTCGCCCAGCGCTTGCAAAACCTGCGCGGCGGTTTCGCTATCGGGGGCAGAGCGTGCGATGTGGGGGGCAAGTGCTTTTAGGTACAATACACTGGCGGCTTTGTTGCGATTGTGCCCTTCATCGCCCATGTGCAAGGCTTCTGCCATCAAAGCCTTCATATCCAGCCCACCCATGCCTTGCAAGGCGTTATTCAGTACCTTGCCCAAGACATCATTGAGCCAGCGCAAGCGGTCTAATACTTCTTCGCTGTAAGCTCCATAACGCAATACTTTGCCATAACCTTCATTGATATTGCTAAAACTACGGTTGCCATGCACCGCATTTTCTAGCACATAAACCGACATGCTTGGGCTAGTGACCCCTGCCATCGGTCCGACTGTGGCATGGTGGTGGCAGGGGTGTAGGCGAATCTTGCCGCTCTGCACCAATTCTGCCGCGCCTACCATATCGGTTGCTTTGCCTTCAAAAATCAATGCGCCCGTGATAGCACCGCGCATCGGTCCGCTGGCACGTTCCCAAGTGATGGGAGGACCCGCGTGTAGTAATAAATCATCGGTCATGCCGGGAATTACATCGCGAGTAGTGGCAGTGCCGACCAGCATCGGACGGGCAGACATCATGCGGGTAGTGGTTTCAGTATTGGCAGAGTCTATGTTCATAATGGGTAGTGAGACGTCAGTTAGGTTATCCTTTCATTTTGCGTAGGAGCGCCATTAGTTTATCGTTGCCGCCTGCCGGGGGGCGCCAGTTCAGGTGTTGTACGGCGGCAGATTGCGTTTGTAAGCTTTGGGCAAAGCTTTCCAAACCGACATTGAGCGCGGCAAATGGTTGGTCTAGGTTGTTTTGTACATTGGCTAAGCCCAGCCCACCCAATTTTTGCACACACTCACCCACGTGGCGGATAGCAGTTTCATTATTGCTAAAGACTTGTGCTCCTGCCGCTTCTAATAGGGCAATTTGCTCCGCCATATTTTGCGGGTCTTCGTCTGTGCCACACACCACCACCACCACTGGCAAATCACGTCCATCGGCGCGGGCAGTTTCTTTGGCTTTCTCAATGGCAGGGGCAATTTCGCTAGCAGGGTTCGGATGAGCGCCATCGCCCAAGACCACATCTAGCAAAATTAAGCCCACTTGCGGGTCGGCGGCTTCCTGTGCCAGCCTGTGCAGGCGCAGGGTATTGTCCAGCATCGGGTGCAAACGTCCCACCGTAAACTCGTCTTCGCCCAAATCCACAATGGTATGTTCTTGACTCACCAATGAGTTTGACAGTTGATAGCGCTTGTCTAGCGGGGCATTGGAATACACGCTGGGTAGGTAATCTTGCAAAATGAGTAGGGCTTCGTAGGCGAGTGTCCCACCGCTAAACAAGCCGCGCAAGTAGCGGGCGTGGGCTGGGGCAGGGATGGTCACTGCCGGCGTGGCGGACGAGAGCAGATTGACCGCCAATTGCGCCGCGCCATCCAATGTGCGAGCAAACCACACACTACCGTCACTCGCTTCGCTCTCGTTAGGTTGATAGCCGATGAAGTTTACCACCACTGGTTTGGGGATAGTGCGTGCCAGTCGGAGCAGTTCTTGAGCAACGGCAGGGGCGGGCGGCTTGGAAATCAGCACAATCACTTGGGTTTGTGGGTCGTTGGCAAGCAAGGAAAGGGCTTGGCGGGCGGTTAAAGCCCCGACATCCGCTTTTAGGTCGCGCCCGCCCGTACCCATGGCGTGTGAGATGCCACTACCGAGTTGGTGAATACGGCTGGTCACTTGTTGCAAACCAGTGCCACTTGCGCCGACTACGCCGATGGGTCCACGCCGCACGCGGTTTGCAAAGCCCAGCCCGACACCGTTGATAATCGCAGTGCCACAATCTGGACCCATCACCAACAAGCCTTTTGCTGTGGCAGATTGTTTTAGTTCAATTTCATCGGCGAGTGAGACATTGTCACTATACAAAAACACATGCTTGCCCATGTTGAGCGCATCACGTGCGACATCGGCGGCATAGCGCCCAGGTACAGAGACCAGCACCCACTGGGCTGAAGGCAAGGCTTTGGCGGCGGCAGGCAAGCTTTGGGGCAGATAGTCGCCTTCTGTGCCTGTACTGCGCTTCATCAGCAAACTATCCACCTGTGCTAAGGCATTTTGGCTGTCATCGGCGTTTTTGCCCAGCACACTGATAATCAAGTCATCGGGAGCGGCAGACTCGGCTTCGGGGGTGAGTAGTCCGCTTTGTGCCAGTAGCGCTTTGTTGGCGGGTGTTCCCATCATTACCCCAACATTTTGTACCCCGCTTAATTGGCTCAAGGCGGCTTGTAATTGCATTAGAACCACAGAGTCGTAATAGGCGCCATGACGGAGTTGAGTTTGGATAGGCATAGGAATCGATAAGGGTTAGAGCTTAGGTACCAGGGAATAGAGATTAGGAATAGGCATATTCGGCGCGATTTCCGTGTGAACCGCATATAAATTATGCATCGTTTGTGCCCAACTGCCCATTTTCTAACTCTTGCAATATTTCCTGTGTATGTTGACCGAGCGTAGGCGCAGGGCGGCGATAGCTGACAGGCGTATCGCTCAATTTCATGGGGTTGCCCAATGTGCGGATTTTGCCAACAGTGGGATGTTCCATCTCCACAATCATTTCGCGTGCTTCCAGATGCAAATCTGCCAGTATATCTTCTGGAGTGTTGACCAGCCCATTTGGAATCCCTGCGATTTCTAGCGCTTCTACCCATTCTAGCGCTGATTTTTCTTGTAGGCGGGCTGTCAAGAGCGGAATCAACTCGGCTTTATTTTGTAATCGGTCAGGGTTGTGGGCAAAGCGTGGATCGTTGGCGAGTTCAGGCAAACCCAAAACTTGAGTGAGCTTTTGCCAGTGCTCTTCGGTGCCGCCCGCAATGATGATGGGGCGGTCGGCAGTGGGAAACGGCTGGTACGGCACAATGCTGGGGTGTGTATTGCCTAGTTTGCGAAACGGCGTGCCGGCAATCAGATAGCTACTCGCCATGTTTGCCAACCAAGTCACTTGGCAGTCTAGGAGCGCATTGTCAATCATTTGCCCCTTGCCAGTGTGTTCACGTGTAAATAGGGCGGACACAATGGCGAGCGCAGTGTACAAACCGGTGGTGATGTCGGCAATAGGGGTGGGAAAGCGCATCGGCTCGCTATCTGGTGCGCCGGTCAGTGCCATTGTGCCTGCCATGCCTTGTATTGCTACATCATAGCCGGGTTTTTCGCTATAGGGACCGGATGAATTGCCATAACCAGTGATGCTTGCCCATACCAAGCGCGGGTTAATGGTTTGGCAGGTTTCATAATCCAAGCCCAATTTGACGCGGCTATCTTGGCGCGGCACATTCTGCACCAACACATCGGCACGCGCTACCAATTTGTGGAAAATTTCGCGCTCGGCAGGGTTAGCTAGGTTAAGTGAAAGACTGCGCTTGTTGCGGTTTACGCCCAAAAAGTAAGCGGACTCACCGTTGACAAAAGGGGGACCCCAGGCACGACTGGCATCCCCAACCCCTGCTCGTTCAATTTTAATCACTTCTGCGCCCAGATCACCGAGCATTTGTGTGCAGTAGGGACCCGCAAGCGCGGTAGTGTGGTCAAGGACAAGAATATTGGAGAGTGCTGACATGGTTAGAATACTCTGCCACGCCCGCCCAAGCGCTCCACATGTAGCGGGTCGTAGCAGTCGCCAAACTTGGTTTTGGGTAGGCTAGCTTTCTTTGCCATGAGCGCTTCATATTCGCTATCGTCCACCATTGCCACAATGCGAGCTAGGCTGGCTTCGCCATCCACAAAGCGCCAGGGGAAGCACCCAACCTGCACGCGCCGATTCACCAGCAGGTCTATATCTCCGCCCACACATTCGGCATGAATAATGCCCTTGTCAAACATCCACAAATGCATCATTTGATACATATCGGGTGTGAAAATTTGCTCCAAGCCTTTGCCATGTTTGGCACGTAAATGTTCATCTGCCGCTTTGGCTTGTGCAGGCATCCACTCGCGGATTTTGGTGTTCATGGGATGGTCGGCACTGCCACAATCCACCCCAATCCATTTGATTTTTTTCTCCATACACCAGCGGGCAAAGCGGTCATCGGGACCGGGGTGCATCACCATGTAGCGCACTTCATTGCCATACGGTTGGTCCCAGCCAAAATGGTGATACCCAGTGTGGATGATGAGAATATCGCCTACGCGCACTTCTACCCGTTCTTCAATCATTTCGGGGGTGTAAATGTCATAATCCCCACAAATGTCACTTAAGTCCACAATTGCCGCTGAGCCTGCCAAAAA
Organism: Anaerolineales bacterium UBA6668; assembly: GCA_002455215.1. Classification (GTDB taxonomy): domain Bacteria; phylum Chloroflexota; class Anaerolineae; order Anaerolineales; family UBA6668; genus UBA6668. The sequence continues at coordinate 21,656 of DKKK01000094.1, read as the reverse complement.
GTCAAAAGTCAGCGATGCAATGTCTTTTCCCGGCGTGTAAAAGTGAATTTCGCCGTCCAAGTGTGTGCCTACATGGTTGCTATGTGTAACCAATTGCCCATTTGCGCCATTGGGGGCAAGGCGTTTAAAATATTTTACTTGTAAAGGCTCATAAGTGGGCCAAGCAGGTGTGCCAATACCAAAAGGGATGGTTAGGTCGATGAATTTCATAACGTGTGTAAAAAAATAGTCATCATATTCGGGGTGCGTACCGAATATTGAATTGCAGATAGTTGCTTCCAGGGGCGATGGTAGTATGGAAAAGCACAATTCTCTTCCGTGAAGCAATACCCGAAAATACATCGCTCCGATGAGTCAAATGCAAATTAATCAAGAATTCATTTTGCAATTGTACAGACTATACTTAACACAGATTATATTCGGCAACATGCCAAATATCGGGTTGCGTTTCTTTGCTTAAGAAAAAAGCGCAATTTCTCTCCGTGTCGAATATAACAACTATGATTAGTGTAGTGGTATTCTACATTTTGCGCAACTGCCCCCTGTGAGTTGACAAAAGTGGCTTTCTTGACCTTGAATGATAACGTCCACCTGAGATCCGCTTTTTTTTGCAAAAACACAGCGCTATCCCCCCTATTCCCTTAATATTGGGTAGGGTATAGAATGAGCATTATGAAAACAGTAGAAAAATCTGTTAACGGGTATCACAATGGGCACACACAAGCGCTGGCAGACTTGCACCGTTCGGCGCGTGCCGCCGAAGCCGCGCACGATTGGCAAGTAGCGGCGTTGAAATACCAAGAGATCCTACAGTTAGATGCTGATTCTGAGTTTGCCCACACCGGCTTGGCGCAAGTGCGGCGGCGCTTGGCAGAAGTTGCCGTAGAAGCGAATGATATTTTTGAAATTGATGATGCAATGATTTATCGTATGCGACTCTACAATTACGTGCGGACTGCGGTAAACCGCGCGGTTAAACGGGCGGAAAAAAGAATCAGTGGGATTTAGCGAGTTCGCGTTAGATTCCACACGCTAACCCCAAAAACCAACAACCCCAATAGCGAAAGCCACTTTCCAACTTGCCAACTGAGCGGTTGATACCACACAATTAGCTCGCTTTTACCTTGTGGGATAGGAATGGCACGAAAGGTGTAATTTGCTCGCAGTACGGGCACACTTTTGCCGTTGAGTGTTGCCTGCCAACCCGGATACCAGGTTTCGCTAAAGACCAAATAGCCCGCTTGGTCGCTCTCAATTTGCACTTGTTGGCGTTCAGCCTGGTAGGTGAGCAGTGCCAGGTTGAGTTGTGTCGGTACGCTATTGGTTGTGTCGGAGCAACAGGCTCGCTCTGCCTGTAGTAATATCACTTGCTGGTTTGGCTCGTACGTGGGCGATTGCATGGTGTGAAGTGCATCAGCGGGAGTTTCCACCCATTGGGCATTTGGCACCCAATACAGGCGCGGTAAAGTTTGCGTGTTTAGATACACATCTACTTGTGGGTCATCTACGAAAACCGGCACATACTGGGCATCACCCATTGGTAAGCTTTTGGGCGAGACGACAAATTTGACATTTAGCAACCGGTATAAGTTGGATGCTCGATTGCCAACTGCTCCATAATAATTTTGGTAATTGGAAATTCGCAATGGGTGAAAAACCCCACCCACAGCCTCCAGCGCCAACACTTGCGGGGCGCTTTCTTGCCAGTGTGTTTCCTGCAAAATTTCGATGCGAAAAGGGGGCGTTTGTGAGCGTAAAAATTGTACAGCGGCACTGGTGGTGGGGTAACCTGCCGCAGGAAATGCGCTATCCACTTCTATCCACGCGCCCAAGCCAAGCATTTCACCAATCAGTAAGGCGAGTAATGCACGGTGCCAGCGTTTGTGAAAAAAAGCCGCGCAGAACAACAAGGTGAGTAATGCAATGCCCACTGCCCAAGCAAGGTGATACTGGCTGGCAAGTTGCCGTTCGCTGGGCAGGGTGCGGCTGGCAAACCACCACCCAAGCAATAACCCGCTCACTGCTACTCCACCCCACATCCCAAACACAACCCAATGTTTGCGTTGTAAACCTTGCCACACCTGCACCAACCCCAATGCCGCCAAAATACTGATGCCCCCATTAGCCAGCAAGACAAAGCGTGCGCTGGTGCGAAAACTGGCAAACCCAGGCAGGTAGTCATATGCCCAGCGATAAAACGGCGTGTTGCTCCCCAATGCCAGCAGGGTCGCAATACCGACCACCCCCCACAATGCCCAGCGCCAAGCACGCGGGGGGCGGGCAAGTAATGCTAAAGTGAGTGTGGTTAGACCGGTAAAACCCAATTCGACTCGCTCCCAAGTTGCCCAAAATTGCATAATGCCGCGCCCAAATAGCAGTGGAGAAATCCAACCCGCCAGCCCATTCCACGGCAAACTGTAGGCAGTGGCTTTGGCATAGTCCAGTTCGGCACGCGGTGTGAAAGGGATTAGCTCTATGCTCGGTAGTAGCTGAACTGCAGTGATTGCCACACCTAGCATCGCAAAGTACCCGGCAAGGAACAGAGTACGCCAGCGGTGTGTACCTTGCCACAGCGCAAATAGTAAATACAGTCCTTCCGCTACCGCCAGGCTGTGTAGGCTAGGCGCGTGTCCGGCTAGCGTTGCCAATGCCACAACAGCACTGAAACCAAGCCCCCACGCTACAGCACGCCGAAAGGTTGGCGCAAACTGCATTTGTACCAGGCAAAGCCAAAGCCAGGGCAAATACGCGCTCACGGCTAGTGTATTTAGGTTGCCGCTATGCGTAATGAAAACATCGGAAAATTGAAAGGCAATGCCAGCCAGCAAAGCGCTGGATTGGGCAACTGGTAATGGGGGTGGGTGGCGCTGGAATTTAAGCAGTTGCCAGGCGAGCGCGTACATGCCCAAACCCGCCCAAAACACATGCAATGCCACCATGACTTCCAATGCACGGTAAGGCACATCCGGCAGAAATGCCAACCACCAATTGGGGGGATACCAGAATCCGTTTTGAATATCTGCTAGGTAGGGGGCGCCGCCGTACAAGGTCGGGTTCCAGAGCGGGATATGCCCCTGCCGAATTTGAGCGGCGTTGTAACGATAATTGGGCCACAGATAACTAGTGGCATCTCCACCCCCTTGCGGGATCACCCATCTGCCTTGTGGTGTACGAATGGGAAGCCACACGCTCCAAAAGAAAAGCGCAACTGTGACGGCTAGGCACAGAATAGGCAAGCGATGCCGGGCAATCCGCCGCCCAAAAGCGGTTTTGCTCAAAAATCCAAACAATTTAGGAAAAGAACTCAGCAATGGTGCGGAATCGAAGATTAAGATTTTTGCTTTTCGTAATTCAAGGCATTTTGAATCACTTCTGCCATGCGGTCTACTAAGATGAATTTGAGTTGATGCCGAACTTCTTCAGGAATTTCCTTAATATCATCTTCGTTCTGACGGGGCAAGATAATGGTGGTAATGCCCGCACGATGCGCTCCCAGCACTTTCTCCTTCACTCCGCCGATTTGCGTTACTTGTCCGCGTAAGGTGATTTCGCCTGTCATTGCGACATCTGTGCGTACTGGAATGCCGCTAGCTAATGAAACCAAAGCGGTAGCGATGGTGATGCCCGCCGAGGGACCATCTTTGGGCGTAGCGCCTTCGGGGGCATGAATGTGAACTTCGTGGTCATTGAAATAGTTTTTGGGTATGCCAAATTCCTTGCCATTGGCTTTTACCCAGGTGTAAGCGGCTTCCGCACTCTCTTGCATGACATTGCCCAGCCGTCCGGTTAAATTGATACCCCGTCCACCCGGCAAGGCGACTGTTTCAATAAATAACACATCCCCGCCAACGCTGGTGTACACCATGCCAGTAGCAATGCCGATTTCATTTGAGCGTTTAAATGTTTCTGAACTTGGCAAGATAGGGTCTTCCAACTGTTCGCGTACCACTGCTTCGCTGATGGTCATGGGAATTTCTGCGCCATCATTTATGGAAACAACCGCTTTACGGCAGAGTGCGGCAATTTTCCGCTCCAAATTTCGCACCCCAGCTTCTCGTGTGTGGGCGCGGATAATGGAGAGCAACGCATCATCTTGAAAAGTTAGCTCGTTTGGGCGTAGCCCGTTCTCGCGCAATTGGCGGCGCACCAAGTAATTTTTCGCAATGGCTAGTTTTTCTTGCTCGGTGTAACTGCTTAGATAAATCACTTCCATGCGGTCTCGTAACGCCCAGGGAATGCTATCCACATAATTGGCGGTGGCGATGAAAAACACTTGCGACAAGTCAAACGGCACGTCTAGGTAGTGATCGCGAAACTCGCGGTTTTGTTCGGGGTCAAGCACTTCTAGTAAGGCGCTGGCAGGGTCGCCGCGAAAATCGGAGCCGAGCTTGTCAATTTCATCTAGGATAAATACTGGATTGCGTGAGCCTACGCGCTTGATAGCTTGGATGATGCGACCGGGTAGCGCACCAATATAGGTGCGGCGGTGTCCGCGAATTTCGGCTTCGTCATGGACACCGCCTAACGAAATGCGCGTAAATTTCCGCCCAAGGGCACGGGCGATACTTCGCCCTAGGCTAGTTTTACCCACACCGGGCGGTCCGATAAAGCACAAAATAGTGCCTTCGCGGTCACGGCGTAAGCTGTCTTCACCTTCTTCGGTAAATTCGGCGGCACGTTCTGTCCGCAACTTGCGCACAGCCAAAAATTCAATGATGCGTTTCTTTACCTTCTCCAAGCCGAAGTGGTCTTCTTCTAGTACTTGGCGAGCGTAAGAAAGGTTTAGGTTGTCAGTGGTGGCTTTGTTCCACGGTAATGCCACCATCCATTCTAAGTAGGTGCGAATCACACCATATTCGGCGGCAGATGACGAGAGCCGCCCTAAGCGAGCCAATTCCCGCTCGGTTTCGCGTAACGCTTCGGGTGGCAAGTTTGCCGCGCTAATACTCTGGCGAAATTCAGCTACGTCGGTAGTGGTTTCATCTGACTCGCCCAGTTCTTGCTGGATGACTTTGAGTTGTTCGCGCAAGAAGTACTCTTTTTGCACTTTCTCCATGCTGGTTTGTGCTGTTTCTTGGATTTTTCGACCCAATTCTAGTACTTCGAGTTCTTTGTTGAGCACTTCCAAAAGCAGGTAGAATTTTTCAGATACCAGATTAAGTTCAAGCACGCGCTGGGCGGTTTCTACATCAATGCGAATGTAATTCGCAATGCTATAGGCAGTTTGCAATGGGTTTTCATTGCCGAGAACCAATTGCATCAATTCTTCGGGCAAGTTGGGTCCTAGCTCAGAGTAGCGCTGAAAACGTTCAGATACCAGCCTTTTGAGTGCTTCAAGTTCTGGGGTGTATGTTTCTGGCGTCTCCGGGGCAAGTTCAACTTTGGCTTGCAAGTATGGCTCGCCAGCTACAAATTCCTGCACGCGGAAGCGATTAAAGCCTTGCACCAACAAGCGTACTGTACCGTCAGGCGCACGAAATAAGCGCTGAATGATGGCGGTTGTGCCGTATTCGTATAAATGTTCTGGTTCTGGCACTTCCACATCAGGCGATTTAATCGTTAGCAAGCCAATGATTTTGGATGTGTTGGCGACTGTATCTACCAAGCGTAAAGAGCGCTCTTGTCCTACATTCAGGGGTACGCCTGTTTCCGGAAAGACTACCAAACCGCGCAATGGTAATATCGGCAGAATATGCTCCGATTCGCTCTCGCTTGGGGAAATTTCTGTGGCGGAGTCAACGGCAGACTCGGCTTGCGTACTTACATTAATGACAGGGCTTAACAACATATCTAAAATCACTCGTGCGAGGGTTTCGTTTTGGGTAGCGTTTTCTAGCTGGGATGAATCGGAACTTTGGGCAGGAAAATGGATGAATTCAGCAGTCATGAAATTATGGGTGATAGGAATGCAGTAAGGAAAACCGCGGGCAATTATACACCAATAGTAACAAACCGCGATTTTCTTCTGCCGTGTGCATTTTATTTTAGTTTTATTTTAAAGGTTAAGAAGGCGAATAAATGCTGAGTATGGGTAACTGTTCAAGCAAGTGAAACAACCATCATCCAATATGCGGATTAGACGGATGATTGGATGACACAGTAATGTATAATGAGTAGCTCTGGTAAAAGCTTGCCTATTATCTCACGCACCAATGATTTGACCTGTATCCAAAATGCTTGTATAATGCGACCCGCTTCGGTTCTTGTGAACCGTAGTTTTATTATTGCTATTCACAGGGACTTAATAACCCCTCCAAAAAGGATTTGACTTATGACCAAACGAACCCTGCAACCTAAAATTCGCCGCTATGCCCGTGTGCATGGCTTCCGCTCCCGTATGTCCACCCACAATGGTCGCCGTGTGCTGAAAGCACGTCGCGCCAAGGGACGTTGGGCATTGACAGTAGGTGATAAGAGCACCATGCTCAAACGAGTCGATTGGAACGCCAAGAAGAGTGGCGCTAGCGCACGCAAAGATTAGTTTTTGCCAAATTCATGCGTTGGTTGGCACGTCTCCCATCCACAACAGTGGAGAGTTTACGCCAGCGCGAAGATTTTGAGCGAGTTCGTATCAGCGGGCGTGCGGTTCGTACCCCACTCGTGATACTTACTTATTGCTCCAATCAACAGCAAAAAACACGCATTGGCTTGATTACCAGCCGCAGTTTTGGCAAAGCCAATGTGCGAAACCGCGGTCGGCGTATCTTACGAGCGGCAATCCAGCAACTCGCTACCCTTTTACAACCCGGATGGGACATTGTACTGATAGCCCGCGCACCACTGGCAACGAGCACTAGCGCCGTTGCCTGTTTGGTTTTAAAAAATGCGTGCCAAAAAGCAGGGCTACTACGAACAGGAATTGACGAGAAACCAGTATGAGTTTATTTAGATTCGACACGAAAGCAAGTTGCTTGACGCGTGTCGAATTTAGCATTGGTTACAAACGTTAATGGCATTCTATTATTGAGAGCTTACCTTATATGTTCAAAAAACCATTCCTTTTACTCATTCGTGGTTATAAGCGTTTTATCTCACCCATGCTACCCCCTGCCTGTCGCTTTTACCCCACTTGCTCAGAATATGCCTACACTGCAATTGAGCGGCATGGGGTTATCAAAGGTGGCATATTGGCTGTTTGGCGCATACTACGCTGTCAGCCGTTTTCCAAAGGCGGTTTCGACCCCGTACCCGATGAATGGCCGCAACATTCACATCCGCACTAGCGGTCGGCTTCCCCACCGCCTATAGGAGTTCAACTTGAATCTTTTCTCTTTATCTAAACAATTTGTGCTGTCACCGCGCCGCTGGACGCTTTTTGCCATTGGGCTAAGTGGGCTTATACTCAGTGGTTGTAGTGCGGCAGTCAGCTACTCTTGGCCCGAAATGGCGGTTTCCGGTGATGTGGTTGCTGTAACCACCGGAAATTCAGTCATCGCACTCAATCCTACCAGCGGTGTTGAGATTTGGAAATTTGACAGCAAAAGCGTACCCGCTGAACAAAACAGCGCCAGCCGCAATGCCAACTTGTTTTATTCTCCACTCGCCATTGAAGAAAATAAAATCGGGGTTGCCAGCTACCACCAACACTTTTTTGTGTTATCAAACGATGGCAAATACCAGTGGTCTTTTGACATGGCTCCCAGCAAAAATGCTACGGTGGTAAACGCCGTCACGTTTGGCAATGGTGTCAGCTATGCAGTTAACGAACATGAGTTGGTAGCCGTTTCTGCGGAAGGTAGCGAATTGTGGCGAAAAAGCGCTAGCAATACCCTGTGGAGCGCCCCACTCATTGATGGCGACCGCTTATATCAACCGAGCAATGACCACTTTCTCTATGCTTGGAAGACCGCTGATGGGAGCGATATATGGAAAACCGAGCTAGGGGGCAGTTTGGTTGCCACTCCAACACTGGTGGATGGCATTTTGTATATTGGTAGCATGAGTAATCACGTATATGCACTTTCTGCTCAAGATGGCTCTGTCTTGTGGGATTTTCCCACTGTGGGCTGGGTATGGTCTAGCCCATCCGTACGTGATGGCGTAGCCTACTTTGGTGACCTAAAAGGCAACTTATACGCAGTAGACGCAACCAATGGCACAGAACGTTGGCGCGTAATCGTGGACAGCGCAGTTCGCGGCGCACCTGCGCTGACCGACAACCTGGTGATTATCAATAGTGAAAAAGGCTTTGTCTATGCATTTGCTATGGATGATGGCTTAAAGCAATGGGAAGTTGAAGTTGATTCAAGCATCAAAGAAAAACTTCTCAGCACACCCCTGCTTGTCAATGATTTGGTGCTGATTGCCGCCGTGGATGGCAAACAAACTGTATATGCTTACAATAGCGCCAATGGAACTACCCAATGGACTTATCCTGCAAAATAGCTAATCAATCTCACGAGTCAATCCCATGCTAGAACCCCTTTACGTTTTTTTCACCAACGCTATGCTCTGGTTATATACCGTGCTTGGCAATAACTATGTGCTGGCGCTGGTTGTGCTTACCTTGCTCGTGCGTTTGGCACTGATGCCGCTTTCTGCTCGTCAAATGACACAGCAAAAGCAAATGCAAGCGCTCCAGCCTAAAGTTAAAGAAATTCAAGACAAATACCGCAACGATCCGCAAAAAATGCAGGAAGAGTTTCAAAGGATTGGCTACAACCCGGCATCTATGTTACTAGGGTGTCTGCCTTTGCTCCTGCAATTCCCTATCTTGATTGCAATGTACCGCTCTATTGAGCGCGTTTTGCCCAATACCCCAATGCGTTTGCTTAGTTTGTACGAAAGTAGTTGGAGCGCACTGTTCCCGAACCTGCCGAATCTAATACCGGTCAACAATCACTTTCTGTGGATGGACTTAAGCCAACCCGAACGGTTATTCATTCCAGCTTTGGGTATTGGCATTCCCGTGCTAACGATTTTGGTGGTGGTAACAACTTTCTTGCAACAATTGATGGTTATGCCCCCTTCCACCAACGCCGACCCCAATGACCCCACGGCCAGCATGTCGCGTAATATGATGTTCACCATGCCGTTGATGTTTGGTTGGATGGCTTTGAGCTTTGCATCGGGCTTATCCATTTATTTTATTGTTTCGAATATTGCCACCGTATTGCAATCGGCTTGGACTAATCGCGAAAATTTCTACTGGCAACGCTTCAACTTGGGGGGTGTTTCCATCGCATTTCCATCATTCCCGTCTCAGCCCGTCACGCAACCAGCCAAAGGCAAGGAGCGTACACCTGCCCCAACCACCAAAAAACCGGTGAAAAAATAGCTGAGCTACACAATCACTGTTTAAAAAGAGCTACTTCCTGTAAGTGGCTCTTTTGTTTACCACCTACTCGTAAAATGTATCATGGCTTTGGCACGGTTCAGGTGTGCCAGGTATCAGATTGCGCCTTTTTTCTGATGGGGAAAGCGCAATTTCCATCCGTGTCGAATAGAAAGCGAAAAATTCAGTTCTCACGTGTGTCAAATCAAATGATCATGTTACCCGATGGATGTTGCACTTTCAAATGAAAATGTTAAAATTTGTTGGGTAGGTTGCGGTATAATGGGTAGCTGGCACGGGCATCGAATTGCGCCTGTATTCTTACAAGGAAAAATGCAGACTTCACCAGCGCCGAATATCACAATAAGCCATGAAAATATCTCAAAAAATCTTTCTCAGCTTTTTATTACTCATTGTTGGCGTTTTACTCAGCGCTTGTGGCAACCAACAAGCCAAAGAAGACGTACTTAGCGCGGCAGAGATTGAAACTGCCAAAGAAGTGTATGTACTCGCGGGCTGTGGGGCTTGTCACCAACTAGATAGTGCCAATACCATTGGTGGGGTCGGACCACAACTGAATGACATCGGGCTTGTTGCCGGTACGCGTCAAGAAGGGGTAACCGCAGAAACTTACCTGCGTGAAGCTATTTTGCAACCCAACGCTTTTGTTGCACCTGATTGCCCGGGCGGTCCTTGTTCTAGCCCCAGTTATATGCCTGCCACTATCAGTGACAAACTCAACGAAGAAAATTTGAACTTACTCGTGCGGTATTTGCTGACAATGAAAGCACAGCCGCAAATTGACCAATAAACCCAATTTTATGATTCGTCCTTTACATCCCCCAAAAACAGCGGTTATTGTGGGCGCTAGCACGGGTATCGGCGCGGCGCTCGCACGAAAACTCGCGGCACAAGGCTATCAGTTAGCGCTGGTTGCACGGCGTGCCGACTTGCTCCATGATGTTTGTGCAGAAATCAACCAACACGCCAACCAAACCCAAGCCCGACCCTACACCCACGATGTACTCGACTTTGCCGGTACACCTGCGCTATTACAGCAAATCACGGCGGATTTGGGCAGTTTGGACTTGTTCATCTACAACGCTGGCGCAATGTTTCCTAGCCATGCCGAAAAGTATAACGCAGATGAAGACATCGCCATGCTTCAGGTGAATGCGGCTGGAGCAATGGCTTGGCTGTCCCCGGTGGCTGACCGCATGGTACGGGCAAAGCGTGGGCAGATTGTCGGCATTGGCAGTATTGCGGGCGACCGTGGCAGACGTGGTGCGCCGGGCTACAATGCCAGCAAAGCCGCCTTGCATACTTATCTCGAAGGCTTGCGCAACCGCGTTAGCCGCTTCGGCGTGACCGTAACCACTATCAAACCTGGTCAAGTGGAAACCGATATGCTCAAAAACGCCGAACAAGTTCGTGGACCTATCTCCGCCACACGTGCCGCTGACCTGATTTGGAGTGCTATCCACAGTCGAAAGCAAATTGCCTACATCCCCGGCAAGTGGGGCATTATCAGTCTAGTGCTCACTCATATTCCATCCTTTGTGTTTCGCAGATTAAACCTGTAACCGCTTCAAACGGCTCACTTATGCTCAATAGTAACCATCTTGAACTTTCTAGCGCTTGGGGGTTAACCTATCAGGCGTTGAATTATGTACATCGCCCCAGTACGGTCGAAGGCATTCGCCAAGTATTTACGCTGGCAAAAGAAAACGGACGCACAGTTGGCTTGCGTGGCAGTGGGCGTAGCTACGGAGACGCGGCTGTGAATGCCGAGCAAATTCTGCTTGAACTGACTCGCATGACCCGCATCCTAGACTGGAATCCCGAAACGGGCAAGCTTACAGTCGAACCGGGCGTCACCATTCGTGATATTTGGCGCTACATTATAGGCGATGGTTGGTGGCTTCCGGTTGTGCCGGGCACGGCTTTTCCCACTATTGGCGGTGCGCTTGGCATGAACCTGCACGGCAAGAACCAATACAAAGCAGGCACACTGGGCGAACACGTCCTAGAATTTACTGCCCTGCTTAGCACCGGCGAACTGCTCCACTGCTCTCCTGAAAAAAATCCTGAATTTTTCTACGCCATGATTGGCAGTTTTGGCGTGCTAGGGGTATTTACCAGTATCACCTTGCAGATGAAGCGTATCTACTCTGGGCAAATGCACATCAGCACCCATGCCACTGCAAACTTGCAAGACCTGCTTAACACGATGGAGCAACGCAAGGCAAGTAGCGATTATCTCATTGGTTGGATCGATTGCTTTGCCAAAGGACAGGCGCTTGGACGTGGGCAACTGCAGATCGCCCATGAATTTACGCCGGGCGAAGACCCCAACCCCCAGCGCACACTCAGCGTGCAATTCCAAGAGCCACCGGAAGAGCTGTTTGGCATTGTGCCTCGTAGCATTTTGTGGCGTTTTATCAAATATTTTGTAAACCCGCTTGGAATGCGCTTGACCAGCTTAGGCAATTATTTAATGGGCTTGCTCAAAAATGATAAACAAGGACTGGAATCGTACGTTTCCGCCAATTTTTTGCTAGATTACTTCCCGCGCTGGAAGGAAACCTACCTGCCGGGTGGGTTGATTCAGCATCAAAGCTTTATCCCCGCTGAGCACGCCTATGCCGGTTTTCGTGAAATTTTGCAAACCTGCCACGACTATGGTTTGCCCGCTTACTTAGCAGTGGTCAAGCGTTACCGCCCAGACCCCTTTCTCATTTCCTACAGTGTAGATGGCTTCTCAATGGCGCTGGATTTTCACGTGACGCGTCGCAACCGCCAACGCTTGCAGGAAATGGTTGCACATCTGGACGAGATTGTACTCAAACATCATGGGCGATTTTACATGGCGAAGGATGCTACGCTTTACCCGCACACCGTTTCCACCTTTCTGGGGGAGACGACCCTTGCACAATTAACAGCGTTAAAATCCAAATACGACCCACAAAACTTGCTTCAGACCAATCTTTCGCGCCGTCTCTTTCCGCAAATTCATATAACGACACCCAACGCACAAATTGAGAGCAATTGAGAACAAATTTTAGCTATGATATTGTCGGCATAACCGCTATGGCAAAACTTGCTTCTCAAAAAATCTCTCATTTTTCACCACTTACCCTTTCTTATGCGTCCTTTAGCTATAATCGGAATCGGGCAAACCCCCGTAGATGAACACTGGAATTACAGCCTGCGTGAATTGGCAGGCTTTGCCGCTTTAGACGCCCTAAATGATGCCGGACGCGCAAATGTGGACGGCATATTCGTTGGCAATATGCTCTCCGGTGCGTTGAGCGGACAACAACACCTAGGCACGCTACTCGCCGATTGGCTCCAACAACATCAAGCCGAAGCAGTGAAAATTGAAGCCGCTTGCGGTTCGGGGGCGGCCGCTTTCCGCGCCGCGCTCATGGCAGTTGCCTCCGGTGAAATGGACAGCGCCTTGGCAGTCGGCGTGGAGAAGATGACCGAAGCCGGCGGAAGCGAAACCACTTCAGCGCTGGCAACCGCCGCCGATGCGGATTATGAAGCGGGAGTCGGTCTTTCGTTTGTGGCAATCAATGCGCTTGTCATGCAACGCTACATGCACGAATATGGCTGGAAACACCAAGATTTTGCCACTTTTAGTATCAACGCCCACGCCAACGGAGCGCGGAATCCGAATGCACGCTTGCAATTCAAAATTACCCCGGAACAATACGCCAAAGAGAAAATGGTCGCTTCGCCCATTAACCTGCTGGATGCCAGCCCGGTAGGCGATGGCGCCGCCGCCGCCTTGATTGTGCCACTGGAAATGGCGGTGGGCAATCCCAAGGCAGTGCATGTGCTGGGAGCGGCAAGCGCCACCGACTCGCTCGCCGTCCACGACCGTTTCGACCCACTCTGGCTATCCGCCGCCGCACTCTCTGCCCAAAAAGCCTATCAAATGGCGGGCGTAACGCCCAAAGATATCAACCTTTTTGAATTACATGATGCCTTTAGTATCATGTCGGCACTCTCACTCGAAGCCTGTGGCTTTGCAGAGCGTGGGCAAGGTCCTCGATTTGCCATAGAAAATGACATTTCACCCACTGGCAAACTGCCTATTTGCACGCAGGGCGGGCTCAAAGCACGCGGACACCCGGTCGGTGCAACCGGCATGTACCAAATTGTCGAAGCGACAGCACAATTGCGCGGTGAAGGCGGCGCAAACCAAGTACCGGATGCTCGTATTGCTATGACTCAAAATATCGGTGGCAGTGGCGCAACCATCTTGACTCACATCTTGGGGAAAAGCGCGTGAGTCAGCATATCAACTTGTTTTTGGTGCGCCACGCTCGTTCTGCTTGGAATGCACAAGGACGTTTGCAAGGACATGCCGATTCTAGTTTAGATGATGTGGGTATTGCACAAGCTCGTGCGCTGGCGGAAGTCCTTCGCAAGCAACGCATACACGCTTTTTATACCAGCCCTGCCCAACGCGCCCGCCAAACCGCTCAAATTCTAGCCAATTATCATCAACAGCAATATCAAGCCAGCTTACAAGTAGATGAGCGGCTTCGAGAACGCGATGTGGGGGCAGTGACCGGATTGACCTGGAGCGAAGTCCAAGCGCAATATGGCGATTGGGCAAAGCAAGTGGAAAAAGACGGATGGGAGATTGCACCGCCGCCCGGCGGAGAAGATCCGCGGGCAGTGCAAGAACGTATGGTTACCGCCCTAGATGGAATCATCAAAGCCAATAAATATCTAAATGTGCTGGTGATTAGCCATCGGGGTTCGCTTAATATTTACCTGCGCCATTTGTTTAAGATGCCACTGCTGTGTAACGTGCGTTTTAACTTGGAGAATACCTCCGTCACTGAAGTGGAAATTCGGGAAAATCGCATTCAAGTTTTACAATTGGGCAATGTTCAACACTTAAGTAGGGTAGAAAACAAATGAAAGTCATGCACTGGGGAATTTTAGGCACCGGAAGCATTGCACATGCCTTTGCACAAGGGCTGAGCCGGGTGGCAGACGCACAGTTGGTGGCAGTGGGTTCGCGCAGTGCCGAAAATACCGAAACTTTCGGCAAAAAATATAACATTCCCAATCGCCACGCCAGCTATTCGGCACTTGCGGCAGACCCCCAGGTGGATATTATCTACATTGCCACCCCCCATAACCTACATTATGAAAACACCATGCTATGTTTGGCGGCAGGTAAGCATGTGCTTTGCGAAAAACCGCTCGCCGTCAATGCCGCCCAAGCCCGCGAGATGTTCCGCTTTGCCCAGCAAAAAGGTCTTTTCCTCATGGAAGCCTTATGGACGCGCTTTTTGCCCGTCACCCAGCAAGCCATCCAAATTGCTCAAAACGGTAGTTTGGGGGATATCCGATTGTTTCAAGCAGATTTCGGTTTTCGCTCCGCTTGGAAACCGGAAAAACGCTTGCTTAATCCGGATTTGGCAGGTGGGGCATTACTCGATGTGGGGATTTACCCGCTCTTTTGGACTTGCCTGCTGATGGGAGAGCCGCTGGAAGTGCAAGGCTTTGCCGATATTGGCAAGAGCGGCGTAGATGAAAGCTCAATTGCCATTTTTCGCTTTGCCGAAGGGCGGTTAGGTATGCTTGCCAGCTCGGTGCGTACCACCTACCCAACCCATGCCACGCTCTACGGAACGCGCGGGCGACTGCACATTAACGCCCCCATTTACCGCCCAGATGGACTTAAATGGGTGAAAACCAAAGACCCGGATGCCGGCTTGGTAGGAGGCAAACTCTCGCAAGACAAAGCCAAAAGTTTTTTGCGCACCCAGCCGTGGGCTGTCTGGCTTTATACCAAATTTTGGTCGCGCCTACGGGCAATGGCAGAAGGCGAAAACGCCCAAACCATCCCTAGCGGCTTACAGGGCAATGGCTATCAATACGAAGCGATTGAAGCCGGGCAGTGCTTACAAGCAGGCTTATTAGAAAGCCCACTCATGCCTGCCAGCCGCACTTTGCTACAAATGGACATCATGGATGAACTACGCCACCAATGGGGCTTGGTGTACCCGTCGCATGTGGAAAAGGTGTAAAGCCACATAGATTGGGGATTGCTTCGGTCACTATGACAGAATGACAACATCCTATCCCAGCCGCCCTAAAAGGTCGAAAATGCTGACTCCTAAAAAATGCTGGATTTCCTGCCCGTGATGGATTTAACTATCTCGTCTGCCAAACAACACAGGCAATAAACGGGGCACTTGCTTTTGATAGTCCAGATACACCTGCCCAAATTCCCGCACCAGTTTACGCTCTTCAAAGATCGAACCCACATAGAAATAAAGCGTGCAAAACAGATTGAAGAAGAGTGTGTTTGCACTCAACATCGGCGTACACCACAGCAAAACTAGGCTAAAAAAGTAAAGCGGGTGACGCACCCAACGGTAGAAGCCACTGGCATAAAATACGGGTGGCGTGCGCGGTTCGGGTTCGCCATTCAGCCAGCGTACCCACTGCCGTAACCCGACAAAGCGCCACAAATCTACCCGCCACAAAGTCAACCCCGCACCGAGCAAGGCGCACAGTTGTAACGGGATACACAGCCACCAGCCCCACCACGGCAAGCGGTAGAGCGCCACATCCGGCAAGCGCGTGAATCCCCACAAAACGGGCACAAAGCTCACCAGCGCAAACAAATTGTAAACAAGCCGATACCAACCATCACGATTTCGTTCACCCAGCCAGCGTTGCGCCAATAATTTGCTGGTGAAGCTAGCTGTCAGGCTATGTACCCCTCCCCAGATTGCCAACATTCCCCCAATTAGGATACAATTTTGTAAGAGCATTTGTACGTTCATTATTACCACCAATCTTATGTATATTTCAGGCTTATTTTACTACCCAATTAAATCTTGCGCAGGTTGTGCGCTCAACGCCGCCGAGCTAACCCCACGTGGCATTAAAAATGACCGTTGTTTGCAAATTGTAAACAGCAATGGCGATTTTTTAACCCAGCGTGAACTACCGCGTATGGCATTGATTCAACCTAAACTACAGGACGATTATTGGCTCACTTTATCTGCACCTGCTATGCCCGATATTCGTGTGCCGCTGGGTGAAAGCGATAAGCGGCGGATGGTACGGGTTTGGAGCGATTTGGTGCTTGCTACAGAGCAGGATGCCAACGCGTCAAAATGGTTGAGCGCTTTTTTGCAGGCAGAAGTACAATTGGTGCGTATTTCCGATGGGCACATTCGTCCGTGTGACCCACGTTATGCCCGTCATGCGACCGACCAAACTGGCTTTGCAGATGGCTATCCCATCTTGCTCACCAACAGCGCTTCATTGGATGATTTAAATGCTCGGCTACAAGCAAAGGGAGAAGCGCTTGTTGAGATGGAGCGTTTTCGCCCAAATGTAGTGGTAAGTGGGGCTAGCGCTTTTGCCGAAGACCAATGGCACACCTTGTATGTGGGCGAACTTGTGTTGGAAATCGTTAAGCCTTGTGCGCGTTGTGTCATCACGACTACCGACCCGAAAACTGCGGAACGTGGCAAAGAGCCTTTGCGTACTTTGTCCGAATTTCGCAACTGGAGCGGCAAGGTAATATTTGGGCAGAATGTGTGCCATCAAGGAGGTGGCGCTCTGAGGGTAGGGCAAACGCTTACGTATTCATAAATAAAAAAGCCACCTTTTGATGGGTGGCTTTTTTATTTCACAAGAGATTGCGAGATTACGCGGCTTCGCTGAAGTCGTCGTCATCTTCTCCTAACAAATCATCTTCATCCAGCTCTTCATCTTCGGAAAGTAGTTCACTGGTATTGAGTGTTTCGAAATCGTTGTAAGTTTCACCAATTTCTGCGACAACTGCGGGATCCGGTTCTTCCACGGGTTCCATCACTAATTTGCTGGTCACTCCGTAGCCAGTACCGGCAGGGATGAGCTTACCAATGATGACGTTTTCTTTCAAACCGGCGAGCTTGTCTACCTTGCCTTCAATTGCCGCCCCCGCCAGCACGCGGATGGTGTGTTGGAAGGAGGATGCGGATAGGAAGGATTCGGTGGCAAGGGATGCTTTGGTGATACCCAGCAAGGTGGGGGCGGCAGTGGCGGNNATACGCCCGTGTGCTACCAGATACTCGTTCTTATCTTGGAACTCAAAGCGGTCCACCAATTCACCGGGCAACCAGCCAGTTTCACCGGGGCGCATCACCTGCATTTTGGACATCATCTTGCGGATGATTACTTCAAAGTGCTTATCGTTGATGTTTTGCCCTTGTGAACGATACACTTTTTGTACTTCTGCCAGTAGATACAATTCACAGGCTTCGCGTCCCAAAATGTGTAAGATACGGTGCGGGTTTTGGCTACCTTCGGTGAGCAAGTCGCCTGCGGCAACTTTTTGCCCTTCAGAAACCAAAATGCGCGAGCTGGAAGGAATATCGTATTCTTGTACTTCGCGCGTTTCGCGGGAGACAAAAATCTTTCCGCCTTCAATGGCAACCTTTCCGCCGTGGCTGGCTGTAATGGTGGTTGTACCATCTTGAGCGATTACAGTGCCATCTGCCACTTCACTGGCATCGCGTACCGCAATTTCCCAGCCAGCGGGTATCACATACTCATCAGAGAGCAGTTGGCTACTCTTGACGCGCACGACCCGTTGGTCGTTTTCGCGGCGGTCAATTTCGACTGTGCCGTCCAATTCGGTGATAACGGCTTCGCCTTTGGGTTGCTTGCGGGCTTCGAAAATTTCTTCTACACGTGGCAAACCGGTCGTGATGTCGCCACCAGTTGCAACACCACCGGAGTGGAAGGTGCGCAAGGTCAGTTGTGTACCCGGCTCACCGATAGATTGTGCGGCAATGATACCAACAGCCGTGCCAATGCCACCCAAGCCACCCCAGCCTAGGTCGCGCCCATAGCACATGGCGCAGATACCCAAGCGGGTTTCGCAGGTCAGCGGAGAACGGACAAACACTTCTGCAAGTCCGAGTGCGTCAATTTCTTCTGCCAGCAAGTCGGTAATTTCTTCATTGCGTCCGACCATTACTTCTCCCGTTTTGGGGTTAATAATGGGGGAAGCCGCCATACGCCCCATGATACGACTGGCAAACTTTTGCCCGGCGATGTCATCTTTACGGCGTACCCAGCGTCCGGCTTCAGTGCCACAGTCGGTATTGTTAACGATTTGGTCTTGAGCAACATCTACCAAACGGCGTGTCAAGTAACCAGCGTCTGCTGTACGCAGGGCGGTGTCTGCCAAACCCTTGCGGGAGCCGTGGGTAGAAAGGAAGTATTCCAATGCGCGTAGCCCTTCGCGGAAGTTGGAGCGGATTGGCAATGGAATGATGCGTCCAGATGGGTCAGCCATCAAACCGCGCATACCGGCTAACTGGCTTACCGAACTAAAACCACCTTTGGTGGCGCCGGAAGTTGCCATCAGGCTCAGGTCGCCCAACGGGTTCATCACTTTCTTTACTTCTTTTTCTAGCTCTTCTTTCGCGGCAGTCCAGATTTCGATGGTGCGGTCATTCATTTCTTGCTCGGTGAGCAGACCACGGCGGAATTGCTGTTCCACTTTTGCCACGCGTTCTTCGGAGCGAGCCAGAATGTCGGCTTTGACTTCGGGGACGGTGATATCACTTACGGCGATGGTTGTACCGGAGCGGGTGGCGTAGGTAAAGCCGATATTCTTAATTTGGTCTACCACTTCTACGGTGCGTTCCGAACCAATGGCTTGATAGCTGGCGGCAACTACGGCTTGTACGTCGTTTTTCGCCAAGCTCATGTTGACGTAGTGCATTTCAGGCGGCAAGATTTGGTTGAACAATGCACGCCCAACGGATGTTTCTACTATCTTGGTTTCCGGTGTTTCCAAGCGTTCCAATGTGCCATCTTTGAACCAAGTGGTGACGCGCAACTTAATGCTGGCATGAATGTGAACTTGTTCTAAGTCATAGGCGAGTTTCACTTCGTCCAATGAACCAAATACGCGCCCATCGCCTTTGCGTCCAGCCACCTTTAGATTCATGTAGTACACACCCAAAACCATATCTTTGGATGGACCCACAATAGGTGAACCGTCTGCGGGCTTGAGCAGGTTTTTGCTTGCCAACATACGGTCATAGGCTTCTTGGACAGCTTTGCGGCTGAGTGGCACGTGTACTGCCATTTGGTCACCGTCGAAGTCAGCATTGAACGCGGAGCAGACCAACGGGTGCAAGTGAATGGCTTTGCCTTCTACCAACATGGGTTCAAAGGCTTGGATGCCCAGGCGGTGCAGGGTTGGTGCGCGGTTTAACAAAACTGGACGGTCTTTAATGACTTCTTCAAGCACTTCCCATACTTCGGGGCGGTTGCGCTCGATGAAGCGTTTTGCGCCTTTGACATTGCTGGCGTAGTTGTATTCGACCAATTTGGCAATGACAAACGGGCGATACAGTTCGAGCGCCATCGTCTTAGGCAAGCCGCATTGATGCAACTTGAGTTTGGGACCGACCACAATCACCGAACGCCCGGAGTAGTCAACGCGCTTGCCTAGCAGGTTGCGGCGGAAACGTCCTTTCTTACCCTTGAGCATATCGCTCAAAGACTTTAGTTCGCGGCGACCGCGGCGGCTGAGCATTTTGCCGCGTTGACTGTTGTCAATCAAGCTATCTACTGCTTCTTGCAACATACGCTTTTCATTGCGAACAATGACATCCGGTGCGCCGAGTTCCATTAAGCGTTTTAAGCGGTTGTTGCGGTTAATGACGCGGCGGTACAGGTCGTTTAGGTCGCTGGTGGCAAAACGTCCACCATCCAACTGCACCATTGGGCGCAAATCGGGAGGAATAACAGGCAAGACGGTGAGAATCAACCATTCCGGGCGGTTGTTGGAACGGCGCAGAGATTCAATCACTTTCAGGCGCTTGATGGCTTTCTTACGGCGTTGATTGCTCTTGGTGGAGCGGATTTCGTGCCAGAGTTCTTTTGCCAGTTTATCCAGATCCATTGCGGTAAGGATTTCATGGAAGGCTTCTGCACCCATTGCGGCGCGGAAAACCTGACCGTAGCGTGTCTTGAGTTCGCGGTAGCGCCCTTCTGGCAAGAACATCAAAACGTGTAAGGATTGCAGTTCATCGCGTTCTTGGGCAATGCGCTCGTTCAGTTTGCTATTGGCTTCTTCTGCTAGGCTTTCTTGCTTGGCAATTTCCAATTCGGCTTCAGCGCGATATTTTTCGCCTTCCATTTGCAAGTCGGCAATCAGGCGGTCGCGTTGGTCTTGCATATCGGATTCGACGGCATTGAGTTCGCGTTGAACCGCAGTGTTGAGTGCGTTGAGATGCTTGCGGGTAACTTCTTCCCCGTCTTCCACAATTACAATATCTGTGGTGCGCAAGCCAATGGCGCTATTGGCGGTTTGCCCAATTTTGTTTTCCAAAACTTGTTGGACATGTTGGGCATCATCTAGCAGGGGTTGTAGGCGGTTTTGTAGTGCGCCTTCATATTGCTCATTGACTTTGGCGATGCGCTCTTGAATTAATGCGGTGCGTGACTGCAAATATTCACGGGCGGCATCCAGGCGAGCAGAAATTTCACTGCGCTCGCGCGAGAGCTTGGGGTCTTGCTCGTCTTCTAAGCGTTTGAGTGCGCGTTGGCGAGCATCTTCGTCTACGTGAGTCACCACATATTGTGCAAAGTACAAGACGCGGTCTAAATTGCGCCGGGAAACATCCAGAATGATGCCCATGTAAGAAGGCACACGGCGAGTGTACCAAACATGAGCCACCGGAGCGGCAAGAGTGATGTGCCCCATGCGTTCTCGGCGTACCGATGCGCGGGTCACTTCTACGCCACATTTATCACAGGTAATCCCCTTGTAACGAATGTTTTTGTATTTCCCACAATAGCATTGCCAATCGCGGGAGGGTCCAAAGATTGCTTCACAGAACAAGCCATCTTTTTCGGGACGTAAGCGGCGGTAGTTAATTGTTTCGGGTTTTAATACTTCACCATAAGACCAGTTCAAAATATCTTGTGGAGAAGCTAAACTAATGCGCAGGGACTTGAAATCTTTGGCTTCCAAGCGGCACCCCCTAATGGAAAGAATATTTAACAATTTTTGGTTGGAGAGTTCGAGACGGGGTTCGTCCCGCTTCGAACATGCAAACCTAGATAAGTCTGCCCGACGTGTGGATCTGTAGCGCAAGCCTGTGTCTCACTTGCCAGAAACCACTATTCAATTGTTTTAGAGCAGTTTTAGAACATATGTACTAAAAAAACACAGAAAACAAAGCGGACACAGCCATCCCTTTTTAAGGACGACTGTGCCACTTTGTTGGTGTTCGTTCTGTTATATTTGACAGTATTATACTCGCTTTTTTGCAAATTGGAAGAGGGATTTTTAGCAATTCCAGGGCAACCGCATGAAAAA
>DKKK01000174.1 GCA_002455215.1 Anaerolineales bacterium UBA6668 | reverse complement strand
CGAAACCTTGAGCCACTTGGCTGACAAGTATTACGGTTCTGTTGCCCGCGAAAAGTGGATGGCAATTTACGAAGCCAACAAAGATATTATTGGCGACAATTACAACATTATTCGCCCAGGTCAAGAACTTAAAATCCCCAAGTTGTAAGTTTTCTTCCTCCATTTGGGAGGTTACTTCACTTAACTTAGGTCTGATAAAAAATGCTTGTCAGTAATGGCAAGCATTTTTTTATCTGGTAAAATAATGCGTATTTTTGTCTATATCCGGCGTGTATACTGAATATGAAGTGGGTTTTTCTCATCAGAGAAAAGATCCGCTTTTGTCCATGCCGAATATCATTTTAATCACCAATCTCAACTTTTTTGCATGTCCTTTTCAAGAGAAATCTACATCTTAAGCCCGCGTGACCTTTCGCCCGAAACCATTGCTGTCGCTTTTGCCAAAACATCGCGTAGCCCACAATCCTTTCGGGAAATTGCAACCGAGCTCAGCTCCGAAAGTGCCGCTCAATTTCATGAAAAATGGGTTGTTGGCTATGGTCATGCTTCTGTTGCGGAACATGCCATTTTGCACATCGCTTTTGAGAATGTCAGCCGTTTAGCCATTGAATGTATCGAGAGCAATCGGCTAGCCAGCTATACCGAAAAGTCCACCCGTTATCAGCAGTGGGATGTTAATAGTTTTTACCGCCCTGCCAGCGTTTTGCAGTCGCAATGGGCATCACTTTACGAACAAACCTGTCGCCTTTTGATGCAGACCTACACGGAGAGTTTAGCTCCCCTACAGTCAGTCATTCAAGAGCGTTTTCCGCGTAAGGCAGGCGAGAGCGATTTGGCATGGGATAACCGCATTCGCTCCAAATATGTAGATGTTGCCCGTTACTTATTACCTGCCGCAGTTTTTGCCAATGTGGGCATGACCGCCAATGCCCGCACCCTTGCACATGCTATTCGAAAGCTGTTAAGCCACCCGCTTGCAGAAGTGCGAGAAATCGGGGCAGAAGTAAAGGCTGTAGCATTGCAAGAAACACCAACACTGGTCAAGTACACCGACCCAGTCGCCTATCAATTGCATACTGAAAGTCAATTGCAGAGTGCGATGTACCAATTACCATTGTCTAACCCTGCCCAGCCTTTTGCTCCTGGCAAAGAAGATTGGTTGCAGATTGTTTCTCACACTGTGCAGGCTGAAGAAAAATTTTTGGCAAGTGTACTTTTCCGCTACTCTACCAAGAGTTTTGAAGAATGCGAGCAAATTATCCTTTCTTTATCTACACAAGCACGTACTAACCTGCTGGAAACTGCTCTGGGTAGTTTGCAACGCCATGATATTCCCTTGCGCGAGTTGGAACATGTGCAGGTCACTTTTTGCGCTACGATGGATGAAGGTGCATACTACGAAGTCAAACGCCACCGCATGATGACACAAAGCCCCCAACCGCTCGATATCTCATTAGGTTGGGAAATGCCGAGCTTAATTGTGGATGCCGGTTTGCAAGAATCTTATCAAACAGCAATGCAGGCTGTATGCTCCGCCTATCGGCAGATGGCTGTCACTCATCCAGAGGAGGCTCGCTATTTGGTGCCAAACGCATTCAATCGCCGCGTACTAGTCACAGCTAATCTACGAGCTTTGTACCACTTTTGCACGCTCCGAAGCGCAAAAAATGCCCATTTTGCAGTACGGCGCATTGCCACCCGCTTGCACGAAGAACTATCCCGATTGTATCCAAGCCTAATGCAATTTTGCTATTGGGAGAACCGTGAGCAATGGCAATCGGTATCGCAAGAATATTTTAGTTAACCCAATAACACAGCTATTGTGTGTTGTATATAAAAATTATCAATCCAAAAGGAAAATTTTAACATGACAAATTCTGATTTTCATCTGTATCGCCCGCATCCGTGGCATGGTTTAGAAGCTGGACCCAATGTGCCTGCTGTTGTGACTGCCTACATTGAGCTAACCCCTTTCGACTATATGAAGTATGAAATTGACAAAAAGTCAGGGTATGTAAAAGTAGACCGACCGCAAAAAACCAGCGCCCAGCCGCCCTGCTTGTATGGCTTAATTCCCCAAACTTATTGCGGAGCGAAGATTGCCAGCCTAAGCCCAAAATCATCTCACGGTGACGGTGACCCGNNCGCGCCGAAATTATCATGGATGTACGGGTTTTGGGTGGCTTGCAAATGGTGGACGATGGGGAAGCGGACGACAAGATTATTGCAGTGATTGACAACGACCCGGGTTTTGCGGGCGTGACAGATATCAGCCAGATTCCGCACTTGGTAGATAGACTAGAACATTACATGCTAACCTATAAGCTCAAGCCGGGCAAACCCAACTCGATTGAAATTACCAGCCATTTTGGTGCAGAATACGCCCACAAGGTGATTTTGGCGAGTATGGAAGATTATAACGACAAATTTGGTAAAAAGTAATCAGGATTCGGTGCAACCGGAAATTGCGCTTTTACTCTGGATGAAAGTGCGATCCTGCCCTTTTGCGCCGAGTACACACGCTATGGCAAAAAGAAAACGCTCAGCCAATGAGCGTTTTCTTTTAACTTGAAATTTGGGAAGGACGCGGCAGACTAAAATAAAAAGCCGTGCCTTTGCGCCGATTGGAGCGTGCCCATATCTGCCCGTTATGCGCGTCAATAATGGCGCGTGCCAAATACAAGCCCAGACCTGCGCCTTGTGCTCGTTGCGTGACGGGGGTTGGCGCACGGTAGAAACGGTCAAACACCCGTTCAATATCTTCGGCGGGAATGCCTGCCCCTTCATCGCTCACGCTCACCAAAACCGAGCGCGGTTGCACCACACCCTTGATGCGAATAGTTCCGCCACTAGGGTCATATTTGATTGCATTACTCAGCAAATTGACCAGCACTTGACGCAGACGATCTTCATCTCCTTGTATGTATGGGAAATTACTTGGGAAGTCTACTTCAATTTTGTGGGAATGCCCCTGCCCAGCAAATGAATCTACCACGCTTTGTACAATTGCCGGAAGTGAAACTGCATTCATTTGCAGGCGTAAACCTCCCGCCTGCAAGCGCGATGCATCCAGTAAATCTTCGATTAAATTGGCAAGGCGGTCAGCTTCTTCTTCAATGACCTGTAGTCCTTGCTCAATCGTCTCCGCATTCCAATTGGCGTCTTTGCGGCGTAAAGTGCCGGCATAGCCTTTAATGAGCGAAACTGGCGTTTTGAGTTCGTGGCTGACAATTGAGATAAAAGTGCTTTTTAGCCGTTCTGCCTCGCGGAAACGGGTAATATCTCGGACATTGCCGATGATATTGACTAGACGGTTTTGCTCATCGAAGATGGGAGCAAAGGTGATGCCGACTTCGATACCTTTACCGCCATTACCTTGCAAGACGCCTTCCACGTACAGGGACGAATCGGGGGTGAAGGGCCAACCTGCATTGCGGGCTTCCAACAAGCCATGCAGTGGGTTTGCACCCTGCCACTGAATGGCATTTTCATAGGGTTTTCCCACCACTTGTTCGGGCAAAAAGCCGGTGAGCCGTGCCA
Source organism: Anaerolineales bacterium UBA6668 (assembly GCA_002455215.1). GTDB lineage: Bacteria > Chloroflexota > Anaerolineae > Anaerolineales > UBA6668 > UBA6668. The sequence goes on along the minus strand of DKKK01000174.1, from coordinate 3,138 downwards.
GCGCTTTATTCCAACGCACCACCTGATGACGCACATCCAGCAAGAAAATACCATCTGCACTGCCTTCCAGAATGGCGTTTAAGCGGCTTCGTTCCTGATTGACTTGCTCAAACAGACGGGCATTGTTGATGGCGACAGCCGCTTGGTTGCGAAAGGCATCTAGCATCACGCGGTCATCGGCGGTAAACGGCGCACGGTAAGCACGAAAAACCAATAATATGCCAACCCAGTGGTTTTTTACTTGGAGTGGCAGTCCCATTGAACCGGATAAATCAAAGTTCACGCGGGCGGCGGCATCTGACAGGCGATGGCGAATTTCGGCTAGTACGACTGTGCTGGGGTCTTGGCTAAAATTTGTGGAATTGAGCAATAGGTCATCTATTTCTTCTAAAAATTTTTCGGGTACTTGAAAGTGTGACCAAACGCGGAAGGGTCCATTTTCACTGCCAATTGCTTCGCCGGATTGTGTACGCAGGGCAATCAAGCCGCCTTCTGCCTGAAGCATCCCGGTGGCTACCCGCAAAATTTCTGCCAAAATCCGTTCCAGTGACAAATCTTGAGATAGAATGCGAGCGGTTTCTAGCAGGTAATTTCGCTGAACTAAGCGGTAATCAATGGGTTGTAGATACGCCATACGACGGATAGATGAGCTTTACAGGTTTTTGAAAAAGAAAAGGTGTGAATTGCTCACACCTATCAAACACAGCGCATAAGGAAAGTTGCCCCAACACTAGGGGTATATTTCGTTGAAAACCGGCACGTATGTGGCTGTGCAACCGTGTGGGCAAGAGCAAGCTTCCCAAGGGAGTTCTGCAACTTGGTGCTTGGGATAGGTGGCACGCACTGCTTGGCAAGCAGGACAGGCTTCGGCGCTAACCTGAATGGTGATGAGCATTACGCGGGGGTTTTCTTGTAATTGTTTGAGTGCGGCTTCAATTTTTTTCCGGCGCTTATCTTCAGCTTGAGTCAAATCTGCAAACATAGTTCACTCCAAATACTTTTATCTTCGGTACGGAGCAGATTTGCGACTAATACAACGCAATTTTCAAACGCACCGAACATAGACCGCCTGTGCAATCCAAGAGCGGTTCAAATTTTAATATTCGGTGTGGTACGGAATTGCACCTGTTTTACTAATGGAAAAAATCGCAAACTTCAAGTACGCCGAATATTAAAATTATTTTACCATAATCGTGCAAAGTGCGTTAAAATATCACTTGGCTTATTTGACTAAAGTGCGGTTTTCATGTACGTTGGAAATCACTCTCTGCGCAATTGATCGTAATCATTATGTCGCCCTTTCTTCGTTCCATCCTTTCTTATTTTCAACTGATTCCCCAACCCTATCGGGAATTGCTATTGGTGTTGGTAATTGCCTTGCTTTTGCGCTGGGTAGGCGTGAAGTTAATTGCCCGTATTGGTCGCTCTCAACGTTTGCGCGATATGAGCCATAGCACTGCGGAACGGCAAAAGACTCTCAAGAGCATGTTGATTCATTTGTTTGATATTGCTATCTCCTTGGGAACGGTAATCTTAATGCTGAGCTATTTGGTACCTGCCACTAACTTGCTATGGTTTATCGGTTTATTTAGCGCGGCATTTGGCATTGGGGCGAATCGGGTCGTATCCGACTATATGCATGGATTAAGTTTTTTGTTTGAAGATGACTTTCGGGTACGGGAAAAGGTAGAAATTGCCGGGGTGATTGGCATTGTAGAGCAAGTAAATATGCGTACCACTCATTTGCGGGGTCAAAACGGTGAACTGCTCATCGTTCCAAATGGTGAAATTCGTACTTTACGCAATTTCAGCCGGGGTGAGTTTTCTCCCGCCAATGTGCATCTACACATTTTTACCCGTGATGTCGGTTTGGTGACCGATATTCTCAACGATTGCGCGAATGAAGCACTTCTGGAATTGCCCGATTTGATAGAGCCGTGGTTGGTGATAAACGAAAAAGGAGAAATGGCAATTACCACAGAGCTTACTGTGCTGGCAAAAGCTCGTTTTGGCAGGGCGGCAGAACTTCGCCCCAAACTCTTGGAGTGGATTTATAACCGCCTAATGATGGCAAAGATCGAAATACAGCCTTAGTCTTCCTGCCCCCACACTTTGATGTTTTTGTCATTTGGGCTTGCCAAGCGATGCCCGAAAAAGCCTTCAAACAAGATGTACAAGCCGATTGAGACCATGAAAGCGATGAGTCCTTCCCACCGGTATTGCCAAAACCAAGCGAACAATGCCAACAAGGAGCAAGATGGAAGGATAAAGAAGAGAAAGACCAAACCACGGCGATTCGGTACTGTGCGAAAAATGGCAATCCAAATCAAGCACAGTATGAGTGAGAAGATTAGAACATATAACCAGTTCATAGTTTAGCTATTTTCTGCGGGTGAAACTTTCAACTGCGACAAAATCATCTCCAAAACGCCGTTGTATAGTTCTTCGGGACGGGTGCCGACCAGTTCACGCCGAAGTGGGTGCTGAAACCACACCAAAACGCCGTTTAATGCCGCCCATGCCATGCCAGTTAAATATTTAGGAAGCCCTTGCCGAAATTCCCCAGTTTCCATTCCTTGCTGAATGGCACGTGTCGTCCACATCATCACTTCCATCGAAGNNCGTATTTCGGGGGAAACGCTGGCGCGGAACCCACCGCGGTCATATGCCATTATTAAGCGAAAATAATTGGGTTCGTGCTGGCAGAAATTTAGGTAAGCGGTTGACAAGCGTTTGAGTCGTTCTTCAGCGCTAATCCATTCCCCTTCGGCAAAGGCTTCCGCCAAAACTCGGTCCAAAAGGTTTAACCCTTCTAAGGTAAGTGCGGCTACTAAAGCTTCTTTACTGGCATAGTATAAATATACTGTGCCTTTGGCAACTGCGGCTTCGCTTGCCACATCGTCCATTGTGGCTTTGGAAATACCCTTTGTGAAAAAAACATGCCTAGCGGCATCCAAAATCGAACTTTGTCGTTCAAAAGCTTCGCGTTCGCGGCGGATTTTGGCGTTGTTTTTTGAGTTTTTGTTTGTACTGTAAGTCATTTTCTGACGTCTCTGTCGGTTTTGTCTAAGTATATACCGATCCAACGAGATGAGCAAGGAAAACTATATTTGGCACCAGGGCAACCGCATGAAAGAT
>DKKK01000192.1 GCA_002455215.1 Anaerolineales bacterium UBA6668 | reverse complement strand
ATCTTTCATGCGGTTGCCCTGGGGCATTTCCATTCGTGTCGAATCTAGCTTTGGAAATATCCTAATTCGATGCGCTCAAAAGAGCGGCTTCTTTATACACCTACAATCCTGGTAATAGCCAATTTTCTTTCCACATCCCCCTTCCCAATATATAATTTATATGTAACACAAGGTGTATTTGGCACGTGTGCTGAATATCGAGTTGTGCTTTTCTCTTAAGAAAGAACTCCTATATGCGACACGGGTTACACATAGGAGAAATTTTGCTTGTACCCAAGCTCGGTAATGTTTCTGGTTGTGCTTTTCCCCAAAAAGGTGCAGTTTTCATACATAACGAGTGTAAACATAACGTTCCGTGTGGCTTATAGAGAATATTAATATGCCCAATAACCTTTCCGACTCGATTGAAGACTATCTCAAAGCAATTTACAAATTGCAACAAAACGAGTCGCCCGTCTCTACCAACGCGCTGGCGGCTGAATTGGCAATTATGCCTGCTTCGGTTACGGGAATGCTGAAAAAACTCGCCGAACATCAGCCGGCTGTGGTGGAGTACCGCCGCCATCATGGAGTACTGCTCACCCCAGCCGGTGAAAAAATTGCCCTTGAAGTGTTGCGCCATCACCGTCTGATAGAGCTTTACCTGATGGAAGCACTCGGCTATCGCTGGGATGAAGTACATGCCGAAGCAGAGCGCTTGGAGCATGTCATTTCCGAAGAATTTGAAGAGCGCATCGCCCGCTTTTTGGNNCCCCATCCCCACCAAAGATGGTCACCTGCCCAGCAGTGACGGCTTCCGCTTGTGTGATTTACCCACCCACACACCCGCCAAAGTTTTGCGGGTTGCCGATTCCGACCCCGAATTATTGCGCTATCTGGCAGAACTCGGCATTCGCCCTGATACCCTACTCACCATCCAAAGCCGCGCCCCTTTCAATGATTTACTGCACGTTAGCATTGCCGGTGCAGAACCTGTGCCGCTTGGGCATACAGTGACCCATTGTGTGTGGGTAAAAGCCTACAAAACCAATTCCTAAAATCTTATGTTATCCGATTTAGACTCTCTCCTGTTATCAGCCAATTTGGATGGCTTGTATGTCAGCGGCGCCAGCCACGACAACCCTGCCATCTACTACCTACTGAATGGGGCGCATGTGGGTGAGCGCACCTTCTTGGTCAAAAAGCGCGGCATGCCTGCGGTGGTAATCGCCATTGGCATGGAACGTGAAGAAGCGGCGAAATCCGGTTTGCAAATCGAAACCTATGCCGACTATCAATACGACCTATTGGTGCGTGAGATGAAAGGAAACGCCTTGCAAGCCTATGCCGCACTGGTCAAGCGCGTTTTTGCCGCACAGGGTATCAGCGGTAAGGTTGGGGTTTTTGGGCGGGCAGAGCAGGGAGAAACCCTGCGTCTATTTGCCGAGTTGAACCGCCAACTGCCGGATGTAGAGTTTTGCGGGCAAGCCCACCCCACCGTGATTGAACAAGCCCAACTGACCAAATCACCCGAGGAGATGGTACGTTTGCGCAATTTGGCAGAACGTGCTCTAACTGTTGTTGCTAAAACGCGCAATTGGTTGGCAAGTTGTGTGGCGGTGGAGGGCGTATTACGCAAGGCAGATGGCACACCCTTAACAGTCGGGGAGGTTCACGCGCAAATTCGCACCTGGACCTATGAACGAAATATGGAACTGCCGGATGGCTTTATCTTTGCCATCGGGCGTGATGCTGGTATCCCGCATTCTCGCGGCACGGAGAGCGATGTACTAAAACTAGGCGAAAGCATTGTGTTTGATTATTTTCCACGCGAAGCTGGCAGTGGCTATTTTTACGACTTTACCCGTACCTGGTGCTTGGGCTTTGCTCCCGAACCTATCAAAACAGCCTATCAACAGGTGCAAAAAGCCTTCCAAATTGGCATGTCTGCCCTGCGGGTGGAGCAAGCCGCCAGTGAACCGCAACGATTGGTGAACGATTACTTTGAAAGTGTCGGTCACCCCACCACCCGCTCGCATCCGGGCACCGCTTCCGGCTATGTCCACTCGCTTGGGCATGGCGTTGGGCTGGGTTTACATGAGTTTCCCACTTTAAGCGAAAGTCAAAAGCACGTTATTCTGGAACCCGGGTGTGTGCTAACTGTCGAACCTGGGCTATACTATCCCGAGCGTGGGTTTGGCATTCGCATTGAAGACTTTGTCTGGCTGAATCCGCAAACACTCGAATTTGAAACCATTGGCGAATTTGACCAAGAATNNAACTGCGCTCGTTCACATCCTTTCCCGTAAACCCTATGCCATTGCTCGACTCTCTCCTTCAAGTGCTCCCTAGCAGTTATACCGTGCAAGACCGTGACTTAGTAGAACGCGCTTATCGGCGGGCGGAAATTGCGCACAAAGACCAAAAACGTGCATCCGATGAACCGTATATTGGGCATTGTGTGGCGGTTGCCACCATTCTGGCAGAGCTACGCTTGCCCGCCCCCGCCGTAGCGGCGGGTNNCGAAGTGGCAACAATGGTGGACGGAGTCACCAAATTGACCAAAAAAGTCCAACGCGCCAAAACGCCCAGTTCTGATACCGCGCCTGAAGGAGAAAGCCAAGAGTACCGCCTGACCCCGGAACAAGCCGAGAATATCCGTAAATTATTTATCACCTTGCACAACGAGCCAAAGGTGGTGCTAATCAAGTTGGCAGACCGCTTGCACAACATGCGTACACTGCAACACTTAAAGCCCCACAAACAAAAGCGCATTGCCCAAGAAACGCTCGACATTATGGCGCCGCTAGCAAACCGCTTAGGTATTTGGCAAATGAAGTGGGAACTGGAAGATCTGAGTTTTCGCTATCTCAAGCCGGAAGAATACCGCAATATCGCCCGCCAGTTGGATGCACGGCAAGGTGAGCGTGTGCGGGTCATGCAAAGCATCATCCAACGCATCGAAAAACTGTTGGCAGAAAACAACATTCCTGCCAGTGTATCCGGGCGACCCAAGCATATTTATTCAATTTGGAAAAAAATGCAACGCAAGGACGCTGTCTTTGAGAAGATTTTTGATGTGCGAGCAGTACGCGTGATTGTCCGCAACCGCGACCAGTCTCCCCCTATCAACAAAGCAGATTCTGACCAACGCGAGCGCAATGCCAAAGCCGACTGCTACCATGTGTTGGGCTTGGTGCATGCTTTGTGGCGTCCAGTTCCCAACGAATTTGACGACTATATTGGCAACCCCAAGGATAATTTCTACCAATCCTTACACACCGCCGTCTATTACGATGACGGAAGCCCACTGGAAGTGCAAATCCGCACCGAAGGGATGCACGAACATGCCGAGTATGGTGTGGCGGCACACTGGCGCTACAAGGAAGGCGACCCCAAAACAGATAAGGTGTACTCTCAGCGCATTGAGTGGTTCCGCTCCAACATGCAGTGGGACTTGGATGAAGATATAGACCCCAGCGGAGAAGAGTTTGTCAATGCGCTAAAGTCCGACTTATTCCCGGAGCGTGTTTTTGTCTTTACCCCGCGCCGTGATACGATTGACCTGCCAATGGGTTCTACGCCCATAGATTTTGCCTATCACATCCACTCTTCGGTGGGTGAGCGCTGTCGGGGGGCAAAGGTTAATGGCAAATTGGTGCCACTAACCTACCAGCTACAGCCCGGTGACGAAGTAGAAGTGCTGACCGTGAAGCGCGGTGGACCCAGCCGCGACTGGCTAGAACCAGACTCGAACTATGTCAAATCTGCGCGGGCACGTTCAAAAATCAAGGCTTACTTCCGCAAACTCGACCACGAAATTAACATCCAAATCGGGCGTGAAATTGTGGACCGCGAAGTCAAGCGTATGAACTTGGAGCACTATTCGCTGGAAGAATTAGCCAAACACATGGGCTATGAAAACATCAATGAGATGTTTCTTTCGGTGGGGGTGGGTGAACTCTCTGGACAAGCCATTGTGTAAAAGTTGGTGCAGTTCATTAAAGCAGAAGAAAAACGCAAGCAAGCCGATAAAACCCAAGATGAAGAAGGGCAAACCAGTAGCGTTCACAACGACTTTTTACAATTGCCGCCTTCTTGGTCTGCCGCCGCGCCGCCAGCCGACACGCGCGAAATTACCGTACAAGGGGTGAGCGGTTTGCTAAAAAATATCGCCAAGTGCTGTGCCCCTGTGCCGGGTGAGCCGATCATTGGCTTTGTCACCAAGCTAGGCGGGGGCGTCACCATCCATCGCCGCGACTGCCAGCAATTGCTCAAAATTAGCAAAAGTGAGCGCTTAATTGATGTGCATTGGGGCACGGAAGCCAAGACCTACCCGGTTCCCATCAAGGTTACTGCCATTGACCGTGAAGGTTTGCTCAAAGATGTGGCAGGTGTTATCTCCAATGAGAAAATCAGCATGTCCGGTGTAAACGTGCCTGATATCAAAAAAGGTGATTTGGCAGTCATCTACGCCACACTCCAAGTAACCCACTTGCAACAGTTGAACCGCATCTTGCAAAAAATTGCGAGTGTCTCACACGTGCTAGATGTGCATCGAGTACGCACCTGACAAGGATATCTTATTTAACTAAACTTTACCTTTGCTGAAAGTTTAACAACATCAAGTTACGCTCACACCCTTCATATGTGACGATAAATATCGGTTCGGAAACCGGTTCGCCATCCTTATAAAGGCGGATAGCATACTCGTTTTGACTGGCAATCGGCTGGTCGCCTACTTTTAGCTCATACCCGCCACCGCGTGGGGCATAGGTGCGCACCGAGCCGGACTGGGATTGAGTCACCATCGTGCCATTACGCTCCAGCAAAACGCTCAACCCGTCCACCGGATTGCCAACCCCATCCAGTACCACACCAGCCACCCCCTGCCATTCACAACCTTTCCCATTGCCAAAATTCGGGCTATAAATCGCTTCACCTTGCGGGGCATACGCCAATGGTTTTGGAGTGATGGTAGGTAGTGCGATGGTGGGCGTATCCATCAAAGTGGGGAGAAAAACCGTCGCCAATGGCGTGCCCATTCCCACTGACAAGTTGGCTTGAGTGGGGAAAATCAAGTTGCCCTGCGCCGCAGATGTGGCAAAAGGTACAGCCGTAGCAACCGGAGTTGGGTCAATGGTTGGGAGTGCAGTGGGTGAAGGCGGTGGAAACGGATTCCACACTGTGTAAGGATTGGCAAAGATGGCAAGAAACCACAACGCCGAAACAACCGTCAGCACAATCAAATTTAGAGCAACAATGTCGCCAATCAGTTGAACAAAAGGACGGTTCATCTTGACAAATTAGCGCACGCGGCGGAAGGTAATAAACAGTAAGTTCTGCTCGCAACTGGCACGAGTCGAGATGCTCAATAGCTCAGTTAACGCTTCATTTCCAGAAGTCAACACCTGTATTTTGTACACATCGGTAGTATCTTGCGCTTGGCTATTGAGTTCAATTTCAAAGCCGCCATCGCCATGCACTGCGGCTTCTCGCCCTGAAAGGCTAGAATATTCTTTCCCATTGCCAGTGATACGCACCGTCATGCCCACAACGCCCGCCCCTTGCGCGTCAAAAACTTGCCCGGCAACCAACATACGACAGCCAGTGGAGGAGCGGTAGGCTTCACCACTGCGCACCATTGGATAAGCGGAAAAAGTGGCAGATGCTTGCCCACCTGCCGTACCCGTCGGGTTAGTGGACGTGGCAGGTGAACTCAGGGTATAAGTTGCAGTTGCAGAAATTGTGGGAGTAGGCGTTTCTGTGGCGGGGGTCGCCGTAACTACCTGTACCGCAGTTTCACTTGGAATCACCAATGGCGTTTCGCTAGGAAGGGTACTTTCTGCGGCGGGCGTGTCATTGCTCAACAGTGGCGTTGGCGTAACTTGCACCACCAAATCCAGTGTGGGCAATGGCTCATTGCTTTGTGTGGGCGGCACTTGAGTGAAAATTAACTCCGCTGTTGCAGTCGCTACCACGCTGGGCGCCGGTAGAGACGCTCCTGCTGGGGTAAGCAAAGCATTCAAGGTGGGTTGAATATCTGCCGTTGGCAAACTGGGCAAGGTGGGCTGATTTGGGTCAGCAGTAGGCAGTACCAAGCGGGCTGGCAATGTGGCAGGCGGAAACGGGTTTAGGTTTATTTCCACATCCGCAACCCGAAACGGGGACACATTTACCAACAAGGCGAAGATATATAGAGACAAACAACAAGTGCCCATCAGCATGACCGCGGTCAACAAGTTGGTTATTAAACAGCCACGATTTTGTTGCATAACGACTCCTTAACGAAATAGCCAGACTTTTTTTCGACACAGATAAAAATTTTGCTTTTTACCCTAAGCCTAAAAGCGTAACGCATATTTGGCGCTTGTACCGAATATACCCCATGTCGAATGTAATAAACAAGTGGGTTGGCTAGGGCACAAAGCGTTCAATCACTGCATTTTGGATCAGTCCTTGTCGCCAGTTGTGCAGATATTTATCTTGCAAAGCCACCCGCGCCTGCTGGGTTAGTTCACGGTCAGCTTGTTTTTCGACCAATTGCAGGATGTGGAAGCCCAAGAAGGTTTCTATCACTGCGGTATATTGGTTCGGTTCAAGCGCAAACAACGCATCTTCTAAGGTTGGGTCAATGAGTGTCCCGCGTGGAAACCAATCTAGGTCGCCCCCATTAAAGCGCGTGTTGTTGTCTTGCGAAAACTGTTCAGCCAATGTTGCAAAATCTGAGCCAGATTGCAACTGTTGATAGAGCGAATCGGCTTGCTCGCGCGAACTCACTAAAATTTGCCGAGCATGAACTTGCTCGGCAGTGGTAGGCACTTGTGAGATGATGACATTTTGCACTGCACTAACCAAAAGCGAACGTTCCAAGTCTGTACGATACTCTTCTTCGGTATATAAGTTATCGGTGAGAAACTTCGCAAAGGCTTCCGGTCCACCCATCGCATCCACCGACTGCTGATACACCACATCCACGTCAGCGGGTAACACAGCCAAACCTTGCACGCCTGCCGACTGCACAATCAATTCTTCCAAAATCATGCTGTCTAGCACTTGTGGCAAATATTCATCTGGGTTCGGCAGAGCTTGCCCTTGTTGTTGGTGTGCCAACTCAAAGCGAGCGACTTCTCGAATGAAGTCGGCTTCGCTAATGGCAACATCATTCACCCGTGCGGCAAGCGGTTCCGGCGTGGCAGTAGGCGGCTCAGGTGTGGCGGTCACTGCTGGCGTATCAGTGACAAGCGCCTGAGTGGCTTGTAGCGGCGCTTCCGAAGGGTTTGTTTGCCCCGTGTTGGCGGCGGTGCAACCCGCAAGTGATAGACTAATCAAACCAATGCCCCAAAGAGCGTAAAAAAATCGAGACAAAGGGTACCTCCAAAAAAAGAGCGCTACATCCGTAGCGAGTTGCAGGCAATCGCCTGTGCAGATTTCCTGCAAGTGCAATTATAACCCATTGAAATCAGATTCGTATATTCGCCCTTGATGAAAATGGTGCTTTTTCCCTTGATGAAAAAGCGCAATTCGCTATTTGGCGCACATGCCCAATAGTACTTGTGTCGAATATAGGTTGGGTGATTCAATTCGACTCGGAGTCACCCAATTTTTACCTTGGGTTGATATTTCAAGTACAAAAAGCGGGAATGCTCACAGCTAGTTTGGGCTAAAACGGTAGCCTGCTCGTGTCAATTCCATCCCCTGCCGGATGGCAACACGCAATAAAGCATTTTCACGGCGAAAAAGCCAATGTACCTTCTCTACCAAAGGCATTGCGCTGTCCATCTCCAAAAGCCCCTGTTTTTCGCTGTGCGGAATTTGCAACACCACACAGCCCAAATAGGTCAATGGTAGTAACTCCGTCGGGAGTGTTTCAGGCAAAATGTTGCCTTCGGTTATAGATGCGATTTGTCTCAGGTAGGTCAACATCTGCGGGCGTAAAACTTTGATGGAAGGTTGTGTTTTGTCGCTTGGCAGATACAATGCTGGCAATAAATCCACCTGCCCAGTGAGATAAGGCAGATGAGTATCGAGTACCCGTATGCGAAAACGTTGCATCCCAACAACTTGAATATTCATCCGCCCCTGAGCAAGTGACTGCATGTCGGAAATTTTTGCTGTGCAACCGACCCAATGTGCGCCAAAATTCTTATCATCTTCGCGGTTCAGAACAATTCCAAAAGAATGGTCTTTCTCCAAACAATACCGAATCATTTGTTTGTAACGTTCTTCGAAAATGTGTAAAGAAAGGGGCATGCCGGGAAACAGCACCACGTCTAAAGGAAATAGGGGAAGCTCAAAAGCAGGCATAGGAATCATTCGGGATTGTTTTTGCAAAACTAGTTAGCAAAAACGTCTTGAAAAATACTCACAAAAAAACACAGTCTACAACTCAACGCTGGGAAACTTTCAAACGATTTGACAATTAATCACTCTCTGATATAATACCAATCCTTTGCCAAATTGGCAGAAAATTGATTGCCCTCATGCGAACGTGGCGGAATTGGCAGACGCGCATGGTTGAGGGCCATGTCCTGCAAGGGGTGTGGGTTCGATTCCCACCGTTCGCACCACAGCCAGCCTATATTCGGTACAATTCAGAATTGCGCCGAATATAGGCTGGCTTTCTTTTATAAAAGTTGTTGCTACTACGGTCAGCGCATACATACATGAAAAACGCCATTCCCATCCGAAGCGAATATAGACGTGCAACTTCCCAAGCACAGCGGGATTAAGAATTTTGAGCTTGCGTAACCAAAAATTTATCAGGGTGTTTTACTTTTGTGCAGGTTTTTCTGCATACATTCGGCACGCCGGGCTTGTGCTTTTTTTCTAAAAGGGAAAAGTGCAATTTTCATCCGTGTCGACAATAGCAACGTTTTTTATTTTTTACCCAACCTAAGGAGACTCACCATGTCTAACACTTCTTTGCCCAATCGTCTAATCGGCGTTCTCACATTAAAAGCACCCATTTACCGTGAAATTGCAGAAGACTCCGGGTCATTGACCACCGCCGCAATCATTACTGTCGCATCCGTATTGGTCACGGGCATTGGTTCAGCATTTGTATCTTCCATGTTACCAAGTGCAGTTCCTGCCGAAATGCAAACACCGGAAGTTGCCGCGGCTTTAGCGGCATCTGCCAACCCAGTATTAAATTTTCTATCCGCTGTAATTGGTGGCTTGGTAGCTTGGTTTATTGGTTCTTTTGCCTTCGGTTTTGTTGCCAAAATGCTTGGCGGACGCACCAATACTGGTGAAATGCTCCGCATCTTAGGACATGTCAATATTGTAGATTTTCTAAATCTGATCCCTTGTATTGGCTTTCTGGCTTTGATTTTAAAATTGGTGGCGATGGTCATTGGTATCCGCGAAGCCGCTGAATTTGACACAGTCAAAGCTGTCATTACAGGTATAGTCGGGGTTGTGGTTATCTGGGTCATTAATTTTGCAATCAATGCAGTACTCGGTATGGCATTTGGTGTCATTGGGTAATCCCAGTCTCTAAAAATTTTCAAACTGCCAGTTTTGACTCGGCTCGCATTAAATGCCGAGAATAGACTGGCAGTTTGCTTTTAATACAGGTATACTGTGCGCCATGTCACCATCTCCGCAAATTCTGATGATCGGCTATGACGACCGGGTGTTGCTGGCGGACTCTGCAACCGAAGATACACGCGCCCGCCATCTACGCTATGCCGAGTCAGTTGGACACTTGCACATGTTGGTTTGGGCAACCCATGTTGTCAGTGGTCAGTCAGTGTCTGTTTCGCCAAAACTCACTGTATATCCTGTGGGACATTCCCAGCGGCTAGGACGGTTGGCATTCCTATGGCAAGCATGGCAAATGGGGCGTTCCATCCTACGCCAAAACCCAATTGCCCTGATAACTGCCCAAGACCCATTTTTTACTGCGCTATTAGCCATTCTCATCCGCCCACCCCGAGTGAGCTTGCAAATCCAAAACCACAGTGATTTTTTAGACAACCCCCATTGGTTAACCGAGCGCCCTCTATGGAACCGCTTTTTGAACGCCTTGGCAAAATGGACTCTACCCCGTGCAGACACTTGGCGAGTGGTAAATACGCTGGAAAAGGAGAAGTATGTTCGTTTGAGTTTGCCAGCACAAAACATACACGTTCTACCCGTCAGCGTCAATCTCAACCAATTCATGCACCCACCCTCCACCCCGAACCGCGCCAGCCTGCGTGCCAATTGGGGAGTGGAATCTGACACTATAGTTTTGTTATGGGTGGGCAGACCAGTGGAATTTAAAAATGTGCCACTCTTGGTAAATGCAGTCCATTTGCTGATGAAGCAGGGATATGCTTTCCATCTCGTACTGGTAGGCGACTTTGGCAGTGCCAGCGAAATCCCCGTACTGGTAGAAACACTCGGCTTGCAAGCACACACTACCTTTTGCGGGGCGATTGCTCACGCGCAGTTGGCTCCCTTCTATACCGCCGCTGATATTTACCTACACAGTAGCAATTATGAAGGTTTTGGACGAGTGCTCGTGGAAGCCGCGGCAAGTGGCTTGGCAATTGTTGCCACCCAAACCGCTGGGGCGCTGGATATTTTGCAACATGCACACACCGCCCTACTCTCCCCTCCTTACGACGTTTCTGCCTTTGCCGAGAACCTCCGCTCGCTAGTCGAATCACCAGAATTGCGAAAAAAACTTGCCCAAACCGCACAAGCTGAAATTTGCCAACGCTTTGACCCGCATTACCAATCGCAACAAGTGGTTAGAGCTTGGCTAACAACCATTCAATCGGACTAATTCCATCATGTCTTTTACAATTTTTCCCGCTATTGACCTGCGCCACGGACAAGTGGTGCGCTTACAACAGGGCGATTTAAACCGCCAAACGGTGTACGCCAACGACCCTGCCAGCACCGCCGAAAAATGGTGCGCACAGGGGGCACAGTGGATGCACGTGGTCAATTTGGATGGCGCTTTTGAACAGTCTGAAAGCGCCAATTTGCAGGCGCTACGGGCAATCTTGGCTGTTACTCAGCGCTATGGTGTTGCCGTACAGTTTGGCGGGGGAGTACGCACCTTGCAGGATGTTGAAACTTTGCTGATTGCGGGTGTGGAACGCGTCATATTGGGAACGGTGGCAGTTACTGACCCTACCTTGGTAGAAACCGCCATAGCCCAGTGGGGGGCAGAACGGGTGGCAGTTGGGATAGATGCCAAAGATGGAATTGTACGCATTCGCGGTTGGGCAGAAGCCAGCAGTTTGACCGCACTCGATTTGGCAGGCAAACTCGCCCAAGTCGGTTTGCGCTGGGTAATATTCACTGATATCGCCCGCGATGGCGTGGGAAGCGGGCTAAATCTTGCCGGTACGCAAAAATTAGCCCACACCAGCGGCTTGCAAGTGATTGCATCGGGAGGGGTGCATACTCAAGCAGACGTGCAAGCCGCTTGTACTGCCGGGTTGGCGGGGGCAATTGTCGGGCGAGCGCTGTATGAAGGGACAGTACAGTTACCGGAGTTATTGGTTATCGGAAAAGGCTAGAACAGCCCACGCGTGATGAGCAGGACACCCAAGAAACCAATCGGTACGCCCACAATCGCGCCGATAACGGTCAGGCTGACAATAATGCCAACGATTAGCAACACTACACCTAAAATGACAGCAACCAATCTGCCAGTCAGGTTTAGGATAATACTGAGCAATTGCCAGACTAGCCAAAAGGGGAAGGTGACGATTTGCACAAAGATGTTTGGTTTGGGGTTTGTGGTGGTAGGGGTCATTTTTAGCTCCGTTTTGATTGATATCCGTCATGCCAATAGCTGGCGTTACTTCCCATAAGTCACGCTTGAGCACGCCGAATTTATACTTAATACGGAGAACTACCCACCTGCGTTGCAAATTCATCCCTTCGAGGTTATTCCCGCATTCCATACCCCAAATCCCGTATTCCCTATCCCATATCCCCTATCCCGTGTTTCACTTCTCACTTTCCATCAGCCTTGCGCTATGTTTTGATTGTTTATCACACGCAACCAATCTGCCGTAAAACAGTACCAGCGCACACTTTCATACTGACCGGTCAATTGGTTAAGCCACGGAAATTTGTCGCGTAACAATAGTTGGGCATACTCGCTCTCGGCTGAGTCTTGCAGATGTTTGACCTGCCCCTCCAATTGCACACCCGCCACCGCTTCCCACGACCAAACATCCGTATGAAAACTGACTGCCACCCGTGGTTGATTTTCGATGTTGACAGCGTGACGGCTAGCACCACTGGATGCAAAAAAGATATCTAAGTCGTCATCCGCCGCGAAAAATACGCTAACCACTTGTGGTAACCCATCAGGAGAAACGGTAGCTAAACTCAGGCAACTCAGACCAGCCAACCAATTTGCAACTTGCTTTCTAAAATTTGTGTCTATCATACCCGCATTTTAGCCGAGTCTATACGTAACCGCAAGAGAAACTGGTATACTTGCAGAGATGAATTTCCCAAGTTTGCTTCAATCAGCGCTCTCGGTCAGTTCCGCAACTCGCCGCGAAAGGCGACTGTTGGTCATTGCGGCTGTGTTTGTGCTGATTGGCTTTATCGCCCTTTCACTCGCTCCGGCAGTACGCCAAGCAGACTGGACGGCGCTACAATTCGACACGCGTTTGATTCCATTGATAGTGGTGTGGGGTTCGGGGGCAGTGCTGGGACATCTGTGGCTGGAAATTTACACACCCAATCGTGACCCATTTATCTTCCCTGTTACCATGTTGCTGTGTGGCTGGGGCTTAATTTTGGTTTACCGCCTAGAACCGGATTTTGGCACACGACAAGGGGTTTGGCTTTTGATTTCATTAGTCATGGCAGGCATTGCGTTGTATTGGACGAATTTTCAATGGCTGGCTGGCTTTAAATACCTGCTCTTGGTGTCTGCGCTCTTTTTGGTAGCGCTCACCATCCTATTTGGCGTCAACCCATCAGGAAGCGGTCCCCGTCTATGGCTAGGTTGTTGTCAAGGTTGGAACGGCATTCACCTGTATTTTCAACCCTCCGAATTGCTCAAACTACTGCTCATCGTTTTTTTGGCGGCATACCTAAGTGAGAAATTTCCGCTTCTGCTCTCGGAAGAGCGTAAATTTGGCTTGGCAGGCATACACTGGCGGCTTCCTACAGCGTTTTTCCTGCCATTGGCAGTGATGTGGGGCATTTCACTGATATTGCTCATCCTGCAACGTGACTTGGGGACAGGTATCTTATTATTCGGCTTATTTCTGGTGATGTTGTACGTTGCAACGGGTGAATTAAGCTCGCTAGCGCTCGGCTTTCTCTCCTTGCTGGCGGGGGGAGCGCTCGGCTATTGGCTGTACGGGCTGGTGCGCCTGCGCATCACCGCATGGCTCAACCCGTGGGCAGATGCAAGTGGAGACGCTTACCAAATCGTGCAAGCCCTGCTTGCCTTAGCCGCAGGCAATGTGTTTGGGCAAGGAATAGGGCTAGGGGCGGCTCGTGTGATTCCGGTTGTTCACTCCGATTTTGTATTCGCCGCTCTGGTGGAAGAGTGGGGCTTGCTTGGCGGTTTAGCCAGTATCGCACTGCTAGCAGTCCTGGTAATGCGGGGGTTGCAAACTGCCCAACGCCAAACCGACCCATACGAAAGCCTGCTTGCTGTCGGCATTACTGGCTTGCTTGGTTTACAAGCCTTACTCATTATGGGTGGCGTTGTTCGGCTTTTTCCGCTAACCGGCGTGATTCTGCCCTTCTTAAGCTACGGCGGGTCAGGCATGTTGGTCAATTGGGTGATGGTGGCGTGGCTTATCAAACTCTCGCACAATTGCAACACGACAGAAGAAGCCAAATAGCCGCCAATCACCACTACGCCCACAAGTTACCCATCTTGGCAACCCCGCTTTCAACCACCGAACCAGCCCCGCAAGTGCTGATTTTGTCCTACTTTTATGCGCCAATGATTAACCCACGCGCCTTTCGCTGGCACGCCTTGGCTAGCTATTGGGCAAAAAACGGCTATCGCGTGCAGGTGATAGCCGGCTGGGAACCCGGCTTGGCAGAAAATGAAACGCTGGATGGGGTGAACATTCGGCGCGTCAATCATGCGCTCTTGCGCCGCTTTTTTCCAGTCAACACCCAATCGCAAGCCAGCCCACAGATGCGTACCGCCAGCGGTACGCAAAGTAGTCAGCGCCCAGCGCCTGTACTCGCCTTTGCCATGCGGTTAGCACGCTGGGCTTTCAACACGTTCTACTTTCCCGATGCGGTTTTTTTGTGGCAGGAGAGCGCTTTCCGTAGCGCTTTGGCACTGGGAGAGCCACATATTTTAGTCAGCGTAGCACCGTTTTTTAGTGCGCATTGTGTCGGGCTACGTCTAAAAAAACACTGGCATCGCTGTCACTGGACAGCCGATTATGGCGACCCATTCTCACCACAACCGATTGAGACGCACAACAACCCCTTTTTATATCGCAATGCCAGTCGGCGGGTGGAAAAGCGCGTGCTGGCTGGCGCAAATGATGTGACTCTCACCACACCCGCTACCCGCAAACTGTACGCGCAAGCCTTTCCCGCCTACACCGCAAAATTGCGGGTGATTCCGCCGCTCTTCTCCGGTGAGCTTACCGATACCCGCACCGAAGCGCCCCACTCCCCATTACGTTTGGTGTATGTGGGCAAG
Organism: Anaerolineales bacterium UBA6668; assembly: GCA_002455215.1. GTDB lineage: Bacteria > Chloroflexota > Anaerolineae > Anaerolineales > UBA6668 > UBA6668. The sequence continues at coordinate 485 of DKKK01000192.1, read as the reverse complement.
TTGTACGGGCAAGTACGCCGCCCAAACGCTTTGTTTGATGTTTTGCGGGCAGTCGCAACGCGCACACCACAATTGGGATGGCAACTGCATATTTACGGTGACACCAGTCAGGTAACGGAAGACATCGCCAAATTTGCCCATAACCTACCAGAGCGTTTGGTACTGCATGGAATCGTCAGCCGCGCANNGCCGATGTTTTGGTCAATTTGGGTAACGCCACCGCCCACCAACTGCCCAGCAAAGTGGTAGATTATGCCGCTACTGGCAAGCCAGTGCTGAACTTGGCGCAAGTGGCGGAAGACAGTAGCGCTGAATTTTTTGCCCTACATGCCGGCGCACTCACGCTCTTGCTAGATGGTTCTCACAATCTGGACGAACTTGCTGGGCGTTTGTGCCAGTTTTTACAAGCGCTCCCTGGCGATTTATCATTGGCAGAGCGCCAAGCCTGGCTTGCTCATTATCAATTACCTGCCATCGCCCAAAAA
>DKKK01000037.1 GCA_002455215.1 Anaerolineales bacterium UBA6668 | reverse complement strand
GATTGGTATATCGACTCAATCGGTATCATTACTCGCCCGCTGACCTAGCGCCTTCTTCGGGGTCGGAGCGGGTGGGCTGGTAAGTGCCTTCCACCCAGTACTGCCCATCCGCACCCACTTCCTTCTTCCATACCGGCACAATTTCCTTCAAACGGTCAATGCCATAACGGGCAGCTTCAAACACACCCGTATCGCGGTGGGCGGCGGCACACGCGATCAACACGGTCGGCGTTTGCGGTTCCAGCCTGCCAATGCGTTGCACCATTGCAATCCCCAGCACACTCTGCCAACGGGCGCGGATTTCTTCTGCCACCTGCCGCATTTTGCGTTCTGCCATTGGCGCGTATGCCGTATACTCCAAATACTCGGTTTGTGGGGCATGCCCATCACGGCTGGTTTGACCGCGCACAAAACCACTAAACAAGCAGACTGCGCCAACATTGGGACGAGTGATTGCCGCCGTCAGTGCATTCAGGTCTATGGCATCGCTGGTGATAATCGCAATGGTTGGAATGTCATCCTGCCCGCCGGAAACCGGTGGAAAGAAAGCAACTTCCGCCGTAGCGGGCAAAATGTCTTCGGGAAAGGCAAATTCCTGATTGATAGCGCACAACGCGGTTGGCAGATGTGGGGCAAGTGCCGGAAATTGCTGGGATAGCGCCACCTTTAACTGTGCGACACTGGTTTCCCCACGCAATTCGTACTGCATTTGGGCGGTATTGGCTTTGTCTTTGAGCGTAGCAAAAAAGAGAAGGGTCAGCATAACCAGATTTTACCACCAACACCGATTATAAACTGCGTAAAAACGCCAATAATGCGTCCCGTTCTGCTAGCGAAAGACGCCGAAACCACTCGCGGGCGGCAGTGGCTTCTCCGCCGTGCCAGAGAATCGCTTCGCTTAAGTTTCGCGCACGCCCATCATGCAAGTAAAAAGTATGCCCATTAACACTTTCAAACAAGCCAATCCCCCATAGCGGAGCCGTCCGCCATTCGGTGCCACTTGCCTGAAAATCCGGGCGACCATCCGCCAAGCCCGCCCCCATATCATGCAAAAGCAAATCGCTATATGCGGCAATGGTTTGGTTCGATAGAGCAGGGATAGTTAGGTGAATGCCTGTTTGCAAGCTCGGCTGGTGACATTGGCTACAGCCGATGGTGGTAAACAGCCTTGCCCCGTCTTGCACCTGATTGGTTTGAGCATCGCGTTGGGCTGGCACGCCGATTGCGCTGGTATACAACACCACCTTGAGCAAGTCATCCGCCGAAATCTCTGGTTTTGGGGTGGAGTCTGCCGCTTGGCAAGCGGGTTGGGTTTCGCAAGTGTTGGGAGGGAATAAATCACTACGAATGCCCATATCCGCCTGAAAAGCATCGGCGACCTGTTGCAACACATGTGGCTGATTCGCCTTCCAGCCAAAACGTCCAATGCTCATCTGCCCTTGATAAACATCCCAAACCCAATTGGGGCGACCCGAAATGCCATCATCATTGACATCGGTTGGGTCTGCCAAAGCCAAAAGCGTTTCGGCGGGCACGGCTTCGAGCAAGCCCATGCCCACAATTTGCGGAGCGAGTCTAGGTGAGAGTAGCGTTTGGGGGGAAAGCGCACCGTAAGCAGGGTCTTGCACTTGGTAGATGGGCAGGCGCAGGCTGTAGGGCGTGCCATCGGCAAGGGTGCCGGGTTGCTCGGTGTAGGTGAGACCGATACGCCCTTCCGCTACCCCTCCATCCACAGCGAATTCTTGCAATTGTAGCCCGTAGTTCGGTTCAGCCACCGGTTGGTAGTACAACCCTTTTTGGGGTAAACTCAGCCGCAAAACCAATCCAACAGATGCACCACCCGTTTGCGGCGGCAGACCGCGCCCATCCTTAGGGTGACAACTAGCACACGAATTTGCATTAAATAGTATACCCAAACCCGCTCGTTGGTTTTCTATGCTGGCATTGGCAGTCCATTGGGTGGCAGTCCATTGGGTGTTAAAGAGCGCATTTCCCACCTGAAAATGTAACTGTTGCTCTGGTGATAAGCCGCTAATCGGGACGGCAAAGGTGGTGATGAGCGTGGCTGTCGGGGTGATGGGCACATTGGGTTGCGGGCTACACCCCAGCAATAACCAAACCATCCCCAACCCACAGATAAAATAGCCCACAATGCGTTTATATTTGGGGTGTCGGGAAACTGCGCTCCTTTTCATAAAAGAAAAGGTGAAATTTTTAACTAGGTAGAATACAACGTTGCGAAACATAATATGGCTATTGTACTCCTTACTGGCTAGAAAGGTACACTCCGCACAGGCTGTGTCGAAATAGAGTTTCAGCCCTCCCCTTGTGGTAAATGGGTTCTGGGCTACAATGATTAAATCGCTTGAACCCAATCAGCCAGCGCTGTATTGCCGACCACCCCTGCAAAGAGAGTTACCCATGCGCAAAGTAAAACTAATTTTCAACCCCGCATCCGACCGTGGACGTTCCGGTCAAAAAGCTAGCGACCTACAAGCCATTGTAGAAACGCTGGGGGGTGCCACTTGGGCTGGCACCGAATACCCCGGACACGCCATTGACCTAGCCGCCGCCGCAGGTGACGAAGGCTTTGACGTAGTGGTGGCAATGGGCGGTGATGGCACGGTTCACGAAGTCGTCAATGGCTTGATGCGCATTCCGCAGGAAAAACGCCCTATGCTCGGTTGTATCCCTATTGGCAGTGGCAATGACTTTGCCTATTGCAGTCAGGTGGATTTTAACCCGCAAGAAGGCATGCGCCGCATTTTCTCGGCTGACCCGGTGCTGGTAGATTTGGCACACCTGACCGACAATCACGGGCGCAGTATCTATATGGATAATACTTGTGGGATGCTGTTTGTCGCTTCGGTGAACATCCAAAGCCGCAAAATTCGCCGCATTTATGGCTTTGCCATGTACTTGACGGCAGTTGTCAAAAGCATCATTGAAAATTACCAAACTACGCACTTCAAAATGGCGGTGGACGGCACAACCAGCGAACACGACCTGATTGTGTTTAGTGTGGGCAATGGCAACCGCGAAGGGGGCGGGTTTTACACTTGCCCAAGCGCCAAAAACAATGATGGCATTTTGAACTTCGTCATGTCGCCACCCATTAGTCGCCTAACCATGTTCCGCCTCCTGCCAGAGTTTATGAAAGGCACACAAGGCAAGTTCGACTTTGTGCGGTTTGGTGAGTTTAAGCACCTAATCATTGAAGCAGACCGCGCCGTGCCGATTCATGTGGATGGTGAATTGTGGGCGCCCTATGAAGCCAATGTGCGACGTGTCGAAATGCAAATTTTGCCTGCCGCCATGAAGCTAGTGCGCTAAGAACGCTGTCCTTTGCGGTACAACGCCCGCAAGCGCAGAATGGGCGGCGACCCTGCTTCCCACAGTTCTTCCACACTGCCCACAGTTCCGTCAAGGTATAACTGCTCCTTCACCAGTTCAGCCAATTCGGACACAGCAAGCGGCCACGGCATTTGCCCGATTGGCTCGCCTGCCTGCCTGCCACGCGCTATTAGCAGGAGTTTACCTTGCGGGCTGAGTAAATTTGCCAATTGGTGAAGCACTTGCTGGCGCTGGGCAAACTCGCGGAACACCTGCACCGTGTAAATTTCTAATACAAAATCGAACAAACCTGTCCACTCTGCAGGTGGATGCAAGACATCAGCAGTGCAATAGTGAACGGCACTGGCAGGGAAGCGTTGCTGGCTCCATGCCACCGCACTCGGCGCAATGTCAAACGCCACCACATCTGCCCCCAGTGCCGCCAACGCTTCGGCATCATCCCCTAGCCCACAACCCACCACCGCACAGCGCACACCCGTCCATGATTGCGGATACGCGGTCAACCAATCGGCAAAATACGGGTTGACCGCGCGGTCTGCCCACGGAATCAGCGCTTGTCCGGCACGCCCTTCGGCATAGAGCGCTTCAAACCAGCCTGTAAAATCGCCCTGCGCTTGATAGGCTTGTGCCAACTGGCGGGCACGTTGGCGAGCTTGTGGGTCATTTTGCGCGAATGTAGTCATTTCAAATGTCTCCTGAAACATCAGTTATGCCAATTTCACCAAGCAGGCAGGTACTCACCCCAGCACACCAAGCGCACCGCTCCGCTCTGTGTAGCTGTGCCGTCCACACCCAGCACCACTTGCAAACTGCCGCCGGGCATGTGTACCGTCATCTCGGTGTTACACCAACCAATGCAATGTGCCACTGCCGCCGCCGCGCAACTGCTACTGCCACTTGCCAGCGTGTACCCGGCACCGCGTTCCCAAATTTCCAAACGCAAGTTCTGTGAGTCTATGCGTTCAATCCATTGCACGTTAGTACGTTGGGGAAAAGCGGGCGCATGTTCAATAGAAGCGCCTAGCCGCTGGGCAGTTTCAGCATTGACGGGCAGATCGGTGACCACAAAGTGCGGGTTGCCGACATTCACCCGCCAGCCAGACACGGTCACACCCAAAACAGTCACTGCCAACTGCTCTTGCACTTGCACCCTTCCCATATCCACCCGCACCCAGCCACTCTCCAGCACTTGGGCTTGCACCCAGCCGCCATCCGTGCGAATTTGCACCGGGGATTGGGGAATTTTTCCGCTATCGAATAAATACTGGGTAAAAATGCGCAACCCGTTGCCGCTCTTTTCGGCAATGCTCCCATCTGGGTTAAAAATCTTCAGCCCGATTTCGCCGCCTTGCAACAGCGGGAGCAGAACGCCATCTGCCCCCACACCATAATTGCGGTGACAAATTGCCCGTGCTTGCTCGGCAGTTAGCATCTGACTTTCTAATACCAGATAGTCATTACCAAGCGCGTGATATTTGCGAAACGGTACAGGATGGCGGGTCATAGGGATCTTTTGGGTACATCCGAAGCGTAGTGAATAGCGTATTATATACTCAGCACGCGGGAAAATTGCATTTTGTCTTTCTAGAAAAAGGGCAATCTAGTCTCCACCGCATCCGAGCCACTCATTTTTCCAAAATGCCGCCACCGAGCAAAATCATCAGGAAACTCTTAAATCCTTGTCGGCTGTTTTGTGAGAAAATACGCCCCATGAAACGCTTTTTGCTTCCCTTTGTGCTGTGGGGCGCGTGTTTGCTAACCCTGACATGGGCGCACGCACCCGCCGTGCAAGCACAGCCAGCCAGCCCAGTACAGCCGCTCACATTGGCAGTCGTTGGCGACTTTGGGCAAGCTGGTTTGCCCGCCGAGCAGGTGGCGAAACTGGTGAAAAGTTGGTCACCCGATTATCTGCTCAGTGTGGGTGACAACAACTACCCCGCTGGCTCTGCCGAAACGATAGACGAAAACATCGGGCAATATTACGCCGCGTTCATCGGCAATTATCAAGGCACTTATGGCCGTGGCGCGTCCCAAAACCGCTTTTTTTCGGCGTTGGGCAACCACGATATTCAAAATAATAGCACCGCTTTGCTTGACTACCTAACCCTGCCCGGCAATGAACGCTACTATTCCGTTGCCTTGGGCGCAGTGGATTTGTTCTTTCTCAATAGCAATCCGGGCGAAGTGGATGGTTGGACGGCTGATTCGGCACAGGCGGCTTGGCTTCAATCCGCTCTGCTTGCATCCACTGCCGCTTGGCAAGTTGTGCTGTTTCACCACCCGCCCTTTGCATCCGGGGAAAAAGAGCTTGCCCCCTGGATGGAATGGCAATTTGCCGCTTGGGGGGCAGATTTGGTACTGAACGGGCATCACCATGTGTACGAACGCCTGGAAGTGGGGGGGCTGACCTATGTGGTGAATGGGCTAGGGGGTGGGGCTATCTACAACTTTGCCGAAACTGCCCATCCCAATAGTTTGGTGCGCTACAACGACAACNNGGGGCGCAGTTCGGCTGACGGTGGATGAATATCAGCTAAGGGGGGCGTTTATCACGCGTGATGGGGCAGTGATAGACCAGTTTGGGCAGGAACGCCCGCGCCCAACTGCCACGCCCACAGCAACGGCTACCCCCACCGCCAAGCCCACCATCCCACCCACCGCCACGCTCACGCCCATCCCACCCACCGCCACGCCCACGCCAAGCCCGACTACCACCGCTACCCCGTCTGCGCCGATGTCCTTCTGTTCGTTTGCCCTGCTATTACCCGCCGTTTTATGGCTTCGGGGCAAACGTCTAGTCAAACCAGCCTAGCACCATGTTCTTCCTTTCCAAGTTACTCCCACTCTTTGTGTACCCCACTGGCATTGTATGTTTACTNNGTACTGTTGCTAGTTGTTCTATGGAAAAGCAAACGCGGGTGGCGGCGCACGGTGCTGTGGTGGGCATTTGCCATCTTGTGGTTGGCTAGCAACCGTTGGGTTTCTCTGGCATTGGCATCTACGCTGGAAATGCAGTACACGCCGCTCAAAGAGTATCCACAAGTGGAAGTGATTGTTTTGCTAGGGGGAGCAACCGCCGCCCAACAGCCACCCCGCCCACTCACTGAATTAAACCACGCGGCAGACCGCCTGTTTTATGCCACACAACTGTACAAGCAAGGTGTAGGCAAGAAAATTCTCGTTTCCGGTGGCAGTATCCGCTTATTTGGGACGGGTGAGACCGAAGCGCAAGGCATGGCACAACTTTTGGGGGTGATGGGTGTGCCCGCAAAAGACATCTTGCTAGAAGAAAATTCTATCAACACCATCGGCAATGCCGCCGAAAGCTGGAAAATCTTGCAAGCACAAGGGGTTACCCGCATTGTGCNNTTACCGAGCAAGGTTTTGATGTCATCCCTGCACCCACTGACTATTATTCCACCTACAATGACTGGCAATTTGCCCGCACTGCCAGTTTGGATACCCATCTCATCTACCTTTTGCCCGACTCCAATAGCTTGGATTGGACTACCCGCGCCATCCGCGAGTATATCGGTGCGGTAGCAACTTGGTGGCATTTTCGCACCCGCGAATAACCCTTCCTTTTCACAACCACGACACATCATGCAAAATATTGTTCTTCAACATTTTACCCAACAATTTGGCGAACTCCCCCACTGGATTGTCCGTGCCCCAGGGCGTGTCAATCTGATAGGCGAGCATACCGACTACAACGCTGGCTTTGTCCTGCCTATGGCAATTGACCGGGCTGTGTGGGTTGCACTTCGTCCACGCTCTGACAGGCGGGTAGCGTTGTTTTCTGCCGATTTTGATACGCCTGCCGAGTTTTCACTCGACTCCTTACAAAACGAACAAAGCGGCTGGGCAGAATACCCCAAAGGCATGGCTTGGGCGCTTTCTCAAGCAGGCTACACGCTACGGGGCTGGGAAGGCGTACTCACCAGCGACGTACCCATTGGCGCTGGCTTGTCATCTTCTGCCGCGCTTGAACTGGCAGTCGCACGCAGTTGTGCAGTAGCGGCAGACTTGCCCTGGCATCCGGCGCAAATTGCCTTGTTGGCGCAAAAAGCCGATAACCAGTTTGTCGGGGTTAATTCCGGCATTATGGACCAAATGATCTCCGCTTGTGGCAAAGCAGGCAATGCACTACTGATAGATTGTCGAGATTTAAGCACGCAATGCGCCACCTTACCCGCCGGTACTGCCGTTTTGGTATTGGATACTGCCACACGCCGCGGCTTGGTAAAAAGCGCCTACAATGACCGGGTAAACGAATGCCAACGTGCCGCCCGCCANNCCCGCCACTACGCCGTCCCCGCACTTCGTGACCTTGCCAGCGCCGACTTATTGGCAGGGCGTACTGACCTGGACGAAACAGCCTTCCGCCGCGCCCGCCACGTCGTCAGTGAAAACGAGCGCACTTTGCAAGCAGTTGAAGCGATGCACCAGCAAGACGCGCTCAAACTCGGCGCATTAATGGATGCCAGCCATGCCAGTTTACGCAATGATTATGAAGTCAGCTGTTTTGAACTGGATACAATGGTAGAGCTAACACGCAAGCAAGCGGGTTGCTATGGCGCACGTATGACAGGAGCCGGGTTTGGTGGCTGTGCCGTAGCGCTGGTGGATGCAGAGCGTGCCCCAAGCATCATCGAAGCCGTCACACCCGCTTACCAGCAGGCAACCGGCAAAACACCGCGTATCTACCAATGCCAGCCGACCAACGGCGCTGAAGTGGTGTGGCAAGCAGGGGCTTAGTCCATTTTCTTTAGCGGGTGGTTATGTCAACCTATCTACTTGCACTGGATGCCGGTGGCAGTGGCGGCAGATGTTTGCTACTCAATACACAAACAGCCGAAGTAACGGTGACACGTTGTGCTTGGCAATCGTTGATGGTACGCGATAGTGGCGGCTGGGGTGCCGCCTTGCCACTTNNTGCCACTGTCGCCCCACCAACCCGATTTGTGGTCGGCACTTGCTCAAGCCACCCAAACCGCCCTACGCCGCGCCAATGCCCAGCCCCATCAAATGATCGGCATAGCTACCACTGCCATGCGCTTTAGTTTGGTGTTATTGGATGCACATGGGGAAGTGCTGTGGGCAGTGCCCAACCGCGATGCACGTGCCGCGATAACCGCAATGGCAATGGCAGATGCGCACGGTAGGCAAGCGTATGCGCGTTGCGGGCGCATACCCCACCCAATATTTGCCGCCACGCGCTTGGCTTGGCTGTCCGAGCAATACCCTGACTTGTTGGCACGCACCCAGCAGGTTCTGACCTTAGACCAATGGCTCAATTATCGCCTGACTGGCACGCTTGCCAGTGATCCTTCACAAGCCGGAGAAAGTCTGCTGGCTGATTTACACACCGCCCGTTGGTCGCCTGAACTGGCAGAATGGGCACACTGGCAAATAGACAAACTGCCCGCCATTTTACCCGCTACCCACCATTTGGGAACGCTCCAGCCATCCGCCGCGCAAGCATTTGGATTGCAAGCCGGCACACCAGTCTTTTTGGGCGGCGCGGATACGCAATGCGCTTTGCTTGGGGTGGGGGTGGTTGACGCCGGGCAAACAGCGGTAATTGCCGGGAGTAGCGCCACTCTTCAGCAGGTGCAGGCTCAACCAGTGGTGGATGCCCAAGCACGCCTGTGGAGCGCCATTCACCTACTGCCAGAACGTTGGCTCTTGGAAAGCAATGCCGGTAGTATGGGCGACACGCTAACTTGGCTCGCCAATCTGCTATTTGCAGACCATCCCCAACCCGTTGCCCGCTTACTGGCAGAAGCAGAAAAACAAACATCGCCTGCAGTTGGATTGCTAAGCACACTCGGCGCAGAAATTTTCAACGCCCAAGCACTTGGACTACCGGTGGGCAATCTCACCCTTTCACACATCCTGACTCCGAGCGGTACACATCAGCGAGCACAGGTGGCGCGTGCCGTGCTGGAGGGGCTAGCTTTTGGTGTGCGTGCCAACCTAGAGCAACTCAATCTGGCGTCTGGCTTTGCGCCAAAAGTGTTGTACCTTGCGGGTGGTTTGGCACGTAGCCGTTATTGGGGGCAATTGCTCAGCGATGTGTGCCACTTGCCGATTCTACGCGCCGACTGCCCAGACTCATCTGCTTTAGGGGCGGCATTGTGCGCGGGTGTGGGGGCAGGCGTGTTCGCTTCCCTTGCCAGTGCCAGCCAATCTGACTTTGTCAAGACGCACTTACACCAGCCCACCCCCTCCACCTATGATAATTTGTACAGCGACTGGCGGGCAGTGCTCTCTGCACGTGCCGAAAGTGACCAGCTAGCGGGTAGTTTGCTTCTGCAAGGCTATCAGGCGGAAGAAAGCCCAGACCCCGTTTCTATCTCATTTCGTCCGCGCTTGCTGGTCACGGCTCAGTTGGACTCGCACGCCCTAACTGCGTTGCAAAGCCTTGCCGATGTCGAATATGCGCCCTACCGCGAAGCTTTTCGCGTGTTGAGCGGCACTGATTTGGTGCAGGCTTTGGCAGGAAAAGATGGCTTGGTGACCGAAGTGGACTTGCTCGATGCCGATGTGCTGGCACACCTGCCCAACCTGCGGGTTGTAGTGTGCTGTCGCGGGGCGGTGGTGAATGTGGACGTAGCGGCTTGCACTGCTTTTGGTGTGCCGGTCATCTACACACCCGGACGCAATGCCCATGCCGTTGCCGACTTAACACTCGCCTTTTTCTTAGCGTTGGCGCGTGACCTGCCCAGCGCCAGCCGTTTCTTACATAGCCCNNCGGGTGAAGCAGGCGATTTGGCACGCATGGGGCAGGCACACCAAACCTTTTTTGGAAGTGAGCTATTTGGCAAAACGGTGGGCTTGGTGGGGTTGGGGGCTGTGGGTAGGCAGGTAGCGCTCCGTTTGCAGGGCTTTGGTTGCCGATTGCTGAGTTATGACCCGTATCTCAGNNCGCTTATTTGGTCAATACGGCGCGGGCGGCTTTGGTAGATGAAGCGGCATTGGCGGAAGCTTTACATAGCGGCAGGCTGGCAGGTGCGGCGGTGGATGTTTTTGCCAATGAACCGCCCGCCAGCGATGACCGCCTGTTGACTGCGCCCAATCTCATCGCCACCCCGCATATTGCTGGCAATACCCGCGAANNAAAGCGCTTTTGAATGGGCAAGTTCCCGCCCACTTGCTTAACCCGACTACTCTAGCAAAATTTAGCTGGACAGACACACGCGTTGCGCCTTCGGCAGAGACGGTGCAAAGCTTGCAGGCACAAAGCCAATTGGGGGTGAGTGACTTAATGGCACGCCCTGCCGAACCCGCCTTGTCGCCACAAACGCCGGATGTGGTAACACCAACCCCTAGCATCTCTGCCACACCGCGCCCAGCAACGGGCTGGCTAACTCGCCTACGCGGGTTTTTCCGAGTGTCCCCCAAACTTGCCCCCAGCGAATCGCCAACTGCGCCTGTTTCCCACCAGTTTAACAACGCAAACGCCATGCACGCTGTAGTAACGGGCTTTTTGGCGCGTGCCAGCCAAGACCGGGCGCTACAGGCTTATGCCGAAACGACTACGGCAATCCAGCATTATGTGTTGAGTGAGCCGGATTTGCGCTTTTATTTGAGCTTTGCAGACGGGCAAGTGTGGGGCGCATTGGGCGACCCGCCACATGCCGCTGATTTAACGTTGAAGATGAAGGCGGAAGTGTTGGATGCCATGTTAAGTGGCGCATTGGACGGAATGCGGGCGGCAATGAGTGGTAAGATGAAGTTTGCGGGAGATACACGCAAGGCAATGGGCATGCAAAAAATCCAGCGTGACTTAATTCGCCTGTACTCGGCAGTGCGTGCGGAAGTAGGTGCGCCGAATTTGCAAGCGGCAGTTGCCCCGGCGGTTCGGCAAACGCTGTCTGCCGCAGATGAACGGCAGGAGATGCTGTCCATATTGCAATCGTTATACGCCCAGCGGCTGGTGACAGCGAATGGTGGGAATCTAAGCGTCCGCCAAAGCGCTCAACGTGAGCAGGTGTGGATTACGCCGAGTGCGATGCCAAAAGGCGAACTGCGGGCAGAATGGATGGTTCCACTGGATTTGCAAGGGCGGTCATTGGATGAAAGTTTGCCTACGCCTTCCAGTGAGCGCTTTTTGCACACGGCAATTTATCGCGCCCGCCCCGATGTGCAAGCAGTCATTCATAGCCACGCTCGCTGGGCAACCATCCTAGCCATTGCCGAGATTCCTTTTGAGCCAGTACTCACCGAAGCCGAACTGATTGGGCGGGTGGCTGTAGTGCCTTATCTTGCACCCGGCACGCCGGAGCTAGGGCAGGCTGTAGCGGAAGCGCTGGGCGCGGATGGGCAAGTGGCACTACTGAAGAATCATGGGCTAGTCACCGCCGCGCCTAGTTTGCAACAAGCGGCAATTTTGACAGAAAGTGTGGAACGGGTGTCCGAAGTTTTGGTGCGCCTACAGCAACTGCGGGGTAACGGTGCGTGCTGATGAGAGATTGAAAGCGCATCAACTTGAAGTTTTCGGCAGATTGATGAATATCCTGTGAATAGGTCATAATAAACCGAAAATTTGTGCTATACTATTAACGATTCAATCGCTTCTCATCGGCGATGTGTACCCACGACTCATGCTCTTAAAACGGATTGTCAAATGAATATCACGCATTCTGCCTGTTATGTCCGTATTTTGCCACCTGTTGAGTTTTATTTGAACCCACGTATCAAATTGGCGGTCGTAGTGAGTTGTATTGTCAGTTTATTGTTTGCGCTGACACAGCATTTCATCAATCAACTTATTTTGTGGGGCATTCCCATTGCATCTAGCGATTGGCGTACTAGCCTATTTCGTTTTGGCTGGACCGTGTTTGCTTGGATGGTGGTGGGAATCATCTGCGGAATTCCCAACTCTTGGTACAAAGGTGCGCTGTTTGCCGCTCTTGTAACAACTGGTTTTTTGTTTGCGTTTGATATCATCCAGCAAAGTCAGACGACTGTTACTTGGATATCTTTATTGGTAATTAAGGTCGTGCTGTTTATGCCCGCCGTTGCGCTTATGTTGCTACCATTTTCGATTTTTCGGGCGCTATTGAATTGGTATCGTCAACAACAATTTCAAGGTGCGGGTTGGCAGGTGCAGGTGGCGTTTTTTGTGGGTGTCGCTTTGGTTGGAGTTTTGGTGGGTGCGACCACGCGCCTATCCACTTCCGAAGAACACGCTGTCCGTAGCTTAAACCGCTTGGTACTGGACGCTATGCAAGCCAAACGGCTGAATCAAGTGCCTTTTACGCTACGCAGTAGTGGTATTTTTCCGATGGCAGAAGCTCAGCCGTATTGGATAGAATGGGGCGACCATGTACGTAGTGAGGAAATCATTGATGGGCAAAGCGGCGGTGCGATGTTTTACTTCCCCTTACGGGTATACTTTGCAGATGGTACAACGCTAGATTGCTTGGCGGGGGATTTTTTGCCCAACCCAGTATGCGCTGGGGAAGGACCCAAAATATTGCCATCTTTTGACCACAATTTTGACGGGTAAATTTTCTCATGCGAAACTATTTTTCTCCCCATACAATCATTGCTACGCTGATAGGTGCATTGCTCGCTTGTTCTTATGCAGTGGTAGGTACTTATATTAATCGGTTCATAGCGCCTGATTTGCCTTTGATAATTACACAAAACTGGACGGATATCATTATAACAACCCTGTTTGGTGCATGTATTGGTTATTTAAGTAGCTTGCCGAAATCTTTTATGATAGGTGTGCTCTCGAGCGCATTAGTCATCACCTTGTTTTTGTATGTAAAAGGTGTACTGAATGCGGCTTCTACTGGACAGGCAGGTGTATTATTGGTGGCAAGATTGTTGGTTTTTTTACCAAGCCTGATTTTTGCCTTGCCTATTACACTTTTTCTGCGCTGGGTTACAGATTGGTACGTTCACAACTATTATTATGCCCTACCCAATCAACGCATCACAGTCGGATTCATTTGGGTAGGATTTTTGATTGGCGGTATCGTTTTGGGTACACTTAACGGAATTTCGCAAGAAGAAGAGCAAGCGGTTAGACAAATTAACCAACTGATATTGCGGGCAAATGCGGCAACCACCCCAGCCGATGTGCCAGAAGCGCTTATGAAAACCGGCGTTTATCCAATGAATCCAGCCGCTACCTATCAATTGACGTGGGGAAGCCAGACATCAAACGAAGTGATTGACGGTTATTCTGCTGGTGTCAAATCTTTTGTAGTTACGGCTATCTATTCTAATGGAATTATAATTCAATGTACCCCGGGTACTACTATGTCACAAACATTTTGTTCAAAGCTACAAATCCCTACTCCTTAAGGATTGTTGGATGGAAAATTTACATCTAATAGTAAAAATGGGCTGGCAAAAATTACACTTTCTGCTCTATTCGGCACGATATAATGTTTTCTCAGGTTGGGCGGCTGTTCTTGTGGCGGGTCTGTTTTTGTTGGGATGGCAAACCCCTGCCACAGCGCAATCTCCTTCTCCAACACCGCTTTACCCACCCAATATCCCCTGTGCAGAATTTCCCTTGCTCTTGCCCGCTGGCGTGTGTTCGCGTGCTTTGCCCGAAAAAGTTAGCGGGATTCAATTACTCGCCAATAATCCGGATGCCATTCATTTGCCTTATGCACATATCTATCCCGATACCAAAGTGTATGGCTCTCCCGAAAATGGCATACTCGATATTCAAGTCAAACGCTTGCTAGGCAATGAACACGGGCGCGGGTTGGTGTATGTGACAACCGAAGATTACGTAGAAATCAATGGGCAAGGTTGGTACAAAATCAACGGTGGGGAATGGGTAGCGGCAAATCGTCTAACTTTTGTAAAGCCTTCGCACTTTGCCGGCATTCGCTTTCTAACTCCTCCGCAAGACCCAGTGGGGTGGGTAGTAGCAACTGTACGCCCCAGCGCGAGTGCCGGTGGCGAGCCGGACCCCGCCGCACCACTACTCCGCCGCTACCAAGTGGTAAAAGTGCTCGAAAAACAGTTGGTGGGCTACTGGGAGTGGTACCGGATAGGAGCGGATTTGTGGGTGGAGCAACGCAATATGGCAGTTGCTTGGCAAGAAGAAAAGCCAGCGAAAGATATTAAGGAAGACCGTTGGGTTAGTATTGATATTTATGAGCAGGTACTGACGGCTTACGAAGATGACCGTATGGTATTTGCAACACTGATTTCTAGCGGTTTGCAACAATTTGCGACCCAGCCGGGTCTGTACCGCATCTATGCACAGGTAGAGTTTGATAATATGTCGGGGGNNAACAGATTTTTACTACATTGAAGATGTGCCATGGACGATGTATTTTGATGGCGACCGTGCAATTCACGCCGCATACTGGCATGATGGCTTTGGCTTTCGAAAATCGCATGGTTGTGTCAACCTATCTCCTAGCGATGCTTATTGGCTATATACATGGGCAAGCAAAGGCACTTGGGTGTGGGTACATAATCCTTTCCCGGAATAAAAAAACTGCGCTGGTATCAGCGCAGTTTTTTTGGGGACAGCAGGTGGAAACGAAAAGACCACGCGCAAATTTTATTTACGATGCTGTGCCAAAGTGCGGGCGAAGAAATCTTCGGCAATTGAGTTCGAACCCTTCTTGTTGCGATTGCCCTTGCCTTTGCCAGCCGGGGCATTTTTCTTCATTGCTTGGCGAAGTGCAAATTCCATTGCAGTTGCCGTGGCAATTTCTGCTTCCGCTTCTTCATCGGCACTTGCCTTCATCTCTGTTTCTTGCAAGGCTTTGATACTCATGTCAATTTGCTTCTTCTTGCGGTTGACAGCAGTGATTTTGACCTGCACTTCATCGCCATCCTTGACCACTTCGCTGGGGTGCTTGACGTAATCCACAGATAAATCGCGGATGTGTACCAAGCCCGGTCGTTCTGCGCCGATGTCAACAAATACACCGTAACGTTCAATGCGCACCACCTTACCAGCAAATTGGCTACCTTCCTTGATGTCGCCCCATTCCACAGCCAAAGGCTTGTTTAGGGTGAGTTCGACCAGGTTTTTCTCCGGTTGGACACGGTGAACCCAAACAATTAGCTCTTGACCTTCTTGAACCAAGTCATTGATAGATTGTTCTTTTTCGTGGGGAATTTGGGTAATGTGGAGTAAGGCTGGTTTGTCTAGCCCAATGTCCATAATCGCTCCAAAAGGAGTCACTTTTTTGACAGTGCCGGTAAACTGCTGTTTACGCTTAAGTTCACCTAAAGTGGGGGCTGGAGTGGGGGTAATTTCGTCGCTCATTTTTCACCTGCTTTTAATTTGTGTATTGATATCTGGATTATAAATTTGGGGTGCGTATACCTGCCAGATACAGAAAAATATAGCCGCCATTAGGCGGCTGAATACGCACAGGAATTATAACGATAAAATAAGGGGCTGTCAATCGCTACAAGCATTTTTCTAACTTTAATGCAAACAATGCGCGAATGAGAAGCTATCTGCTATTGGGTTGATGCCGAATAGCAGATATCGGTACTCACCAAAAGCGCCGGTAATTTGTGAGCCGCACAAGCGGCAACGATCCTATGTCCTTCAAAATAGGCTTGCCGCAATCACAGTGGTATCTGACATGGGTCGAATGTAGGAGTTTATTCTTTAAGAAAAAAGCGCGTCTCGAAATTGGGTACGTATCAATCGCCTGCATGGTGTGCCCACACCAGATCGTAGTCGGTAGTCCAACTTTGGAAAACAACCGCCACCAATCCCAATTCGGTTAATGCCTGAGTCAACTCTTCACGGTTGAGATAATCGCGGCTTGCTAGGCGGGCTTGCCAGCCAATGCGGTGTGTCAGCAAAATGACGCCCGCAGGCGCTAAAACACGCACCCACTCGCGTAATGCGGCACGGGCAGACGGCATAAATTCCATCGCTTCCATACAGGTAACGGCGGCAAATNNTGCACAGCGAGCGCTTGCGCAGATGAAGGGGCTATTTGCAAACTTTGCAGAGTTTCTCGCCATCGAAGCATCGCCAAGCTGGCATCTACCCCAAAGACCGGTATTTGCGGTGAAAATGCGTGTAAAGCACGCCCCACCCGTCCAGTTCCGCAGGCAACATCCAACACTTTTGGAGATTTTAAACCATAGAGCGCAAGGGCTAGTGGTTCACCGATGCGCTCTTCTTCAAATTGCGGTTGGTATGCCTTAATCGCTTCGTAGCGGTGTGCATTTGCATCATATAGACGTGTCACCCATTTTTGCCCCCAGAATACGCCTTCGGCAATCATTAATTGCCAGAACAACCATCCAGCCAACAATAAAGCAACACTAACTACAAAGCCAAGAATCAGCCAGCCATTTAACATATGCTGTCTTCTTTAGTCACGCCGTCTGTTACCAATGGCGGCAACTTTCATGGCAAAATATAACACCTGCAGTAAAGATTGGAAGAATGCGGCAACATAAGTGAGAGCGGCGGCGGTCAGCACGGCTCTTGCCCCATTGCGTTCTTCTTGGGTGACAAAAAAGCCGTTTTCATCCAGCATTTTTAGCGCCCTTGAACTAGCATCAAATTCTACCGGCAAAGTCACCAAAGCAAACACGGCGGAAAGAGCAAACAAAGCCACCCCAATCCAGGCGACTGTTGTGCCAAAGGATGAATTTACCCAGCCGGCTAGCATCAAACCGCCAAAAATTAACCACCACCCAATTTGCGAGCCGATATTGACGGAAGACACCATCGCACCACGCAACACTAGCAATGGATAATTATCACGGTCTTGATAGGCATGACCTACTTCATGGGCGGCAACCGCCATAGCGGTTACACTCGGTTGATTGGCAATGCCGGCGGTAAGCCGCAAAACATTGGCACGCGGGTCATAGTGGTCGCCGGATGGGGTTGGTTCCAAACGCACAGTACCCAGCCTACCAGCGTGCAACAAGTGACTGGCTACCTGTGCGCCATTGAGTTGGCGCGAATTGGCAATGCGGCTCCATTTATTCATTTGGTAACTAACATACCAAGAAGCCCCCCCCACCAGAATCATGCCGGGCAGGGCAACACACATCAAATACATTGGGTCAAAATAAAACATAGTACTGCTCCTGAGATAAACAATCGTACCTTCATTTTACAGGTGAACTGTTAGATACTGATTAATCACACTGTTTTTATATTCGACTTGAGTCGAATACAGTTGTGATTGTGGCAAACCTATTTTGAAGCGCATAGAATTGTGCCGCTTGCAACCGCCGGCGCTTTAGGTGGATGCCCATACCCACTATTCAGTATGTGTGCCGAATAGTACCCGTGCTCAGTATGTAACAGAAATAGACTCACAAATCATCCACAATGTCACAATTCACATGCCAAAAGGATCAGTTAGGAGACTGGGATAGGCAAGTGTAAATGCCATCTTCACCCAACACAACCCCTAAAAACGGCGCCGGGTCAAAGGTGTTTTGCATGAATCCTTCGTTCAGGTAACTGCCATCCCCCGCACTTTTGACAACAGAAAAGTGCAGATGCAAACCCACCGGGTCGGCTGGGTCGCCAGACCAAGTGCCCTGATAGCCGAGCAAAGTGCCTGCCCGTACAAAGACATCGTAAGTGCCCGCGGGAAAAGCAGAGGCGATAAACGATTTTGTACCATCACCGGACGCCATGTGGGTGTAATAGGTCCAAATTTGAGCGCCATTGACAATCGGTTGAAAATCAGGGTGGCGAATAATCACCGTGCTCAGCCAACTTGCTTCACGGGTTAGGTATCCATCATAGGCGGCATAAACTGGGGTAGCGCCTTCTTGTTTGGCTGGGCTGAAGATATCAAAGCCGGAGTGTAAGTGCCCAGGTCGAAAACTATCCCCACGGTCAAAACCGATAAACCCTTCTGTTGGAAAGAGCATCGCGCCCCTGCCACAATGTGCTTGGGCAGGGATGTCCCAATCTTGATGGTCGGAAGAATCGCCGAGCCAGGTCATCAGCCGTTTGTAATCGCCACTCAGAATAGAGCGGGCTTGCGGCAAAAACAGGTAAGCCCCAACAGCAAAAGCGCCTACCACCGCGATGAGCAGTGCAATCCAAAACCAAAGCGGCGGACGAGTATTTCCTTTGCGCAGAGAGCGGTACATTAAGAATTTGCATCAGCGTGTGAGTACCAGAACGCACCCGGAAAATCATCCGCAACCTTTTTGCGTTTACCCACCCATTCGGTAATATCCATGCGGAATACACCCGTCCGGCGAATTTCTTCTAATTGAATTGGGCGGTAATCACGGTCAGGGCGCAAATGCGGAGCATACTTATCCATTAGCAGTTGCAAACCGTACTCTGCTTCACCAGTTTCTTCTACCACCTGCACCGTACCAAAAGCGACTACACTTTGATACTCCACACTAAATTCAAGCGCTTCTGCGGCGGGGAGCAAACGTCCCATTGAAAATACCGTAAAACACACTTTTGGGTTTTGCTCTACATTGGCTTTGGTTCGCCCCACATTGGCAGTATGGAAATAAATGGCGTGTCGTTCTGCTGAGTAGGCAAACAAGTTGCTATTGAGAAAGGGTTGTCCGTTGTGTTCGGTAGCAAAAGTGCCAACTGCCGCTTGTCGGACAAAATCGGTAATCCACTGAACATCTGTAATGGCTCGGTCACTGCGCCGTACTTGGGTGGGTGGGAGAATGGCGTAATCTTTGGGCATAATTTGCAATGGGGTCTAAGGTTGTCCTTCGGTCAATTCGGCTTGCTCATTTGAGTTGGGAGATTCGGCTTGCAAATGCCCACCTAATGCTTGTTCAATCTCTGCCAGCAAAGCGGGAGCTTGGGTTGTCACCAATTCACGATAGATACCCCATTTTTGAATGGCTTTATCCAGTTTTTTGATGCTTTTGCGGTCTTTGGCAAGCAGTTCCCACAATTCATCTGCATCAATCGGTTGGCGAGAATTGTGGATTAGGCGTTGCTTGGCATATTCTAAAATCAGATAGTGGATACTTTCATAATGTCCTGCCCTTTCTGTTTCCAGCATGTCCACATTTACATCGGCTTCAATCAGCAGGTCTTGAAGCATTGAACCAAAGTCTATTTTTTCGAGAGATAATTTCATAAAACACTTCGCTTTGTGTAGTTTTGAGAACTCACCCGATAACTTCAGCAAAATGTTGAGAACATTCTGTTTGGGTCAAGGGCGAGACGATTTTTTCTAAACCAGCAACACCGGTTAACTGTGTCAAAGATGCCTTTTTTCTGAAGGTTGAATTCTTCGGGCAAGCAGAGCGTTGATAAACAAGGGCTTTATTCATATGCAAAACGTTGTTCCTTCCACACATTGGCGGCGTTGTGATAGCCCGCTTGCTCCCAAAAACCCAGTTTGTCATTGGCAGAAAATTCCAAACTGCGTAGCCATTTGCCCCCTTTCCAAAAATATGGGTCTGCTAGGTCTTTGCGCCCCGGCAATGCGCCCACCACCACCCGCAAGGGAAAACCGTGGTCGAGCGAAAGGGGTGCGCCATCAAAATGCGTGGCAAGCAGAAAAATGTCAGAAAGAGCCACTTCCAGGGGCGTATTGGTGGTGAAGTTGTACTCGCAATGCTGGATAACATAACGGGCACTGGTTTTAAGCCGTAATATGCCATGCTCCAACAAATCCTGCAGGTGAACGCCTTCCCACTCGGTGTCGAACTTGCTCCAACGCGTGACACAGTGGATGTCCATCTTAATTTTGCGGCGTGGCAGTTGGTTAAATTCCTGCCAATTCCAAGAGCGTTCTTGCTCCACTTCGCCAAAAACACGCAAGTTCCAGCTTTCCAAGTTCGGCTTTGGGGTGGGTCCATAATGCAAAACCGGGAAGCGGTTGGTCAGGCTTTGACCGGGGGGCAAGCGTCCTTCTTGACGAATGCGGCTTTCATCATCACGGCGGTTAAAAAAACTGTCAAACATGAGATTAGGATGGAAAATGAATGAAATTGACCAAAAAATTTACTTTGTAGAGCGGAACGACCACGCACCTGCCCCAGCCAGCACCCCAACCGCCAAAATACTAGGAACCAACAGCCACAGGATGTAGGGTGTGCTGTCATTGGGGGATGTGGAAAAGGAAGGTGCTAAGGCTAAGTTGACACCCATTGCCAGGACGCCGCCAACTAGCGTGCCGAGTGCCAGCCCCAACCACACGGAGTGCCAGCGTTGTAAGGCTGTTAACAGCCCGCCAAGCACCACACCCGCCAACGAACATACCAAAACAAAAGGCAAAATACCGAGCACTAGCGCAAAGGGACCGGCACAGATTGCCAAAAAGCCCACGCCAATTAAGCTTTCGCCAAAGCGGCTTGTGCCAAAATTTTCGCCCATAATGCCCAAAGCCACAAAGGCAACGGCAACCATTGCGTATAGGATTGCCACTACCACACTGAGCGTAGTGGCTGTGAAGGCTGTGGTCAGCCACAATGGGAGAGATTTGCGCGTATTCATAACGAATACATCTATTATACGCAATCTGAGCAAATGAGTGGGCGATTTTTCGAGTTTTCAGAAATGGGTAAGAATTTGTGAAGGCAGGCAAGGGTTTGGCGACACCTTGCCTGCAACAAGCAATATCCCTTTGCTCAATCACTTATGGGTTCAATTCCACATTGCGTCCGCTTTCCATATAAACAACTTGTTCGGCAATGTTGGTGATACGGTCACCGATACGCTCCAAATAGTGCCCAGCAAATAGCAAACGCACATGGCGGTTGGTGGCGTTTGGGTTTCCTGCCATCTGTTCCATTAAATTATGCACAAATTGGTCGTATAGTGCATCCACTTGGTCATCTCCTGAAGCGGCAGAACGGGCGGCGGCAGGGTCGTGCGCCAGATAAGCTTCCAGAACACCGATTAATAGCTTTTCGTTGATTTCTGCCATATCTGCCAATTCTTTGGGCAGGGCAATCCCATCATCCTGATCCGATATTAACATGGCGGCTTTGGCAACGCGGGCGGCATAATCGCCCATGCGTTCCAACTCTTTGCCAATATACAAATCTGCAATAATGCGGCGCAAATCGCTGGCAAGTGGCTGTTGGCGGGCGATAGTCACCACCGAGTGTTTTTCGACAGATGTCGCAATTTCATTTAGCTCGGCATCAGCGGCAATAATTTCCCGTGCGAGTTTGGCATCGCGGGTGTGTAGTGCCGTCATTGCTTGGCGTAATTGCCCAATCACCAAATTGCCCAAGCGCAAAATTTCCGTTTCAACTTCTTTCAATTCATTATCGAGAACAGAGCGAATAAAGGACATTATAAAATACTCCTGTAATCAAATTAGCCAAAGCGTCCGGTCACATAATCGAGCGTGCGTTGGTCGGTGGGGTTGGTAAACATCTCTTCGGTGGGGTTATATTCCACCAAATAGCCAGCCCGGTCATTGCTATCCATCATCATCATGGCAGTGTAATCACTAACACGAGCGGCTTGTTGCATATTATGGGTGACAATTACAATTGTATAGGATTTTACCAATTCGCGCATCAGTTCTTCAATGCGCAGGGTGGCAATTGGGTCCAGTGCCGAACAAGGTTCATCCATCAAGATAACATCGGGTTTGGTGGCAAGGGTGCGAGCAATACACAAGCGTTGTTGTTGCCCACCCGACAAACCCAGCCCGCTTTCCTTTAGCTTGTCTTTCACTTCATCCCAAAGAGCGGCTTGGCGAAGCGATGTTTCCACCAATTCATCGGTGTTACCTTTGAAGCCGTTAATTTTTGCGCCCCAAACCACGTTCTCGTAAATGCTTTTGGGAAATGGGTTTGGCTTTTGGAAGACCATGCCAATGCGGGCACGCACCAGCACTGGGTCAATTTCTTTGGCATAGATGTTCAACCCGTCATACAAAATTTTCCCTTCAATGTGCGCACCAAATAGCTCATTCATGCGATTGAAACTACGCAAAAGGGTGGATTTGCCGCAACCGGAAGGTCCAATGAGCGCGGTGATTTTTCGGCTCGGAATGCGTAAGCTAACGCCTTTGACCGCCCGAAATTTGCCATAATAGACGTTCAAATCTTGTGCCGAAAGGGCAGTTTCTTCGGGGGTGAAATGCGTGCTGGTTTTTGTATTCAAATCAACAGGGTTTACCATGGTTTACAGTCTCCGCGCAAAGCGATTGCGCAGTAAAATAGCGGCGGCGTTGAGAGTTAGCAAAAGTGCCAACAACACCAAAATGGCGGCGGCGGCAAGTTTGTGAAATTCGGGTTGTGGGCGGGATGCCCATTGGTAAATTTGAATGGGCAAGGTGGTGAATTTGGAAAACGGACCGTTGGGGTCTATGGTGATGAAGGTGGATGCCCCAATCACCACCAGTGGGGCTGTTTCCCCGATGGCACGTGAGATGGCAAGAATACTGCCGGTCAGAATGCCACTCACGGCATTGGGCAAAACATGATTCCACACCGTTTGCCACTGGGTTGCGCCCAACCCATAGCTGGCTTGGCGCAAACTGTTGGGGACGGCGCGAATGGCTTCTTGGGCATTGATGATAATCAGGGGCAAAATGAGTAACGCCAGTGTGAGTGCCGCGCTTAGGATGGTGCGCCCATTGGCGGTGGCGGGGTCAGCTACCACCCCAAACAAGTTGCCACTGGTTAACTGCACCGCAAAGCGCACAAACACTGCCAGCCCCAAAATGCCATATATGATGGAAGGCACCCCTGCCAAATTGTAGATATTGGTCTGAATCAAGCGATTGAACCCGTTATCGGCGGCGTATTCTTCCAAATAGACTGCCGCCCCCACGCCAATGGGGAGTGCAATGACAATGGTGATGAAAATAATCCAGAGTGAGCCTAAAATGGCAGTGCGCACCCCAGAATAATTGGGGTCGGGGTTTTGGGGGTTGGTCAGGAAGGCGGGGGTGAGCCAACTGCGAAATTCCAAACGAGCGGTGGGGTGTTTTTCCGCTATCTTTTGTTCAATTGCCGCACGCTGGAAAATGCTTTCGGTTAAGTTCCACAAATCTTTCACTTCTGGTTCCACCACCCGCTCGCGCACCAAAGTCAGCAATTCGGCATGTGGACGCTCTAGCAAAGGCTGTTCCTTCTCGCGGGCACGCATCCAGCCGGCGGATTCATAGTCCTGCAAGATGGCAATCAATTGCTCGGGGGTTTGTTCTTCCAAGGGTACACCATTCACTGCCAAACTTTCGCTGGGCACTTTTTCCACAACGGCAACATAGCCAAAGGCATCGTTCAGGATGTTGTAGAAAAGTAAAAGCAGTGTGAAGATTGCAAAAATGGTGCTGGCAAGGAAGGTGAATTGCCAAATTTTGGCAGTTTGTTGCCGTTGACTGGCGTGGCTTGCCAACCAACTGGGGCGGCGTTCGCCCGCGATTGGGTGTAAGGGAGTGGGTTCGGTCATTAGTCGTACTTCTCCTGAAAGCGGCGCACAATTTGGCGGCTAATTATGTTGAGTGTGAGTGTCATGGCAAACAGTAGGAGTGCGATGGCAAACAAACTGCTGTAATCAATGCTTTGGTAGCTTAGGTCGCCGCTGGAAATGCGCACAATGTGCCCAGTCATGGTTTCGGCGGCTTTGAAAGGGTTGAAGGTGAAGTTGGCCCCCCCCCCGGCGGCAAGTGCCACAATCATGGTTTCGCCCAGTGCGCGGGAGAGTGCCACAATGAAGGCGGCGGCAAGCCCGCTGATGGCGGCAGGCACAACCACCGTAATGGCAGTTTCAAATTTGGTTGCACCAAGACCATAAGCCGCTTGGCGTAAGCGATCTGGCACGGCACTAAGTGCATCTTCACTCATTGAGCTGACCAAGGGCACAATCAGGATGCCCATCACCAAGCCTGCCGAAAGCGTGTTGAGACTTTCGACTACATCAGTGCCAAACAATTGCCGCAAGAGGGGTGTGACAAAGGTGAAGGCAAAAAAGCCATATACGACTGTGGGAATACCTGCCAAAATTTCAAGAATGGGCTTAATGATACTGCGGGCTTTTGGGTTGGCATATTCGCTTAGGTAAATGGCGGCACTCAAACCTAGTGGGAGCGCAATGAGCATGGCAATGATACTGGTCATTAGGGTAGCATTGACGAGTGCCCAGATACCAAACTTGCCAATTTGGGGTTGCCATTCGGTGCCACCAAAAAATTCACCCAACGTAACTTTGCGTCCTATGAATACGGCTTGCTCGGCGTGTAGGGCGGCGGCAGTTGTGCCGTTTTGCGCCCGCTCCACCACGGCTAAATTCGTTGTGAATTTTGTGATGCGGAGTTCTTCGGAGCCAAGACGGATGAGCGTGCCATTTTCGATGGTGTCTCCCTGTGCGGCGAGTTGGATTTCAGTAGCGGTGGCAGGATAATCGATAGCAACTTCAATCCGGCTTTCTTGCCATTGCGTGCGGGCAAAAAAACCAAACGACTCAGTGAAGAGCACAATAACAATGGCTACTGTAGTGACAATGGAGATTGCCCCACAAGCAAATAAGCTGGCTTGTATCAACGCTTCGTGCCATCGGGGTTGCTTTTTGAGTTTTTGGTGCAGAGTAGTATTCATACAAGAAAGGTTGGGGTTGAGCTAGGTAGAAAGACAGCGAAGACAATTGCCGATTGGATACGTTTTGAATCATTATCTCACAAAGGGTTCACCCGATTCCCCTACAGTCAGAATTTCGCTTGTGATTCGGTGGTGGAGCAGGTCGCGTGCTGTGCGGAAAGCGGCTAAGCGTTCTTCCGAGCTTCCGCGCACACTGGCAGGATCGGAGATGTTCCAATGCAAGCGATGCTGAGCTAAAGGGAACAAAGGGCAAGTTTCTAAGGCGTTGTTGCACACGGTCACCACGTAATCAAATTTTCGGTGCAAAAATTGCTCAATAATTTTGGACGTGTGATGGCTAATGTCTATTCCAAGTTCTTGCATCACTTCAACTGCTTCGGGGCGCACCATTGTGGCAACTGTGCCGGCACTAAAAGCAGAAAAGCTCCCTGCGCCCAAACTTTGCAGTAAGCCTTCTGCCATTTGCGAACGTGCGCTATTGTGTGTGCAAACAAATAAAACTGATTTCATAAATTGGTTCGGGGATTGGCTAAGCTTGTGTTCAACACGGGTTAGAATTGCGCCTTTTTTCTTAAGGGAGAAAGTGCCATTCTCGTCTGTACCGAATATAGTAGAACGCTGAGCGAGGGGTGTTCCCCTCGCTCAGCGCATCATCTAGGTAGTATTTATTGACCAACAGCATCTAGCCAATTTTGCATAGAAGCTTTGAGTGCGTCTTCGCTGGCGGGGAAGTAGCCCACGTTGGCAATTTCTTCGTTGACATAGGTCAGGTAGAAGTTGATGAAGGCGGCAACTTGGGGCTTTTCGGCGAGGAGGGTGGCATCAGAATAGATGAACAGCGGGCGGCTGATGGGGTAGGTGCCATCTTCGGCGGTTTCAAAGCTGGGAGCAACGCCATCAATAGCAACTGCGTTCAGCTTGTCGGCATTTTCTTGGAAGTAGGCGTAGCCAAAGTAGCCAATGGCATATGGGTTGCCTTCCACGCCAGCAACTAGCACATTGTCATCTTCGCTGAGTTGTAAGTTTTTGGCGGCGAGTGGAACTGTCTTATCTTTTTCAAAGACGACTTCCACAAAGTAGTCAAACGTGCCGCTGTCGGTGCCAGGGGTAAAGCGCAGAATGGATTCGGCGGGCCATTCGGGGCGCACATCGCTCCACTTTTCGGCTGTGCCAAACAGCAGGGCAAGCTCTGCCATGGTTATGTCAGTTGCCCAATCGTTTTCAGGGTTAACCACCACCGCTAAGGCATCGGTGCCCACACGAAATTCAATCGGTTCGCGCCCAATGGCGGCGCAGGCTTCTTTTTCGCTGTCTTTGATGGCGCGGCTGGCGTTGGCAATGTCGGTTTCGCCAGAAACGCAGAAGCGTTCAAAGCCAGCACCGGTGCCCACACTGTCAATGGTGATGTTGCCCGCATAGCCTTCATCAATGAAACGTTGTGCCATCACTTCGGAAAGCGGGAAGACAGTGGAGCTACCGGCGGTGATGACATCCCCCTCCACGCTGGTGGGGTCCACCATGGGTAACATGCCGTGTTCTTCTGTCATCATTTCTTTTGTGGGTTCAGCGGCTGAAACGTCTGTAGCGGATGCTTCAGTGGAAACGACTTCGGTGATTGGGGCGGCAGTGGGAGCAACCGTAGCGGGAGCCGCACATGCGGCAAGCATGGCAGTTAGCCCAATGGTTGCCATCAATCCAAATATTTTTTTCAACATAATTTTTCTTCAAACTCCTGATTTGAAATTTTTTTGTGTTTGCGCTAGATTGATGCATCAATCTGTTAGGCGAAGTATAGCAACACAAGTTTAAGCCAGCCGCAAATCTGGATTAAATCTTGTTCAAGTTTTGATTAAATAAATTTAAGAAATGCGCAAATCTACATTTTGCCGCATTTCCTTGCCAATAACCCATTGGCGGGTTACACTGAACATCATTGGCGGGAACAAAATTGCCTTCCGCATCTGGCACGGGACAGGTGGTTCTAAACACACCCAACACCGCAAATAGCTGAACAATATGCGCGAGTTGTAAATGATTTTTTGGAGAGCGTTTTAGTATGAAATCAATTCTGCTTTGGATAGCCGCACAACTTGGCATTCCACACCTATTTGGACATTACACCTTTACACTGGCGCAATTCCGCGAGCGAGTGGTGCGTGCCTTGCACAAGCACAAACCTGGTCTTGCCATTGAGCAACCAGACGAAGAGCATTTGACAATAAAATCGCCGGATGGCGCAAGCAATACCTGCTTTTTGGGCAATAGTTACCGCGTCTATCAACAAAATGGGCGTGAATATGATGATTTAATTAAAAAGTTGCTCCAACACGCCACACTGGATACTTCAACGCTGGAGCTCCAAATGCAACGGGAGAGTATTTTAGCCATCTTAAAACCAATGGACTTCATTGATGCCATACAACGCCAAGTGCAAGAGGCTGTGCCTGCGCCCCAGCCCATTTTTATGCCATTTTCTTCTAACTTGGCAGTGTGTTTTGTACAGGATTTGCCAAATGGTATGCGCTATTTGGATTCCAATGACATGGAAACCCTTGGCTTAAGTATAGATGGGGTTTTTCACTTGGCACTCGAAAACTTCCGTAAACGTTTCAAAATAGAGTGGTTGGGTGGTAATGGTATGTGGCTCCCTAAAGTGGATGGGAATTACGAAAGTGCGGTGTTGCTTTCACCTTCCAGCATTAATTATTTGCGAGCCCAAGTGCAAGGACGTTTGTTAGCACTCCCACTCAATCGCGATTTAATCCTTTTTGGTGGAGAAAACAACAAAAACATTCCCACCATTATTGAAGAATTACTCCAAAAAACTGCATCCTTGCCTTACCCGCTGAGCCGCACTTGGTTAGTATATGAAGGGGGCAAGTTTGTGGATTATTCGCCCGTTATGGCGCAATAAAACGTTTCCGCTCGATTGTTCAGCATCCGGTTGGTTTTACAGCGTTCTGGTACTCTCACCGGTGCTAAATACCACAAACTTTGTGTTTGGCACACATAAAGCATCGTTGGTTGTTCGCCTAAAGTTTATTCTTATATAAGAAAAATTATTGTTTTGGAACACAACACACTGGATGGTGTGATTCAAGCTCAGGCGGGCAAGATGAAGATTGCAGTGGCGGCTTTACACACGGGGGAAATTACGCCCTACTCAGACGCACTACGAGCAACGGCGATGCCCAAACAAATGCACTCGGATTTTGACCTGCTTTTGGGACGAAAAACCTTTGAGATCTGGGAGCCTGACTGGAGCAATCATGTGGATATTTGAACGGAAGTGAATACGGCTACCAAATATGTTACTTCCAATACACGCGTCAGTAACGACCTTAAAAGTTAGAGCAGATTTGCACGTTTGGGGTAGCGGGCATTGGGTACAAACTTTGCTAGCACATGATTTGGTAGATGAGTTTCGGCTGATGATTTACCCGCTCACCCTAGGTAATGGAAAACGGCTGTTCGTTAATGGTGTGCATCCCACTGGGCTGAAAGCCAGGCTACCCCTAGCGAGGTGCTGAACGTGCGTTATCAGCGAATCAATTCGGCATAGTCGGTATGGCTTACCGACTATGCCCGGCGATTTTGCCTAAAAAAACTTTCCTTCGGTATATAATTAGTGTCATGCTTGCTAAAGTATTTTCCTGTGCCCTGGCTGGGATCGAAGCAGTCAAAATTGAAGTGGAAGTAGACTATGAGAATCGTGGTTTGCGTTCATTTATCATAGTTGGCTTACCCGATACGGCTGTGCAAGAATCGCGTGAGCGGGTGCAAGCCGCACTCAAAAACAGCGACTTTTTAGCCCCTGCCCACCGACTGACTGTTAATCTAGCCCCTGCCAACATCCGCAAAGAAGGTCCTGCCTATGACCTGCCAATTGCGGTTGGCGCAATGATTGCTAGCGGTCAGCTACAACCCGAAAGCGTGGAAAACGCCTTTATTATTGGTGAACTATCGCTGGATGGCAGTGTACGCCATGTACGGGGCGTGTTAAGCATGGCGGCACTAGCACGCCAGCTAGGGATTACACACCTGTTTGTGCCCACCGAAGATGCCCACCAAGCGGCATTGGTGCCCGGTTTGCAAGTCTATCCAATTGCCGATTTACGCCAACTCGTGCATCACCTATCCAACCTGACACCGATAACCCCAGCACAAGTTGAAGTCAATCTAGCCGATGCAATCTTGCACCAGCAGTATGCCACCGATTTCCGTGAAATTCGTGGGCAACAGCATGTAAAACGCGCTTTGGAAGTGGCGGCGGCGGGAGCGCACAACCTGCTGATGTCGGGTCCACCTGGTGCAGGTAAAACGCTGATGGCACGTGCTTTACCCTCCATCCTGCCCCGCCTAAGTTTTGACGAAGCACTGGATGTGACGCGCGTGTATTCCATTGCCGACCAACTGACAGAAGATAGCCCGATGATGACGGTACGCCCCTTTCGTGCGCCCCATCATACCATCAGCCATGCCGGTTTGGTGGGGGGTGGCAATATTCCGCGCCCGGGAGAAATCTCACTTGCCCACCGTGGCGTGCTCTTTTTGGA
Organism: Anaerolineales bacterium UBA6668; assembly: GCA_002455215.1. GTDB lineage: Bacteria > Chloroflexota > Anaerolineae > Anaerolineales > UBA6668 > UBA6668. Next base: position 2,384 of record DKKK01000037.1, on the reverse strand, counting down.
TGAATTGCCCGAATTTCCCCAGCGCGTCTTGGAAGTACTCAGACAACCGCTGGAAGACAAAACGGTGACGATTGCCCGCGCACATGGTTCGCTCACCTTTCCTGCCAATTTTATGTTGTGTGCGGCGATGAATCCCTGCCCGTGCGGGTATTATGGCGACCCCACCCGCGAGTGCTCATGCGCTCCTGCTTTGGTGACACGCTACCAAAAGCGTATTTCCGGTCCACTGTTAGACCGCATTGACATCCATATTGAAGTGCCGCGGGTAGAGTTTGAAAAATTAAGTGGCGCACAACTGGGCGAGAATTCCGAGCAAATTCAACTACGGGTTGAGACAGCACGCGAGCGACAACGCCAACGCTTTGCATCTGTCAAACAACGAGGTGTGCTGACCAATGCCGATATGCGCCCGGAAGATGTGCGCGTTCATTGTCAGTTGGATGAAACCGGGCAAGCTCTGATACGCCGGGCAATGCAACAATTGCAATTGAGTGCGCGTGCCTACCATCGAGTGCTTAAACTAGCTCGTACTGTGGCAGATTTGGCAAATAGCGACAAAATTCAGCCCCAACATGTTGCCGAAGCGTTACAATATCGCCCCCGCCAAAAAACCTAACGATGAACTGTTGGATGCTTGTTACTGAGTCCATCACTCTAGCCCCGTAACCGCGTCTCTGCTTTCGCTGTCGGGAGAAAACTCACTCTTCTGAACTGGGTCATCCGTCTAATCCGTTCAATCTGCGTACCGAATCAGGAGCGTGTCGGCAGTCCATCTGTCCTTAACACAGATTTTTCAGCTTGAGAGATTATGCTGAATTTTGACGGTGCTATTTTAGGTTGTTTCCCACTTATCTGGCGACAAACCTGCATAATGATTTGTTTTCACNNCAATACCCTTTTATCAAAAAGTTTTTCAAAAATAACCCATATTCAGCACGGGTCAGAAGTACATCTTCTTTTTCAGGGCAAAAAACACAATTCTTGGTTGTGTCGAATATCAAACAATCGCGCATGATTTGGGGTATCTGTATCTGCATTTTACTCGCAATGCTAGGCGCTCGAACAACGATTGCCGCCCCTCTGGATGTAGTCGTTAATGAAGTCAATTGGGGTGCAACGGATGAATGGGTTGAACTGTATAATCCGGGAGCAGTTGCCATTGATATCGGCGGATGGACGCTCAGCGAAGATGCCAACCAATTCGTATTCCCTAGCCCAACGATCCTAAACCCCGGTGCGTTTTTGATAATTGACAAAGACGGTGGCGCAACTGCTCCAACTGGTGATTTTAGCCTACCTACGCTGGGACTCAGCAATTCAGGCGACACCATCACATTGACAGATGCCACAACCGCTGTGGTAGATACCGTGAGTTTTGATACTGGCTGGCCCGCTGGCAACAATACGGGGACTTTGACCCTTTCTCGCCGGTTGGCGAGTATTGCGGGTTCAATTGCTGGCAACTGGGCGAGTAGCATTGCGGTGGGGGGAACGCCAAAAGCCGCCAATGATGTTGCGGTGGGAGCATTCTTAGCAGTAGACCCACTGGGTGGGGTTGTTGCCACCGAAGGCGGGGCAACTGACACCTTCCAAATTTCTATTCTGGGGAGCGCACCCTCCGCAGATGTCACCGTTACACTCACCACTGGCACACAAGTCACCTTAAGTCCAACCATCCTGACTTTTACACCTGCCAATGCATCTATCCCCCAAGTTGTGATAGTGACGGCAATAGATGATGCAGTTAGCGAAGGTTATCACACCACCAATGTAACTGTAAGTGCAACCAGTGCAGATATAGCCTTAAATGGAGCAAGTAGTGTGTTATCTGTTGCTATCAATGACAACGATGCGCCAACGCCGGATGGCATTTACATCAGTGAAGTGGGTTGGATGGGTACGGTTGCCAATGGTGGACATGAATACATTGAGTTGTGTAATGGCGGGGCAACACCTTTATCGTTTGTCGGTTGGCGTTTAAAAGGTTCGGACGGTACACCCAACATTGATTTAAGCTTTGTGAATGGTGGTGGGTTAGTGAATGGGGCTTGTATTGTGCTAGAAAGCGATGCTTCTGCGACCAACATCGCTGGCGCATTTGTCTATACAGGTAGTTTGAGCACTAGCGGTGAGACTTTGCAATTGATAGACCAATCCAATGTGCTTCGCGATTCGGCAAATATTGCTGGGGCGGCTTGGAGCAGTGGCAGTGCATTTCCTACCTATGCCAGTATGGAACGCAATGTGTGTGGCGGGTTGCCCACTGCAGATGGTCCCGCTAGCTGGATGACCAATGATACCTTGCGGCGCAGTGGTGCAACGGATGCTTTAGGTATTGTAATTAACGGGACTCTAGGTAGCATGGGTGCGGTTCAGTTTTTCGG
>DKKK01000053.1 GCA_002455215.1 Anaerolineales bacterium UBA6668 | reverse complement strand
CGAAAAACTGAACCGCACCCAATGTACGGTATAAATTTACAACTGCTCTAGGTTGTTTTGATATGCCCAATCTAACAAGAAACGGTCTAAACCCGCCAGGAAATCTTTGGCTCGCCAAATTGCCTGACTCAGTTGCTGGGGTTGGTGTTTTCCGGTTAAAGCCAGCCAGTTTTGGTAGGTTTTTTGCAGTTGCTCCAACTCACTGATAGAAACCGCACTCTCAACGCTCTGCCAAACCTGCAAGAAATTCTGTTCCATATGAGCCAGAGCCGGGAGCACTTGCCCACCATCTACCAGCGTTTGCCAGCCCCTGCGAAAATAGTTTCGCCGGCTATCCCAAGCGAGTTCTTGCTCCCATTCCAAATTGGCGCTCGCTTGATAATAAGTTTGCAATTGCTCCCACTCGCCCAAGAGCGTGCGAAAATCGTCCACCCCCAAGCCATCAAAGCCCAAAGTTTGGTATGCCATTTGGCTAAGTTCAGTTTGTTGCATTGCATTTGCCGCACTGTTAAACATAACAAAATGCCGCCGTCCACAGGCATAGTTGCGGTTGATGGTCATCATAGCAATGCTGGCGTGAGACACCACAGCGTGCAAGTTTTGTAAGACTTTGACTGGCACGGGACTCGGCACTGCGCTTCGCAAGTAGCGCCCTAACTCTTTAAACGCACTTTGCGCCTGTTGGTAGCCATTACGTGCCCGCAAATAGATATTTTCCGGCGAGTCGTAGGTGCTTCGCAAACTCGCCTGCACTAGATCCAGTATGTGGCGCGGGTCATACAAAGGCACCGCCGAAAACAACGCGGGACCTAAGTAGGGGTCGCCGCGTAAAGCTCGTTTATTTTCAAAAGCAGATGGGCTAAAACGCCGATATTCGATATGTACGTCATTGGAAAGCCAGACATAGGGGAAAGCAATTTCGCTTTCGCTATAATCTATCAGCCAAACGTCTAAATCCACCACCCCACCTAACAGCGCTTCCTGCCGAGCGACAGAGCCTACCAAAAATGCCCCTTCTATTGAGCGCATTTCCAAACGTTTTTGTTGGACAAAATCGCGAGCTAATTTTAACAGGGTGGAATGTTCGATAGTACTCATGAAACGGGTGGGGGCAATGAAACAAATGTTACCATTCTGCCGATTGACAGGTTTTTCTTTTTTTTTCAAAAATTGCTTCTATATCCGACGCGAATAAAAACTGTACTTTTTCTCTAGGGAAAAAAGCAAAGCTCTGACCCGTGTCGAATATAATTGTAGTAAACTTTTGCTAATTTTTGCAACTTTTTGATAAAACTAACGTATAGTAAACAGCATCGTTTTCTTGTAACCATCAAAAAGATGCCCATTGAATGCTTATGAGTATGCTTGAAGATTTAGACCTTGTCCAACAAATCCGTGCTGGTGATGAAAGCGTGTTTTACCAATTGGTAGAACGCTATCAAATTGGTATATACAATTTGGCTTTTCGCATGTTGGATGACTCTTTTGCGGCAGAAGACGCCGCGCAAGAAGTTTTTATCAAAGCGTATTCACGACTGAGCAGTTTTGATTCGCAATACTCATTCAAAAGTTGGCTGTATGCCATTGCCAGCAACCATTGCGTAGACATTATTCGGAAACGCCGTTTTCTATTTCTATCCCTAGACGAGCCGCTTTCCGCCGAGCCTGCCATCTCTGACCCGGCCTTACACCCGGAAGAGCAGGTATTACGCAACGAGCAATCGCAACAAATTCAAAAATTGTTGCACACGCTCCCCGAGAATGACCGTGTGATGATCGTTTTACTGTACTGGCTGGATTGTTCCTACGACGAGATTGCAAAAATCACACAAACTTCTATCAGTGCCGTAAAAAGTCGCCTGCACCGCGCCCGTGCCACGCTTGCCCAGCAAATGCAAGCCCAACCTAGCGCAAGCAAACGTATCCCCAAAATTTCACCTACTACTCCCGCCACTTTGGCAAAAGGATAACGCCATGAACCAACATGCCACCTTCACCCAAATGAGCCGTGCGCTTTCGCAAGAACTTTCTGCCCCAGAAGAACTGCAACTGGAATTGTCCCTTGCACAATCTGAGACCACACGCCAAGCCTGGCAAACCATGCAAGCAGTTCACCAAATGTTCACCCATACACCGCTCATGCCTGCCCCCACCAGCCTGATGGCAGGTATCCGACAGGGTATCGCGCTCCAACGTCAAAAAGAGCTACACCGAACACGTTTGCGCAAACGGTGGCTCACTTTTATTTTATCGACTAGCACACTCATTACTTTGTGGAGTGCCGTTGCGCTCCTGCTCGGAGGAATTGCGTTGTGGTGGTTACTCCCAAGCTTGACCCAAAATGCTGGCTGGTTACCCAAAGTACTATTCGGATTTGGCACAGCCTTTGCCAGAATTGCATTGTCCCTTCTCATGGTTTTGCGGGCTGTCAGCCGCATCGCACTCGATTATCTGCTCTCTCAACCAGCTAGTTTCGCTTTGCTATTGCTCCTACCAATGGCAGGTTTTTACTGGTTGCGTTTGGTTCAGCCCAACCTTCACTTGCAATTCGCTCGCGCTCGCCATGATTAACTCATCCTTCACTCCTACTTTCCGCTGGGTTTGGCTCGTTTTGCTGATAGGCTTGCTAGTTGTGCCTTTTCGCACCAGTTTGGCACAAACTACAGACGATAAAGTCATCACCAATGGTAGCTTTGTACTAAATGCGGGCGAAACCCACACCGGCACGATTGTATTAATCAATGGCACATTTACACTGGATGAAGATGCTTTGGTGGTAGGCGACGTAGTGATTATCTCTGGTACAGCCAATTTGGGGGGCGAAATTGACGGGGATTTAACCGTCTTGGGAGGCACAATCTATCTTGCCGATTCGCTGGATGTCAATGGTGATAAATCTTTGATTGCGGGTGAATTTTTGGGCGAATCCACTGATGAGGTGGCAAACAAACCCGCCGAAAGCCCAACCAATGCGCCCGAAGACGCAACAAACGCCCTAGCCAATAGTTTTATGGGCTTAATCCAGCAAAAAATAACAGATTTGACAAGCGCTTGGCGTGAAGGGCTTGCTAGCGTTATCGGAGTCACCGCGTTGTCTTTGGTGGTGTTGGCAGTTTTTCCACAGCAAGTTGGCATGGTTGGGCAAACTATCAGACAGCATCCGCTCGAAAGTTCCTTCACCGGCATCCTAAGCCTGATCCTGTTACTCCCGATTGGCTTCGTTATTAATTTGCTTGCACTCACCTGCGTTCTTTCACCCGTTACCGTTGCCTTTTGGGTGGTGGTCAGCATTGTGGCATTGTTTGGCTGGATTAGTATGGGCAATCTGCTGGCACAAGCATTTGCCGTGCGATATCTAAAACCTGACCACTATTCTCCACTGTGGGTAGGTGTGGCGGGTGTGTTTTTTCTCTCGCTGAGTGCGGCATTTTTACAAGTGGTGGCACAATTTGTGCCGTGGGCTTGGCTGAGCTCTTGGCTATTGTTGCTGGGGGTTAGCTCGGTTGGGTGTGGAGCGGCAGTGCTGTCCCGGCTGGGTCGTCAACCCTACAAGCCAACCAACGCATCACAAGCCATCAGTCAGTAACGCATGTCCTTGCGCTCACAACCTTTCTATTTTTTACGTTTTTATTCCTATGACTCAATCCCCTTATCGTTCCTTACGCCGCCGTGCCAGTAATCGCGTCTTTTTTGGTGTGTGCGGCGCCATTGCAGACTTCTTCGGCATCCCCACCTTTTGGGTACGCCTGGCGTTTTTGATTGCCTTGATTCCGGGTGGCATCCCCGGGCTAGTACCCTACTTACTCCTTTGGATTATCATCCCCAGAGCGTAAAGTATATTCCGCATTTGCCAAGCGAAAAAAGCCGAAGTGCAAGACCTTCGGCTTTTCTTTTTGGGTTTGACGAATATTTAGCGTTGGAAAAACGGCAAAATATAAGACAAAATCATCAGTACAGCAATAAGCGCACCGATGATGGCAAAATTTCGTTGCGAGCGTTTTTGGCGGCGGTTTTGGTTATTGTTTGACATAGAACAAAAAAAATAAATTACTTGCATACTCGGCACAGATAAAATTGTGCTTTTCTTAAGCGGCAACCCGAATTTATATTTGACACGGGGTCAGACTTATGCTTTTCCCTTATGAAAAAAAGCGTGTTGCCATCGGTGTCGAATATAAACATTGTCGAGTATAACCCTAACGCATTATTCCTGACTTTGAGTCGGGTCGGCAGTCATTTTACCAGTAAGTCGCTTGGCACGCCAGCCCACAAGGCGTTCGGTTCCGTTCATCAGGCGCACCAAATTGGGACGCAATGCCCAAATTTGCAATACTAGCACCAAAAAGCCGTACAAGACATACATCCACGGCGAAACCTTGAGTAGCGCCAAGATGGACAAAATCAAGATGGCAAGTAAACCTACCGATAGGGTGGTGACACTGGCATAGCCAATACCAAACAGGATGAGTGCGCCCAGTGGGATGATGATAAAAGGACTCCAAACCCACAAACCAGTTGCGCCCCCAACTGCAGGCGCACCGCCCGCACCGCCGCCAAACTTGATGTGCAGTTTGCCTTTTTCATCGCGGTGAAATTCGGACAAGAAGAGCGAATAGTTGTGCCCCAAAACGGCAGTCGCCCCAGCCAAAACATGCGCAAACGGCCATTCATTCTGCAAGGCTAGGCGCATCAACCACACTGCCACAGCACCTTTTAACACATCCAACATCGCTGTGGTAAAGCCTGCCCAAAAACCAGCCGCTCGCATTGCGTTTGTACCGCCAGTGCGCCCGCTACCCACATCTCGGACATCTTTGCCGGAAAACAATTTAACCACCAGTAAACCCATTGGAATAGAGCCCAACAGGTATGCCACAATCAACATGCCAATTGTTATGAATAAATTTGTAGAAAGCATACGTTCACCTTTTTGCAGTGAAAACCCCAAATTTGGAATACAGTTACAGTTTGGGGAGTGTTTGACAAATCCAAAATCTATATTTGCGTAAATTCAAGTTGGCATAACAAGCAAAATACCAATGCCTTTACTTTACTCGATACTCGGCACGGGGACAAATTGCGTTTTCCGTAGTGCCAACCTTTACTTGAGNNTGTGCTATATTCGGCACGGATGAAAGCTACGCTTTTTCTCCCTTAAGCATAGATGCACTATTTTTATCTGTATCGAGTATATTTCCCGAGTATAACAGAATTTTTGTCTTGATGAATAAATGCGGGCTAAGAATTTGAAAATTTTGCCACTGCCAAACCCCTCGGGAGTCGGGCGTGGCAATGAGAAAATGCAAGTGGGGCAAGGTGGCTTCGGCTAGGTCGGTGGCGCTAGGGACAGGAAGCCCGCTTGGGTGAGAGTGAAATATAGCCAACAGTGACAGCCCGCCCTGCTCACTGGCAGAATAAATGCGGTATAAATCTTGCCCAGACATGGAAAAGCGCGTTGGGCTGGCGCTGGCATTGGCAACGCCGAGCGCTTGCTGTACCTGTGCGCCTTCAGCCGTGTACTGCCCCAACAAAAAGCCACATCCTTCATTGGGCAGGGCTTGGCTCAACCAACGCTCGGCTTGCGTTTGCACGGCTGATGTCCAATATAAAACTGGCGGGGCAAGGGGGATTGCTGGCTGGGGAGAGTTCACACGCTATTTTGAAACTACCTGCAGGGGGATAATTTCGCTCTCTTGCAGAAGCCCGTTCAGTTCCGGTGGCACCAGGCGTAATCTTTGGCTGAAAAAGTCCTGTAAATTTACCCAAATCATCTCAAATTTGCGCTGACCTTCTACCGCTTCCAGTACACTCTTTTGGTAAAGCGCTTCTTCGTTGAACACGCCTTCAAAGACGAATACAATCTCATGGTGGTTTTCGCCGTCTAATGTGAAGATATTTTCCAACATGCCAACCGCTGTGACTACAGTAACATCTATGCCTAGTTCTTCCTTTAGTTCACGAACCACCGTTTGTTGACTATACTCGCCAAACTCCACCTTGCCCCCCGGCGGGCGAAAAAAGGCTTTTTTGGCAACACGGTCGTAACCTTCCTGCACCAGAATCTCATTGCCACGGCGAATCACTAAAAATGCTTTAGGGGTAATTTTCTTGCTCATGTTTTACAAAAATTTATGGAAAGGGTTTGTTGTATTTATTTTCGCCACGCGTGAAAATTGCGCTTTTCCCCTTTAAAAAACACAACTCGATGTTCGGCACGTGTGCCGAATATCGCAGATGCAGGTGTATTTTGGGGTAAGGGTGACGGTAAATGCTACCGGGAAGAGCGGCGTACCGTGTGAAGCTCACAATCTTGTCGGAGCATTATCATTGCCAAAACGAAAAATCAAGAGCGCCAGGTGTCGGATGGCGATTTCCAGCAGATCTAGGCGCACATGTTCGTTTGGACCATGCACCCCACCTCCGGGATGCCCCACCCCCGCCGTAATCACCGGTAGGTTTAGGTATTTGAGAAAGACATAATTGGGACCAGAAGCGCCATTCATCGGGTAGATAATCGGTTTTTTGCCGTAAGCTTGCTCGGCGGTTTCCACTGCCAATTTGACAAAGGGGTGATTGGGGTCTGTGCGCCCGGGCGGTGCGCCGCCCCAATCGAGCAGTTCAATATCGTCAAAACCTTGCGCGTCGAGATAAGCGCGTAGTTTTTGGGCAATTTCCGCTGGCATTTGGTCAGGCACCAGACGAAAATCCAGTTTGGCGCTGGCAACGGCGGGCAATACTGTCATGGAGCCAGGTCCTTGATAGCCGCTATTTAGCCCATTGATGGTGCAGGTTGGCTCAAATACTTCTTGCAAATAGGCTTCGGCAGGGGATTGAGCGGCGCGTAAAAAGTCCTGCACCCCAAACATTTGGCGATAATAGTCACGTTGGGAAGGGATTTCCGCCGCCATTTGCCAATCCAATGCACTCGGAAGGCGCACATTATCGTAAAAGCCGGGAATTTGTACGCGCTCAAAACGGTCTTTCAGGCTGGCTAGCGCCCATGTCAGCCGCCAAGCCGCGTTGGGGAAGATTGCGCCGCCCAAACCGGAATGGGCATCGCGCGTTAGCGCTTTAAGCCGTAATTCAAAACAAGCAATGCCACGCAAGCCCAAAAATTGTAATGGGGTATCTTGGGAATTGACCCCGCCAAACTCCCAAATGCAAGCATCCGCTTTCAGCAAGTCAGTATGTTCAGGTAGGAAGGCTTGAAGCCCGGTACTGCCAGTTTCTTCTTCACCTTCGATGAGAAATTTAAGATTACAGGGATAGGAACCGGTGACAGCTTTGATGGCATCCAACGCGGCAAGGCGCGAAACCAACTGCCCCTTATCGTCCAAAGCGCCCCGCGCATACAGTGCGCCGTTGCGTACTTGCGGTTCAAAAGGCGGCGATTGCCATAAACTCAGGTCGCCTTCTGGTTGCACGTCATAGTGATGGTAGCATAGCAACGTTTTGGAGCTAGTCGGGTGGCGATATTCGCCAAAGATAAGCGGTACACCATTGGCAGTGAATACTTGCACCGCAAAGCCCCGCTTGCGAAGCATACGACTCACCAAATCGGCACATTCGGGAATACCCCAACCACTAGCGCTCACACTTGGTTGCCCACATAATTCTGCCAATTCCACCAAAGTTGCCGGAAATGCGGCTGTAATGGCAGAAAGCAGTTGCGAATATTGGTCAGTAGGCATACCTATGGCAGTGGGGGAACCATGCGCCCGCTAAATAGTAAACATAGAATGCCAATCACGAAGACATTGACAAACAATAAAATAGATAAAAAGAGTCGTTGCCAAGCCGTCAAACCTAGAAAGCGTTTTTCGGTCGGTTCAACTTCTTCAAACGGGTTATCGTCAAAAGTGCGGGGAGACTCAGATAATACATTGGTCAAAAACGCATCATCTAGGTCATTTTCAAAGGGACTAGTGCCCCCTTGGGGAATATTGTCGTACATAGTTGCTCCGTGCGTGCTAGCCAGTGGGCGGGTTCGGGCGAACCAAAAGATGCTTAAGTTTACCTTTGGCTGGTGCAAGTTGCAAGTGTTATACCGAAATTGCTAGCGATTACTGTTCGGTGGCACTCTCGCTACAAGTAGCCCAAATTGCGCATAATGTGATGAGCGTCTTGCCCGCGCACCACATTGAAGGTATATTCACCGGCTGAAATATCTACAATTAGTTCATTCGCTTCAGGGATGACGCAGTGCTTAGCACCGCCGGAACCGCCCAGCATTTCCTGATACGCGCCAATGCAGAAAAAACCAACGTATAGGTCATCATTCACTGCGGGCAGATAGAGCGACACGCCGCTTTCTGACTTCGGGTAGATGTCATCACTATCGCAAGTGATGCCACCCAACTGCACACGTTGAAAAGGTTTGTCCAGATGGTTGAGTGGTAACACGATGAAAAGCTCATTTAGCGCCCAGCTATCGGGGAACGAACTCATAATCGAGCCGTTAATGATGTACCACGGCAGTTCCGATTGATTTTCGTGAACACTAATGACCTTGAACAAGTGTGCGCCATGCGATGCAACCGTGTAACGCCCCATCTCGCCCCAAATATCGGGCGGTGGCACTTGGTATTGCTGGCAAATGGTGCGGCAGGCGCTGAGTAAACGCTCGGCAAACAGCGCATAGTCAAATTTAAAGTCGAGTGTCATAGCAACCGGCATTCCACCGCCAAAATTCAAGATGTGCAATTCGGGATAGGTTTGCCGTAGTTGGGCAAACAAGTGAATGGAAGGGCTAATCCGCTGGATGAAGGTATCTATATCTGACACCTGCCCACCCACCATTGCATGAAGCATAGTCAAGCGCAGATTCCCGGACTGGGCAATGCGCTTTGCCGCCTCCCAGATACCCGCCACATGTAAGCCAAAGCGTGAGTTGGATGCATCGGGGTTGGTCAAGGAGCGTTGAGAGCCATACGCCTTCTGCCGTAGCCCGACATCAAAGTGCCAACCTGTCCCGGCAAAGGCGTCAATCTCCGAGGGCATTGCCAAAATGGGCAGAATACGGGCGTGTTTTTCGCGGAATTTCAGAATGGCGTTGGCATATGGACTATGCGGCGGTTTGAAGCCGTTGCACAACACCCAGGTATCTTCACTTAGAAAACTGCGAGCTTTCATTTGTGCGGCTATGTCTACATCAATCGCCGATGACAACTCATAGTTGGTATGCACGCCCAGCACTGTACGCACCACTTCTTCTGCGGCATTGGCTTTGGACGCATAAGCATATTCAAACTTCCCCGAATACCCTAGCTTTTCAATTGCCTGAGCAAACACTTTGCGCAAATTGGCAACTTGTTGGCGGATTAAGGGTAAACAGACAATTTCCAACGGACTGCCGTATAAGTCTCGTGTTAGGTGATGTAAATTTAAGTCCATCATCCATAAATCACCCTCTCGCACCTGTAAATAGTCGGTCAGGTAGGTTTGGTTGGGAATTGGGTGGGCGGATTGCCAGCCCGTCTGCGAAAACAATGTCGGCTCTGCCATGAAAATAGAAACTCCAAAAAGAACAATCGAAATAGATTTCAATACAATAGCACATTTCTTGCAACAAGTAAATTCGACACGGATGGAAATTGTGTTATTTCATCAAGAAAAAAACGAAACTGCTCAGGCATGGTTGTACCTATCAAAATTCAGCGTAGTCTCTAAATCCGAAAATGGGTGTTACTAACAGGGATGCTCTTTACCGACACGTTCCTGATGCGGTACACAAATTGGACAGTTTATCGGATGGCACGGATTAGAAAAATGGGTTCTTTCCAGACGGCAGGCAAGCCAATGACTGGGTGAATCAAGTTGAATATCCTGTTCTTACAATTCTAACGTGAGCCTTATTTTTATTCACATTGTCTTGTCAACCCCAGGGTTTTGTCTAATATGGCTGAGCAGTTACCGCAATTTGCTATTTATATTCGGCAACAAACAAGTGTTATTTCTTTAAAAATCTCGAGATTTTCCAAAACAAAACACCAATTTGATGTATAATGAGTCTTCTTTCCTATAAAATCATGCTCAATTCAGTTTTTCAGTCCATTTCCTCCCGCGTACGGGTTCCAGACCGCCAGCAATCCACGATTGTGTTAACCGTTGGTGGTGTGTTGATGGCTTTACTCATTTTTATCTTTCAATACGGACGATTGGTAAACGAAAGACAAACTGCAGAGTTTGTGCAAGCGGATGCCCAAGCCACCCAATATGCCGTGCAAACTGTCGGGGCAGGCTTGGTTCTGACCGCTACATACTCTGCATCGGATGCCTTCATTGCAGAGATTGCACACAGCCAATTGGGTATGATTCGAGATGGCGAAATGTTGGTACAGCCGGTGGCTATCGAAGTGAGCGACCCCGCACTTGCCCAACCAACTCCCATGCCTAGCCCCACACCACGCAACTATGAGTTGTGGTGGAAAATGCTCTTTAATCAACGCCCCATTCAAACATCTCCATAAGCACCTCTTTGGCATGTGTGCTGAAGATAAACCGAATTTGTAATGGATTTAGCGCGTCAGAATTTGTACCGTGAGCAGTATCGAACCAGCCACGCCGGTTGGCAAACGAGTGGTGAACGGTATGAACAGGCGGTGCGTACTGTGTTACCAAGAAATGGCTGGTTATTGGATGTGGGCTGTGGTAGGGGCGGCTTGCCAGAGAAGTTAAGTACGGAAGGACAATCACACCTGATAGGGGTTGACCCCGATTTTCAATCCTTAACCGAATACCGCGCCCCAGCCGTTGCGCTCGCCAGCGCTTTCGCCAATCACTTACCATTTGCCAATGCGCAATTTGACGTTGTCATTGCGACTTGGGTCTTTGAACATTTGGACAGCCCGCTGGTCACCCTGCGAGAGATACGCCGCATTTTACGACCCAACGGGGCACTTGTTTTTATCACCCCCAACCGTCAGCACCCATTAGTGCAATTCAATCGCATTAGCCAGTGGTTTCCCCGTGTGCAGGCGCAGTTGGTAGCAAAGCTATATGCCCGTGCCGCCGAAGATACCTTCCCCGTGCATTACCGCGCCAACCAAGCGGCTCAGCTTGCCAATTTGTGCCAACAAGCTGGCTTTGCGCATTTTTCCTGCCAAGCCATCCACGACCCAACCTATCTAGCCTTTCATCCACTGCTGTTCCGCCTAAGTTGTTGGCTAGAAAATTTATTGCCACAAGGAACGGGTATCCATTTGGTTGGTACTTGTTTGTGTGCAAAACCATGAATTCTCCCGTCATAAATAACCTTTTTTTGCTGATGATTCGCTAATTCTCATTATTTTCTGCCGCTTTGGAATCAATTACGGTAAAATATAGTGACTTGTTACCGCTCACATGAGTATCTATTGAGCAAGGACAAAAATTTACCTTTCCCTATAAGAAAAGGCAAATTTTATACCTACCCAATATTAAATGTTGCTCTACCCGGCAGGTAGTTTCGTTGGGTGAAGCTTGACACGGCAATCAGTTGCTCAAGTTTATTCCTGCTCAGGTACAAAAGGCTGTCTCAACTGCCGACCTAGCAAAACCCTATACGGTTCCCTAACAACTTCGTAGGCATCGCGAGAATAGGACAAGTTGATTGTGCTGTTTTCAAGGCTTTCTTTGTGGCTGGCGGAACCTGTTATCTTCGATATAGGTTATATTGGCACGTGTGCTGAATATTGAGCGGCGCTTTTACTCTTAATAGAACTTACGCAAGACGAAAAACGCTTATGCACCCCCCGTATATGTTACTTATGTCACTCAAAAGCACCATATATGGCGGTGAAGAATTTATTTTTTGTAAGTCCTATCTTAAGGAGAAAAGCGCAGTTTTCATCTGTCGAATATAGCATAGTTACTATTGCCGATTTGAACGGTATTTTTGAAGCGAGGCTTGCTTGTTTACCCTATCTAAAGGCTCCCCTTTTCCACTTGGTGCAACCCTGCACACAGATGGTGTCAACTTCTCGATTTATTGTAAAAGCGATGCGGATATCCGCTTGCTATTTTTTGACACACACAACGCTTCTACGCCCAGTACGACCATTACGCTAGATGCGCGTTTCCACCGCACCCATTATTATTGGCATGTCTTTGTGCATGGCGCTCGAGCCGGTCAACTGTATGGTTGGCAGATAGAAGGTGATTATAAACCAGAAGAAGCCAAACGCTTTGACGGCGACAAGGTACTGCTGGACCCTTATACCCGCGGTATCATGTACACCGACAATTACGACCGCGCCAAAGCCTGCCGCCCCGGCACAAATTATGCGGAATCCTTGAAAAGTATTGTTGTCAATATGCACAACTACGATTGGGAAGGCGACCAACCGCTTAACCATCCAGCTGGTTCCACAGTAATGATGGAACTGCATGTGGCAGGCTTCACCAAGCACCATTCCAGCAATGTAGTTCACCCCGGCACCTATCTCGGCTTAATCGAAAAAATCCCTTATCTAAAGGAGATGGGGGTTACCACCGTTGAACTTATGCCGGTTTTTCAATATGATTGGCAAGAAGTGCCCACCAACAAAAGCCCACTGACTGGCGAGCCGCTTTCTAACTTTTGGGGGTATTGCCCGATTGGCTATTTTACCCCTCACCGAGGATATTGCACTAACCCTGCCGACCCCATGTCGCCCATGAACGAGTTCCGCGACATGGTGAAAGCATTTCACCGTGCAGGTATTGAAGTCATCTTGGATGTGGTCTATAACCACACTGCCGAAGGAGGCACACAAGGTCCAACCCTTAGCTTTCGCGGGATTAGCGACCGGACTTACTACATACAAGACCCACATGACCCCAGCCGTTACGCCGACTACACCGGAACCGGCAATACATTTAGCGCCAGCAATTCGGTTGTGCGCCGCCTGATTATGGATAGCCTGCGCTATTGGGTGCAAGAAATGCATGTAGATGGCTTCCGCTTTGACCTTGCCAGCGCTCTTTCGCGTGGGATGGACGGGCGACCAATGCAAGACCCGCCCATTTTGTGGGAAATTGAAACCTACCCGGTACTGGCACGCACTCGTATCATTGCAGAGCCGTGGGATGCCGCTGGGTTGTATCAGGTTGGGCAATTTGTCGGCTACCGCTGGGCAGAAGAAAACGGCAAATACCGAGATGACATTCGCCGCTTCGTCAAAGGCGATGCTGGTGTTGCGCCCGCCATTGCAGATAGTATTTTGGGTAGCCCGAATCTTTACCGGCGCTTTGACGATATTCCACACCGTAGCATCAACTATGTCACTTTTCACGATGGCTTCACCCTGAATGATTTGGTAAGTTACAACCATAAGCACAATGAAGCCAACGGCGAAGGCAACCGCGATGGGAGCAACACCAATTTTAGCTGGAATCACGGCACGGAAGGCGCTTCACGCGACCCACTCATCAATCAACTGCGTGAAAAGCAAATCAAGAATTTCATTGCTCTTTTACTCGTCTCACAAGGCGTGCCGCGCCTGATGGCTGGGGATGAGTTCCGCCGCACCCAAAACGGCAACAACAATGCCTACTGCCNNACGAACTCAGTTGGCTGGATTGGAGTCATCTGCGTGAGCATCGCGCACTGCAACAATTTGTGCGCCAGATGATTTTTTTCCGCCTGCAACATCCTGAGTTGTTCCCGGCACGCTTCCTTGCGCACAATGAAGTCACTTGGCATGGCGTCTATCTGCGCCAACCCGATTGGGGCAATCAATCCCACACCATTGCCTTCACCCTACACCCTGAAAACACCAATACGCATGTGCATGTAGTTGCCAATGCTTACGAC
Source organism: Anaerolineales bacterium UBA6668 (assembly GCA_002455215.1). Taxonomy (GTDB): domain Bacteria; phylum Chloroflexota; class Anaerolineae; order Anaerolineales; family UBA6668; genus UBA6668. The sequence goes on along the minus strand of DKKK01000053.1, from coordinate 931 downwards.
AAACCATTACAATTTGAGCTTCCTGTCGTAGCAGGCAAATACTGGCGGCGGGTGGTAGACACTGCTCGGCACAGCAACAACGAAGTGCTAAACATGCGTACTGCGCCGATTGAACGGCGCATTTGCACTGTAGCTGACCGTAGTGTGGTGGTGTTGGAAGCCGTATTGTAATGGAGCTTTCCGCCACAGCCATTGACTTTGCCCTACGCGGCAATCCATTGGTGCAAACGATCCATTTTGCATCGGAAATTGACTCTACCAACCGTTATGCCAAAAACTACTTGGAAACAGGTGGCAGTGCAGGCTTGTTGGTGGTGGCAGACCGACAAAGTGCCGGACAAGGACGTGCCGGAAGAAGCTGGCAAACGCCCGCTGGCTCAGCCCTAGCCTTCACACTCACGCTCCCCCCGTCTGCTTCTCAGCTAGGGTTGGTTTCGCTAGCAGGAGCGTTGGCAGTCGGGCAAGCGATTCGGCGCGTGAGCGGCTTGCCCGCCATGCTAAAGTGGCCCAACGATGTGTGGGTACACCAACACAAGGTTTGTGGCGTGTTACCACAGGCGGCTTGGGAAGGGCAACAATTGTCTTGGCTTTTGCTAGGAATAGGGGTCAATGTCAATGGTATGCCCCCCAGCCATACCCGCACCCCAGCCAGCACCCTAGAAGCCCTGGGCGGGCAGGCTTTTTCGCGCCTTGACCTTTTGCAAGAAATTCTTCTGCTACTTGCCAGCCACTGGCATCATATAAATACCGCCGAATTTCTGCAAAATTGTGAAAATATTCTGCTTTGGCAGGGAAAACTGGTGCAAGTGTTGGCTGGTGAGCAAGTGCTGGCACGCGGCAGGCTGGTCGGCTTAACCGCTAGTGGTGATTTACGCATAGACAGTGCGCAGGGTTGGGTGGAGTGCCCGTTTGGAGAATTGAGTTTGCGCGA
>DKKK01000147.1 GCA_002455215.1 Anaerolineales bacterium UBA6668 | reverse complement strand
CTCGAATTAATTCGATAGCCTCTACACAAGGAGAGTGCTGTTCACAGCCACCGAAGGGGCAAGGGTGTCGCCCGAATCTCTCAGGTATCCCGGACTTGTGTAGAATTTTTTCTGGAAAGTGCATCAGCAATGATTCACACCGAAGGGGCAAGCGCTAACCCCAGCGCCAATCTCTCAGGTCCAACGACAGGAAGGACAATTTGCCACAGCAGGTTGTCCTTTTTAAATTTAAGTTACTGCAAATTTTCTTCATCAAAATACCCTTAGGAGTTTTCTCATGTCCAATATTCCAAGCAACTTGCTTTACACCACAACCGATGAATGGGTTCTAGTCGAAGGAGACCAAGCCACCATTGGGGTAACTGACTACGCCCAAGACGCACTGTCCGACATTGTATTTGTCGAACTTCCGTCAGTTGGCGACAACTTCTCCAAAGAAGAAACTTTCGGCACTGTGGAATCGGTGAAAGCCGCCAGCGACCTGCATATGCCCATCAGCGGTGCAGTGATTGCCGTAAATGAAAGCCTGCCCGATGCCCCTGACACAGTTAACCGCGACCCCTATGGTGCGGCATGGATGTTGAAAGTAAAAATGAGCGACCCAGCCGAACTGAGCGGGTTGATGAACGCCACAGCCTACGAAGCTTATTGCGCCAGCCGATAAGCTTCATTTACCACTCTTATCGCGCATTTTTCTCCAAAACGGTTTTTTCAAAACCGTTTTGCCACCCTTATTGTGCTCGACACGTATGAAAACTGCACTTGCTTCATAAAAAAACAAGCGCAATGCTGAACCCTTGTCGAGCAGACAATTTGTTGAGAAAAATGTCACGCCTATTTAGCCATTAAACTTTCAGATTATGCTAGCCCCCACCGATACCTTTGCCCGCCGCCATTTGGGTCCAAACAGCCCAGAACAAGCCCACATGCTGAAATTTTTAGGCGTTACCAGCTTAGAAGAATTGATGGAACAAACTGTTCCCGCCAACATCCGCCTAAACCGCAATCTCGACTTGCCCACCCCACTGGGCGAAGCCGAAACCATCGCCGACCTACGCCAACTCGCTAACCAAAACCGCCGCTTCCGCTCTNNGGGCTACCACAACACCCATGTTCCGGCGGTCATTAAGCGCAATATTCTGGAAAACCCCGGTTGGTACACCGCTTACACCCCCTACCAAGCCGAAATTTCGCAAGGGCGTATGGCGGCATTGCTTAACTACCAAACCATGATTTGCGACCTGACTGGTTTGCAAATTGCCAACGCCAGCCTGCTGGATGAAGGCACTGCCGCCGCCGAAGCGATGACACTCTGCCTGCACGCGCAACCCCGCAATCGCAACGCCGACACCTTCATCGCCGCCGCCGACTGCCACCCGCAAACGCTCGATATTCTGAAAACCCGTGCCACCCCGCTCGGCATCACCGTGCAAGTGGGCGACCCCGCCACCTTGCTTGCCCAAACTGATTCCAAGCGGTTACTCGGCGTGTTGGTGCAATATCCCACCAGCGAAGGGCTGGTGCAAGGTTACGCTGACCTAGCCGAACAAACCCACCAACTTGGCGGTTTGTTCGTAGTTGCCACCGACCTGCTTGCGCTCACCCTTCTGCGTGCGCCGGGCGAATTTGGGGCAGATATTGCCATTGGCAACAGCCAACGCTTTGGCGTACCGATGGGCTTTGGCGGTCCACACGCCGCTTTCTTTGCCTGCAAAGACGAACACAAACGCATCATGCCCGGACGCTTGATTGGCGTTTCGGTTGATTCACACGGCAATCCCGGCTTACGCCTAACCCTGCAAACCCGCGAGCAACACATCCGCCGCGACAAAGCCACCAGCAATATTTGCACCGCCCAAGTTTTGTTGGCGGTCATGGCAAGCATGTACGCCGTCTATCACGGTCCCAGCGGGCTGAAGCAAATTGCCCAACGCACTCGCGCCATCACCCTTGCCCTAGCCAACCAACTCACCCAAGCTGGCTACACCCTTGCCCACAATACTTTCTTTGATACGCTCAAAATCAGCGGGGGCGAGCCATCGCAAAGCGAAATTCAAAGTGCCGCTTTGGCGCAAAGCATTAACTTGCGCTACTATGCCGATGGGAGTGTCGGCATTGCGTTGGATGAAAGCGTCACCCAAGCGGATTTGGAGAAATTGGGTTTGGTCTTTGGCTTAGATAGGCAAGTGAACTGGGGGCAGGTGGTAAACGCCATGCAGGCAGATTTTGCCGTCCCCCACGCCCGCCGTAGCGACTACCTGACCCACCCGGTCTTTAACAGCTACCACAGCGAAAGCAAAATGCTCCGCTACATCCACACCTTGCAAAGCCGCGACCTAACCCTAACCCATAGCATGATTCCGCTCGGCTCTTGCACCATGAAGTTAAACGCCACAACCGAGATGGAAGCCATCACTTGGCCCGAATTTGCCGAGCTACACCCCTTTGTGCCATCTGACCAAGCGGCAGGGTATGCCAACTTGGTAGAACGCTTGTCGGATTGGTTGGGCGAAATTACTGGGCTACCGGGCGTGAGCTTACAACCTAATGCCGGTTCACAAGGCGAATACGCTGGTTTGTTGGCAATTCGCGGTTATCACCAAGCCAATGGGCAAGAACACCGCCATGTTTGTCTGATTCCTTCCAGTGCGCACGGCACTAATCCGGCGAGTGCCGCCATGGCAGGCATGACCATTGTGGTGGTGAAGTGTGACGAGCAGGGCAACGTGGATGTGCCTGACCTACGCGCCAAAGCCGAACAGCACGCCACAAACCTGTCGGCACTGATGATTACCTACCCCAGCACACACGGCGTGTTTGAAGCCGCCATTACCGACATTTGCGCCATCATTCATCAACACGGTGGGCAGGTGTATCTGGATGGGGCAAACATGAACGCCCAAGTCGGGCTGTGCCGACCGGGCGATATGGGTGCGGACGTATGCCACTTGAACCTGCACAAGACCTTCTGCATCCCACATGGAGGCGGTGGACCGGGTGTTGGACCGATTTGTGTTGCGCCACACCTGATTCCGCACTTGCCGGGGCATGTGGTGGCTGGAGATTTGCGCCCCGATGGCGCAGTGAGTGCCACACCGTTTGGCAGTGCCGCTATATTGCCCATTTCCTATGCTTATATCCGCATGATGGGCGCAGAAGGCTTACGACTTGCCACACAAATCGCCATTTTGAACGCCAATTACATTGCAGAACGTTTGCAGCCCCATTACCCAGTGCTCTATCGGGGTGCGAATGGGCGGGTGGCGCACGAATGCATCATTGATTTGCGCCCACTCAAGCACGAAACGGGTGTCGAAGCTGAAGATGTGGCAAAGCGCTTGATGGACTACGGCTTCCACGCCCCCACGATGAGCTTCCCGGTGCCCGGCACGCTGATGATTGAGCCAACCGAAAGTGAAGATTTAGGTGAAATTGACCGGCTGTGTGATGCACTGATTGCTATCCGCGCCGAAATTGCCGCCATCGAAAGCGGAGAGATGGACCCATATAACAATCCACTCAAAAACGCGCCGCACACTGCCACCGCCGTCACTGCCAGCGAGTGGAATCACCCCTACAGCCGCGAACAAGCCGCTTACCCATTGGCTTGGTTGCGTGACCGCAAGTTCTGGCCCTCGGTTGGGCGGGTGGACAATGTGTATGGCGACCGCAACCTTTTCTGCACTTGTGTACCGATGGAAGGGCTGGGCTAGCCCGCCGCACTGATTTTCACGGGTGAAATTTACCAAAAACGGAGACGTGATTAGCGTCTCCGTTTGGGTTTAAAACCACATTCCACCGCCCAGACAGCAAGCGCTGATTCATGCTGTCCCGGCAGGTGATGCCGTTATTCTTTGGGTGGTTGTTTACCAAATCGTTTGCTCAAGACATAAATGCCCCAACCAACCAGCACGAACGGCAAGAGCACCGGTATGACCAAGACACCTATCCAAATTAAGAACTCCGTGCCACTTTGATAGGTGCTAGTCAGTGCATCGCTGGCTTGTTCAAAGCTCTCACCGGGAGACCATTGTGTGGGAGTGGGGGTAGGCTCTTCTGTGCGTGTAGGTGTGGGCGTCAAATCCGGTAATTTTGGCGATATCTCAATGGTTAGGCTAGAAAATGCCGCCCGTCCTGCCAAATATTGGATGCGTCCTTGTACCTGCTCAATTTCCGACTCGACTTGTGCCAATTGCTCGTTAATTTTCAAGGCTTCTTCAACTGTTTTGGCTTGTTCTAAAAACTCACGGATGCGGTCGCGAGTCGCTTCCAGGTTACGAATGCGCGATTCCAAATCCACATACTCATTGGTCACGTCCTGCCCACTAGCAGATTCATCCAGTACCTGAACAGACAATTCGCGCAAGCGGGAAAGCGCCTTCTCAAATTGTGTGACCGGCACGCCAGCAGTAATGACCGCTTGTTTATAGTTTTTGCCATCAAATTCTGTGTACCAAACGCGCGAATTGACCACATAACCACCCAAATCACTGACCAAAAGTGTAATGCGGTCTATAGCAATTTCCGAATCTTCCACCAATAGCTTAATTTGACCATCTTTGATGATGAGCCGCCCTTCTGCGGGTGCTGGATTATTTGCCAGAACGACATTTTCACCTTCTGGCTGACTGACCGCATCTGCCACACCTTCCGCTTGTGGTTCAGCAGGTGCAGGCGCACTCGTCGGTGCAGATTCGACTGGGTTGGCTACCGGCTCATTTTGCATCCGTGGCGCGGGAGTCAATGCGGGAGCGCACGCCGAAAGCCAGAAAATACCCAGCAAACTAGCGATTAGCCCGATAAAAATGAATAGGAAACGTGTTGAAGAAAGCCCTTGTGGGGCGCGGGTGTATGGTTTCATTTCTCCTCCAAGAATGAAATCCTTGTTGGGGTTAGCCAACAATGTTAGGAATTGTGTTGCTTCAGCAAGCGAGCCACAACATCCTTACCCGCTGTCAGCGCAGTCTTTTTAGCACCAAATGCTCGTTACCGATACGTTGATTCAACTTATATTCGACACAAGCTACATACGGCACATGTACCGAATATAATCCGTGTTGGATATAGAATGGGGCTGTGCTTCTCTCCTTAAAAAACACATTTCCATCTTGCACTATTCACTCGAACTTGTAATTTTCTAGCAAACACGAACCTTTGTGCAAATCGCTCGGCACACAGTCTGTTTGCGCCTTCACTTCAGAAGAGCGCCCACAGTCCATTTGTGCCTAACATCGACTCAGCGGCAAATGCGAACCCGCCACCGAATACAGGGAAATTATGCCGAGTTACCCAGCGCGGTTAATTTTTTATGTTCGATACAGGTCAAAATTTTGCCTTTTTTCTTATGGGGAAGCAAACAATTTTCATCCGTACCAAACATAGACACAATGCCCTGTTAACCTAATTATTAGGCAAGTGCAAATTTTCGGCTAGTCCCAAAGGACTAATTCCCGAAAATATTCACCTAATTCTCATCTGAATTTCGTTATATTCGACACGAATGGGAATTGCGCTTTATTTAAGGAAAAAGGGCAACCTCGATAGTTAACACGTGTACCAAATATAATCCGTGCCGGGTATAGAAGCCCACTACCTAACATTTTCTCAACAATCCCAAATCCAAATTATCCCAAATTATCCCAAGTATGGCTTTGGGATAATTTGGGAATTCATTCTCACCACACAAACAGGCGGCTATACCGAATAAAAACAGCCGCCCGGCTTTCGCAATGGCGGCTGTGTAAAACCTGAAAAACGGACGAACGCAAAAAGCTAGGCAATCACGCCACTGAGAATAGCATTTTTCACTTCGGCAATTTGGCGGGTGATGGGAATGTCCTTCGGGCAAACATTGGTGCAGTTGAAGGCGGTGCGGCAACGCCACACACCCATCCGCTCGTTCAAAATGCCCAAACGTTGGGCACTTGCGCGGTCGCGGGTGTCGAAGATGAAGCGATGAGCTTGCACAATGGCGGAAGGCCCGACATATTTGCCATTTGCCCAAAATGCTGGGCAACTACCCGTGCAGGCGGCACACAAAATGCACTTGGTGCCTTCGCTAATGCGGTCCACCTGCTCTTGCGTTTGCAAGCGTTCACGCCCATTGGCGGGTAGGGGTTCATCGTTAACCAAAAAGGGCATGATGGAGCGGTAGTGGTCAAAGAACGGTTCCATATCTACGACCAAATCCTTAATGACTCGCATTCCCAGCAAAGGTTCAATGGTAATGTGGTCTGTGCCTAAATCTTGCACCAACAGCTTGCAAGCCAGGGCATTTTTGCCGTTAATACGCATGGCATCGGAGCCGCACACCCCATGCGCACAGCTACGGCGCAGGTTGAGTGTGCCATCTTGGTAATATTTGACATAGTGAATGGCATCCAACACGCGGTCGGTCGGTTCGACATCCACATCGTATTCGCCCCACCAAGGGGCTTTGTCTTTTTCGGGGTTGAAACGCTTAATTTTGAGATGAAGTTTCATAGTGTTTGCCTAACGATGGGAAACCGATTAATATTTGCGTTCTTTGGGTTCAAAGCGCCCCAAACGGACAGGGCGTTCGCCAAATTGATACTTGCCATGTGGCACCAAGCTGGCGTTGGATGCGCCATCATTACGCCAAATTAAACTGTGTTTGAGCCACTTTTTGTCATCGCGATTGGGGAAATCTTCGCGGGCATGCCCCCCACGGCTTTCTTGGCGGGCAAGGGCTGTGCGTGCCACACATTCTGCCAAATCTAGCATACAGCCCAGTTCAAAAGCTTCCAGCAAGTCGGTGTTGAAGATTTTGCCGCTATCGTCAATTTTCACATTGGCATAGCGTGCCTTTAGTTCCGCCAAATCTGCTACTGCCTTTGCCATACTTTCGGCGGTGCGGTACACGCTCACATTCAGTTGCATGGTGTCTTGCATAGCAGTGCGCAAAGTGGAAACACGTTCCCCGTCTTTGGGGTCTTTGCGCACGCGGTTGCGTAGGCTTTCGAGTTCTGCCACCACTTGGGCTTCGGAGTTCTTGGGCAGGGCAGTGAAGTCTGTCTTTTTGGCATATTCCACCATTTCTTTGCCACCGCGCCTTCCGAACACCACCAAATCCACCAGCGAGTTGGTTCCCAAACGGTTTGCGCCGTGTACACTGACACAGGCACACTCGCCAGCGGAATATAAGCCGGGAATCACCTTTTCATTGGCATCTAACACTCGTGCTTCATTATCGGTAGGAATGCCGCCCATCGCATAGTGTGCTGTAGGCTGAATTGGCACTGGATGTTCCATTGGGTCAATGCCCATATACACGCGCACAAATTCGATAATTTCCGGTAAGCTCTTTTCTAGGTGTTCACGGGTAACTTCTTTGCCACCCGGACCGGATTTGAATTTGTTGATGGTTTCGGGGCGGAAATCCATATAAACGTAGTCTTTGCCATCTATGCCGCGCCCAGCACGAATTTCGCTCATAATCGAGCGGCTGATGAGGTCACGCGGGGCAAGGTCTTTCACGCTGGGGGCGTATTGCTCCATAAAGCGTTCGCCTTTGCCATTGATGAGCACCGAGCCTTCACCGCGGGCGGCTTCGGAAAGCAAAATGCCAAGCTTGTAAATGCCGGTAGGGTGAAATTGGAAGAATTCCATGTCTTCCAGCGGCAAACCGCGGCGATAGACAGCGGCAACCGGATCGCCTGTGAGCGAAACGGCATTGGATGTGACTTTGAAGATTTTGCCAAAGCCACCCGATGCAATCATCAGGGCTTTGCTGTGGAAAACATGCACTTCGCCGGTAGCAATTTCAATTGCCACACAGCCCACACAGGTGTTGCCGTTCATCAACAAATCTACCATGAAAAATTCGTCAAAGAAGCGGACTTTTTGTTTGATACATTGTTGATACAGCGTTTGCAAAATCATGTGACCGGTGCGGTCGGCGGCTTTGCAACTGCGCATCACCAGCCTTTCGCCAAAATTGGCGGTGTGCCCACCAAAGCGGCGTTGGTCAATGCGTCCATCGGGCGTGCGATCAAAGGGCAAGCCCATGTGTTCGAGTTCGATGATGGCGTCAATGGCATCTTTCGCCAAAATTTCGGCACTGTCTTGGTCGGCAAGGTAATCGCCACCTTTGACGGTGTCGAACATGTGAAATTCCCACGAGTCGCCATCGCCCATGTTGTTGAGTGCGGCGGCAATGCCTCCTTGCGCGGCACCAGTGTGCGAGCGGGTGGGGTAGAGCTTGGAAATAACGGCTGTGTTACAGCCTTTGCTGGCATGGAGTGCCGCCATCAGACCGGCACCGCCTGCGCCCACAATTACTGCGTCAAATTGATGAAATTTAGTCATAATCGCGCCTAATAAACTTGATACATGGTAGAGAACAAAACAATTGCCAAGCCGCCATAGAGCATAATGCCCAGCCAAGCAATCACCAAAGCCAAACGCACTGTTTGCATCACTTTTTCGTTATGGATATAGTCTTCCAAGACTTGTTTGAGCCCATTAATGCCGTGCGCTAGTGCAAAACCCAACAAAGCTAGGTCGTATAAACGCCAACCCCAGCTTCCCCAATATAAGGCAACATAATTGTTGTCAATAACGTGTACGGTGTGAAGAATATCTTTGATGAGCACATGCCCAAAAGCAAGCGGGATGAGCATGACACCGGAATAGCGCATGAAGCGGTACATGCGGGTTTCAAAATTCATGGGGACATTGACGGCGCGATTGCCTTTGCTCGCGCCCCACAGCATGGACAAGCCAATTCCCAATAACGCCAACACGCCTACATTGATGTAGGAAATAACGGCACTGTTGTCGGTGACGGGTGCATGTTCGACTTGCATGAACAGATGCCGAGACATGAGGAATGCGGCAGGAAGCCACAGCACGAAGCTTGCGCCAAACACAATCCAACTCAGTTTGGCTTCGTTGGCTTTGCCCCAGCCTTGCGGGTTGCGGTCAAGGTAAATGACTTTTAAGCCGTTTAGACCGTGGTAAAGTACGGCGGCAACCAAGGCGATTTCGCCCAGCAAGAAGGGGGTACTGCGATATAACTCTACGGCATGAGCATAGGATTCGGGTGCCCAATATACCCAAGCCGTATCAATGACATGGGTGGTCAGAAAAAGCAAAATGGCAATGCCAGCAATACGGTGGAAGATAAAAGCCCAGTGACCCGTACCGCCTTTGTACACTAAGCCTTCTTGAAATTTGGATAAAAAAGTTGACATAATAGCCTACATTTACATATTGTTAATGACAGCACTGGCAAATTCACTGCACTTCACTTCCGTTGCGCCATCCATTAAACGGGCAAAATCATAAGTAACCACTTTTTGCCCAATGGTGCGGTCAATGCCTTTGATCATCAAATCGGCGGCTTCGGTCCAGCCCATGTAGCGGAGCATCATCTC
>DKKK01000056.1 GCA_002455215.1 Anaerolineales bacterium UBA6668 | reverse complement strand
GAAATCTTTGATATTCGGCACGGGTCATATTCGGTATGTGTACCGAAGTCCGATTTGCTCTTTTTGCTTAGGGAAAAGCGCAGTTTCCAGCCGTGTGGAATATAGCACACAGGGCAAGATTTCTCCCTTCGGTCGAAATGACCCGAAAATCAGACAATCTGAAATATAGGTCGGCATTGCGGAAAAGCGCAAATTGGGTCCGTGTCGAGTATAGCGGCGTTATCGCATCGCATTTCCCAGCGTTTCGCAAGCGGGGCAGGAACCATTCGGGCGGATGATGGCAAAGCCTGCCATTGGGTCATCATCAAAGCGGGTGAAATCCACATTCCACACAATCATCAAGCGCACTTTGCCTTGCGTTTTGCTCAGTTGTGCGGCTTCGCCAAGATACTGCGCGTGTTGTGCCACGGTCATATTAATGCCACCGGCATTGGGCAAGCCGCGCCAAGTAAAGCCATTCGGGAGATATCCCCATTCTTCACCGGAAAGGAAACCTAACTCGGTGAAACAAATCGGCTTTTGTCCGCCCGTCAATGTCCAGTAGGTATTGACAATGCCCTGATAATAGCGGGTGTAGTGTTCGCTACTCCCACGCGGGTCGCCGCTTGTGGCATACGGGCTCACCAAACCTTCATTATAATGTGCGCCCAAGCAGTCCATATAATTGAGCGCCCCCGCCGAAACCATGCCTTGAATAAATTCGTAGTCGTTACAACCATCCGCTGTGCAGGATGAGAAGAAACCGGTCGGTGCTGGGGCGGCAGAAATTACCATTACGTTCGGATTGGCGGCTTTGATAGCCCCATAGGCTTGTCGTAGTAACTCGGTGTAGGAAGCGGGGCTAATTTGCCCTTTCGTCCATTCACGTTCTAGGTTTGGTTCATTCCACACTTCAATGGCATCTGCTCCGGCGCCTGCCAGAGCGGCGGCAAAACGCGCATACTCGCCAAATTTTTCGGGACCGGTATCGCCCGGATGACCCTTCACGCTGAGCAAAACGCGGAAGTTGCGTGAGTGGGCGTTGCCAATCAGCCACGAATAATCTTCGGGGCGTGCGCCGGGAGCCCACGGCACTTGGTGCTTCACCCAAGTCATACCCGAACGATTCATGGCATCCACCGCGTTTTGGGCAAAGAATTGGACTTGACCACCCAAGGCAAAGCCAGTGACGGGTCCACTGACAGGAACAGCGGTGGGCTGTGCGGGTACGGCAGTTGGTTGCACGGGAATGGGTGTTGCTTGTGCTGGCACAGCAGTTGAAACGCCACTGTTTTGCGGCACACTAGTCGGTTGTTGTGGGATATTGACCGCTTCGAGCTGTAGAATGTTCGGGGTGCTGGTTAAGGTTGGCGGAATATAAACTTCGGTTGGGGTAGCGGTTGGTTTGGCTTGCTCGGTTTGCGTAGCATAAGCGGCTTCGGTAGCGCGGATTGCCACTTGGGTAGCGGCTAGATCTGCCTGCGTTTTCTGATCCAACTCTTGCACGTAACTTAAAGCCACACTCTGCTCTAGCCATTTCGGCGCACCTTGTGTGTGAATAGTGGACATACTTTGCCCCAAACTTTCGCACGCCAAACAAGTGTTATCTGCGCCAATCAGTGCATAGGCAGAGCGCACCGCTTCCGAGTTCAATTCCACACCGGAAATTGCCGTAGAAACCAGCGGGTTAGCAGACTCTGGGGTAGCGAGTCCACCCAAGCGATTGGTGGGTACATCTGAAGCGGGCAGTTCAATTGCATCGGCAGTTGGGGTGGCATCGGTGGAAAGTGCGCCTACTCCGTCAGAAAGTGCAACTTGGCGGGCGCTCAAATTGTTGACAAACATCAAGCGAATCTGGCTCTGGCTGGCAGATAAAGCAACCGCTTCGCTCAAAAACTGGGCGCGTTGGCTTTCTGTCAATTGATGTTCTCTTGCCCAAGCATAAGAAGCGGGCAAGTTTTCCGGCTGATCGGTGGAAAGGTAACCAAAGTCGGTAAAACACAACGGAATTTGGTCTCTGCTCACTTGCGAGTAAATAGAAACCATGCCCTGAAAATAGCGAGTATAGTAATCTACACTTTTGCGCGGGTCGCCTTGCACATCATGTGGCGAAATCAGCCCTTCATCATACTTCACCCCCATACAATCGGCAAATTGAAACGCCCCATAGCGTGCCATTTCCTTGATAAAAGGCAAATCATCACATTGCGTGCCGTCACAGCGGGAATTTTCCACAATGGGCATCGGCGCACCCGAGATAATCATCGTATTGGGATTGCTGGCTTTAATGGCTAGATGCGAAATTTGCAAAAGGATGGTGTAATCTAAAGGGTCTACTCGCCCGGGAAGCCAAGATGACGACAAATTCATGTCCCGCCAAATTTCAATGGCGTTGACACCCGCTTTGGCTAGGTCACTGGCAAAAGCGGCATAACGCGAAAAATACTCGGCGCTGGCATATTGTGGCTTACTCACCAAAGTCACCATCACTTTGAGCCCGGCTTGGTGTGCCCGCCCAATCCTTTCGTAGTAAGTCTCAGCAGTTGCGGAAGGTTCCCACTCAATGCGATATTGCACCCAACTCATGCCAGATTTTTGCACGGCGCCAAGCGTTGTCTCATTCAAGCTATCAATTTGCCCACCCAACTCAAAATGAGTCTGCCCCTGAGATACAACCACCGTTTGCGTGCCCGGCAATAGCGGATTTGAAAGAACCGGAATCGCCGTAGGAGTCGCAGTGGGAAAAGCGGTTGCTTCGCCCTCCTGGGTAGGCGCGGCTTGTACAGCCAAATTACCACGCAGGACAAATAGCACCGCACAAGCGAAGAGCGCGAACTGTGCCAAGCGTACAGGTCTCAAATTTGCCCGAAATTTATCAAAAATTATCTGCATAAAAGCTGAAGAGATTCCAGAAAACATAAACCACCTAAATATTCACGCAAAATGCGTACCAATTTCACTGCTAATAGCATACACGAAAATTGGTAAAAAAACATTTAGGTTTAGTTGTGATTTTATTAAGGATCGCCACTTATTAATTAAGGAATTTGGTATTATTATACTATACATCAGATTTTCAAACAAAAATTAACATTTTACTTTCGATACGGGTTATATTCGGCTCAGCAAAAACTCAAGATGCGCTTGGCAATGTCAGGATGATGGCTTTTTGCTCAAAGCAATCAACGCAATTTTTANNGCCGAGTATAATCTTATATTCGACACGAACCCGATATCTGCTTTTTTCCTTAAGGAAAGAAGCAAAATTTCCATCCGTGCCAAATATACCCTGCACTGGGAATAACACCCAACCCAGTAAACTCCTTTATTCCAATTATGCAGTTACCTTTCGCCCGTTCGACAAAAATAGTTATCCATTTTATCCTAGCTTGCTTATTTCTATCAGTCTTTGGTCAAGTACTCTTTACAGAAAACATTTTTGGGCGCGGCGATGCTTTCTATTATTTTTACCCGTACTGGCACATGCGAAGTGTGCGCTTGCTAGCGGGAGAAATTCCCTTATGGAATCCATACCTGTTTTTGGGAACACCCTTCTTGGCAAACCCGCAAAGTGGCGTACTCTACCCACTCAACTGGCTGGTTGTCGGCTTCTCCACCCCGCTCGCCTTTAAAATTTCCATACTATTCCATTGTCTGATAGCGTTGCAAGGGTTGTACCTGTTTGCCCGTCATCGCTACCAATTAGCCCACGAATCTGCCGCACTTTCCGCCGCAGTGTTTGGCTTGGGCGGTTACTTCCTAGCCAAAGCCGAGCAAATTAACCAATTTCAGGGATTGGCATGGCTACCCTGGCTACTATTTTTATTGCATGGGCTAATAGAAACCGCACTCGCCCCCGCCCACCCGCAAAACACCCGCCAGCGCTGGCAAATACTGTGGCAATTCAGCGCCGTGCTTGCTTTGCAATTTCTGTCTGGGCATACCCAAACCAGCTTCATTTGTTGGGTTGCACTGGCAGGCTACGGCTGTGTGGTCTGGCTAGTCGCTTTCATTCAGCAATACCCCACCCAACGCGGCACAGGATGGCAAACCATTAAAAACATCTTTAGCCATCTTCCCCAGCTTTTCAGCCGACTGACGGCTCCACTCGTATGGGGGGGCGTGCTATTTGTAGGCATGGTACTCGCACAAGTGCTCACCACACGCGCCCTGTCCGAAACATCCCTGCGGGCAGGCGGGCTACCCGTGCGCACTGCCATATCTTTCTCGCTCCACCCATTTTTGCTGGGAACGAGCATCCTACCCAACTATACCCGCCCACTCTTCACTGAGTACGTCTTCACCTTGGGGCTGAGTGGGGCTTGCCTATGCGCGATCGGACTATGGGTTAGCTGGAAAAATCCACGCTATCTACCCATCATTGCCCTGCTACTCGGTGGGCTTGTGCTGGCGTTTGGCGGCTACACACCGGTTTACTGGGTACTTGCCAAATTTGTGCCGGGTTTCAATCTCTTTCGCGTGCCTGCCCGCTGGTTGGCGGTTGCCGCCATTGGCGCATCGCTAATGGTCGGAGTCGGTTGGCAAAATCTACCCGCTCGCACCAACTTACGAAAAATCGTAGTGCTGGTAGCATTGGCACTTGTCCTTTGGGCGTTGCTCGCCAGCCGTTTGACTCCCGCCGGAGAGTTAGGGGCTTTGGGCTTTCCTGGTTGGAAAAATTGGCTCGGTTGGGGGATGGCTGGGCTAGCAATGTTCATCTGCATTGAAAAGAATCTGCCGGTGGGATGGGTTATTTTGTTGGCGTTGGAGCTTGCTTTCGGTTCGTTGACCTTGCCCCTCCACCAGCTCACCACCCCGCAAGCGTGGGAAAGCCTGCGCCCAGCACTTGCCCGCATCTTATCTGCCCAACCCGGCAGTGAAAGCCAACCCAGCGGGCGGGTTTTGTCGCTATCTGCCCTGCAATTTGACCCCGGCGACCTGCCCCAACTTGAAACCCAGTGGCAGGGGCTTTCTAGCCAAGCACAATTTGACGCAATGGTCGCCACCAAATCCAAAGAAATGCTCGCACCCAATTTACCGATGGTCTTTGGTGTGCCTTCCGTAGATGGTTACGATGGGGGCTTGTTGCCATCCATAGCCTATGCGAATTATATTGCCAAAAGTCTTGCCATCCCTGCCACCAGTGATGGGCGTTTGCGCGAATATCTGGAGCAAGTGCCACCACTCGCTTGGTTGCGCCAAACCAACACGCGTTGGGTGATTACGGACAAAGTCGGCGATGTGTGGCAAGATGGCGTGTATTACGACACTCAGTTTGCCACACATCTCAGCGAAGCCGCGTACCAATTTCCCCTGCCCCACTTCCCTGCCAGCCACCTGCAACTGCTTTTTAGCACTGACGTACACACAGTCGCTGGCAAGGTGCTTTTTTGGCAAGGGGAAGAACTGGCGCAGGAGTTGGCTTTTGCCAGCCCAACCCATGCCAACATCGCCCAATTTGCTTTGCCGGCGTGTGGCTTTTGCCAAGCTGACCGGCTACAAATCCGCTTCAACGAACCAACTGCCTTGCGTGCCGTCACACTCAGCGATAAACGCACCAACACCTTTTTCCCGCTCCTGCCAAAAGGGGTGCGCTTGGCAATGGGGGGCGATGTGAAGGTGTATGAAATTGAAAATCCGAGCGCGGTGCGTTTTGTGCTGGCTGACCCGTCTATTCCGGCTACGTTTCAAGTGCTTTCCTACGACACCCCCGCGTCCGAAGTGGTGCAAGTGCAGGTGCGTACTGCCGATGCGGGTTGGCTGGTGCTAGCGAGTGCCTACGCGCCGGGCTGGACGGCTTGGGTAGATGGCGCAAAGGTGGCGGTGACAGCCCATGACGGCTTCTTTTTGGCGGCTAAAATTCCCACCGCCGGTAACCACGCCGTGATTTTCCGCTACCAGCCCACCGAATGGGCAATTGGCTGGCGGGTGAGTGGGGTGGCGTGGGGTGTGTGGCTGGTGGGCTGGGTTGCCCTGCATGTCAAACCCCCGGCAAAGCGCAAGCCTGTTTAGCAGGTTGGCAAACTTGCCTGCCCTAGTGCCAAAACCCAGCATGAACCGCACGCGCTTCACTGTCCAATGCGAGACTGGGTCCAGACACTTCGATTTTCCGCTCGCTATGGGCAAAAACTTCGCGGCAAGAGAGTAGCAAATGGTTGGGAGATGGACCGACAATCTCGTACAAATCCACTTCGCTGAGTGCAAATACCACCCGTCCAATCTGGCTCCAGTAAATGGCTCCGGCACACATGGCACATGGTTCGGTGCTGGTGTAGAGTGTGCAACGGGCAAGTTGTTCGGGAGAGTAGTGCTGACTTGCCAAGCGCACCAGATTGGTTTCGGCATGACCGGTGACATCTTTGCCAGTAATGACGGTGTTTTCCGCTTGCAAGACAATGCGGTTGTGTTCATCCACCAGCACCGCACCAAATGGGTGGTTACCCTGCGCCCTGGCTTGCCTTGCCACTTCAATTGCCTGCCGAAGCAGATTGGTTTCAATGGGGTTCATAGACGTTTCTCCTGTGGGTTTAAGTGCCAAATTCGCTTCATCTAGCCATCTTAATGGCTGGCTGATTGCCCAACAGTGCCAATAGCTGACTCGCGGGCAGAATTACGGAGGCTTGTGAAGATAGGCTCACTGGGCGGTAAAGCTGAAGCNNTGTATTCGGCATGGGTCGAATGTATAAAACTTCTGCGCTAAAAGAAAGTATAACCATTATCTTCATTTTCGCTATCTTTACGAAGGCGCAAACTCAAATACACATTTGTCAGTAGAGCTATCCCAATCATTAAATAGGGAGCGAAAGTTATTCCGATAAAAATTTGTTTTATGCCGCCAAAGATAAATGGCAAAATACCGCTTAAGCTATACATCGTCCCTATAAGTGCCATGCCTATCAAATAAATGGGGTTTCGCGTTCTAAACTTTCTTGTAAAAAGTAAGCGAAGTATCATTCCTTGCATACGGGCTTGCTCGGCGTTTCTTTCTATTGGGTCGTACCCGCTTCGTCCTTGTCTGTTGCGATAGCCCGGATAGCCCATCAGCAACCTTGATTTTTCGTTCATGTATAACCATTCTGGTAACGGTTCGTCACTTTCTGGAATTTCATCCAACTCAGTTTTTGTGATTTCTTGCTCTTCTGCCGGACTTAAATTTGAGAACAGGTGATATTGTTCTTCTTCCCAAGCAATTCTTGCGTTGGCTAAATTTTCTCGGGCAACATAAAAACGGGGGTTGTATTTTACTGCTCTGGCATAGGAATCAATAGCAAGCTCAAGTTGTTTTGCCGTTTGCAAAATTAAGCCCATGTGATTATGCGCTATTGCAATGCTCGGCAGATTGGGCTTTATTGCTTCGCATTCAGATATTGCTTTTTCAAATTCACCAGCATTTGCATATTTATGAGCTTGGTCAAGACTTGCTTTGAGAGTAGAGCTTTCAAATTCTTCTTTCAAACGGAATTCGGCGTCTAGCAGATTCCCCCAAACGTTTTCATCTTCAGGGTCTAGTTCAATCGCTTTCTGATAATTCGTTATCGCTTTTTCCAGCAAACCCATTTCATCGAAAATTACACCACGATAATGATAGGCAACTGAAAAATCAGGGGCTAATTCTATGGCGGTTTCACATTCGTTTAACGCCTGAGCCAGTTCGCGATTCTTTAAGTGCTCATCAACTCTATCGAAAATCTTCGATATCTGCATTTTGACAGATTGTGCCGGTAAATGCCCCAATCTATCAAGCAAGATTTCTTTAATCATTTCAAAAATGCTTTCATCCCATTTATCTGTGTCTTCAGTTTGCCATATTTCAAGGAGTTCTTCAGTTTTTTGGGTTAGCAGATTTTTCCGAATTTGTTCTTGAAGTTTATTGTTCACACAAAATATCCCTCACTATTTTCAAAAAGGCTCTGTGGAATAGCTGACCTTTTAGGCACGATGACAGGGTCACGACCAGGGCAGGATTCACTCAAATAGTATACACCCAAAGCGAAAAAATACGGAAAATACAACCATTGTCGAACATGCTTTGTTAGCCCACCCTGCGCTGGCGCATGTGCCGGATACAGACTGCATTTAAGTTTGTTCCGGTGCCAATAGCTGACTCGCGGGCAGAATTACGGAGGCTTGTGAAGATAGGCTCACTGGGCGGTAAAGCTGAAGCTCGAAAGAGCGGGCTTTGCTGGCAGAGCCAACTGCCCAGAATGCCCTACCTTCGAGGGTTGCAAGCCGCACAAGCGACAACAATCCTGTGTGCTTCAAAATGGGTTGCCGCAGTGACCGTTGTATTCGGCATGGGTCGAATGTGACACATTTATGCCCGTAGTTTTTTAGGGTGAATGCGAATGGCAACATGATATGCTTTAGCAAAATCTTCTGCCGTCATATTTAGGTCGCGGATTCCCTCACTGTATTTTTGCAGGTAAGCACTCACCTGATGAGAAGGCGTTGGATTATCTATGATTTCGGCATTTGCCAGAAAGACAACAATATCCCAGCCTTTGGGTCCACCATCAAAATGCAGTGAAACTTTGGGGTTATGTTTTATATGCAATAATTTCTTGGCGCTTGGGCTGGTGTAAATTAGGAAACCTTCGCCATCCCAAATAAACCAGACCGGTCGGGGTTGCGGCATACCAGAAGTGTCAACCGTAGTAAGCCACAGGAAATAATCTTCCTGAATATGTTTTAGCGCACTTTCACCTAGTTCGTTTGTAAAGTCAATCATAAGTTTTATCTTCTCCTTAAAAATAACGTTTTTACTGATTTTATGCTTGATACAATTGGTATCTGGCGCATGTGCCGGATACAGACTGCATTTGAGTTTGTTCCGGTGCCAAATGGCTGGCTCTCCGAAAGGAAGGCATATTCTCCTGCCCAGCGGCACACAAGCGATGTGGGTAAATCTTAATATCGAAGCTACTGATTCTTTTTCAAGATGTAATTTGTAACATAGTCGGGAATGGGAGTACTGTTGTCTGTGTAATCTGCACCTATCGGGGCTCCAATAACCTGTCTAATGGGTAAGACACCCGCCCAGGCAGGTAGCCCCTGGTCTTCCAAGTCGTCCTTGGGCGAGCCACTGAGTATTTTTGCAGAAGCACTTTCTATGGAAATGGAAACAATGGAGGTTGCCTTGAGTTCTGTAGTGCTGGGCTTACGCGCCGCTTCCCAGACTCCTGGCATAAGTCTTTCTGTAAGGTGTTCAAGGGCTTGGATTTTTTCATCTTCATCTTCGATGAGCCGTCCCTTGCCAAACACAACCACAGAGCGATAATTTACCGATTGATTGAAAACCGTTTTTGCCAGGACGATGCCATCTATTATGGTAATGCTGACGCTCACTGCATTGCCTTCTTGTATATGCTTCAGCAAACGGCTTGCTGATGCGCCATGCACTAATAGTTGGTCGTCTTTCCGTGCGTGCAAGGCTGGAATCACGAAGGGTTGTCCATCTTGAACGAATCCGATATGGCACAGCATACTTTCGTCAATGATTTGGTAAATCGTTGCTGTGTCGTAATGCCCACGATCGGGGCGGCGTTTAACTCGATTCTTATTTTCTGTTGTGACGTTTGACATTCAATCTCCAAATAAATGTGTTGTTCGTGAATGGTTGTTCAGAATATCCCGCTTAATGGCAAGCTTCAGCGTGGCACGGCAGATTTTGGCAAATACCCCTGGCAGAGAATGCAGTTTTGGGGTAACGATTGGGTGAATGGTAGCCACCCCGTTTCCGCTACGGGCAGTATTATATTCGAAATGGTCAAAATTGTGCTTCCCTTTTAGAGAACAAGCGTAACGATACTAAATGCATCGCGGTTCTACAAAACCGCAGAATTAGCACGGATGGATGTAAAAATCAGCCTAATTCATAGCCGTTATGTACTATTTCGTCACCCAATCCTTCATGCGGTAGCCCTGTCAGCCTTGCCAGGGCTACCGCATGAAAAAGGGAATTATG
>DKKK01000073.1 GCA_002455215.1 Anaerolineales bacterium UBA6668 | reverse complement strand
AGGGCATTCTGTCATTTGCATGGATAACCTGATAACCGGTAGCACGGATAACATTGCTCACCTAGCAGGAGACCCTAATTTCCGCTTTATTAAGCACAATGTTAGCGAGTACATTTATTTGGATTCCCCGGTAGATGCCGTGCTACATTTTGCCAGCCCAGCCAGCCCCAGCGGTGACAGCCCAACTAGCTACATGCAATTGCCCATCCAAACTTTAAAAGTCGGAGCAATCGGCACGCTGAACGCATTGGGAGTAGCCAAAAAATATGGCGCCAAGTTTATGATTGCTTCTACCAGTGAAGTGTATGGCGACCCACTCGAACATCCGCAAAGAGAAACTTATTGGGGGCATGTTGACCCAATTGGTCCACGCTCGGTCTATGATGAAGCCAAACGCTTTGCCGAAGCTATTACAATGGCGTACCACCGCACCCACGGGGTGGATACGCGCATTTTGCGCATTTTCAACACTTATGGTCCTCGCATGGCATTGGATGATGGCAGAGTCGTACCCAATTTTGTCGGGCAAGCCTTACGGGGAGAGCCATTAACCGTATATGGAGACGGTTCACAAACTCGCAGTTTTTGCTATGTGGCTGACCAAGTGGATGGTATTTTCCGCTTATTGGCTTCCAAAGAGCATTACCCAGTCAATGTCGGCAACCCCCACGAAATTACCATCTTGCAATTTGCCCAAGAAATCAATGCCATCACTGGTAACCCAGGTGGGATTATCTTCAAAGATTTACGCACCAAAGGTGACCCGCAACGCCGCCAACCCGATATCACACGTGCCAAAGAGATTTTGGGCTGGGAGCCAAAAGTCGGGCTAAAAGCGGGTTTGCAAGCAACGATTGACTATTTCCGCGCAAAAATCGGCAAATCAGGTGTGTAATAAGGATGGGTGATTTTCGGCGTGTGCGAAAACTGTGCTGTGATACCATGAGCATACTTAGTTGAGTTATGCCAAATCATTAAGTAAAAAGACCACACTTTTCTCGGTGTGGTCTTTTGTTTTGGTGTCACATTCGGTATGTGTGCCAATTATAAACCAGTATCAAACTTGAAGCGCATAGGATTGTTGCTACTAGTGCGACTCGCAATCACCAGCGCTTTAGGCAGATACAAATATTCGTAATCCATTATTCGGGATGTATGCCGAATAGCGCCCGTGTCGAATATAGATTAGCTCAGATAATCGCGCAGGTGCTTACTGCGAGTCGGGTGGCGCAATTTACGTAGTGCTTTGGACTCTATTTGCCGGATACGCTCACGGGTTACTTTAAAATAGCGCCCCACTTCGTCTAAGGTATGGTCTTGCCCATCGTACAGCCCGAAGCGCATTTCCAGCACTTGCCGCTCTCGCTCGGTAAGCACGGTCAATGCGCTCAGTATTTGTTCGCGTAGTAATTCGCGGCTAGCGGACTCCGGCGGTGTAGAAACCGAGTCATCCTGAATAAACTCTCCTAATTGGCTATTCTCATCACTTCCAACTGGAGACTCAAGTGACATAGGTTCTTGTGCTACCCGCATCACTTGCCGCACTTTTGAAGCGCCACGCTTTAAACTACTGCGCAATTCATAGGGCAAGGTAGCATTGACGCCGCCCAATTCAAGAATGGCTTTTTGGTCTTGTGAGCTTAGGTAACCCAATTCAAAAGCCAGTTCTTCATCGGTTGCTTCACGCTCATGGTGTTGCAAAAAGATGCGTTGCACCCGCATTAACTTGTTGATTGACTCGACCATATGTACGGGAATGCGGATGGTACGTGCTTGGTCGGCGATTGCCCGGCTGATGGCTTGGCGAATCCACCAGGTGGCGTATGTGCTAAAACGAAAGCCGCGAGTGGGGTCAAATTTTTCCACTGCTTTGAGCAAGCCTAAGTTTCCTTCCTGTATCAAATCGAGAAAGTTGATACCACGCCCAATATATTTTTTGGCAACACTAACGACTAGGCGTAAATTGGCACGTATCAGCGTTTTGCTAGCTGTTTCGCCACGAGTTTGGATTTCGTCCCAAGTCGCGTTTAACTCTTCCAGCGAAACCTTTTCCAAGTAAGTTACATCGAATTGCAAGGGATCGTTAATGAACGGTTCTTTTTGCAAAGCCGACAAAATGGATTGCGGCAAAATATACAAGTTACGATATACCAAATACGCCTGCTTTGCCACCTGTTCCCAACGAGGGTCCTTGCCCCAACTTTCATTGTTCAACCAATTAAAAATACTACTAACTGAATCTGGAACTTCTTTGGGCACGTCTTCCATTTTTTTCAGGATTTGCGCGGCAGAAATATAATCAGCAAAAGGTAGCAACTGCAGTGTTAGCGAAAATCCGGCGAAGGTTTCTGGCAAACGATGCCAAGCATCCAATAATTCGCCCCATAACTCGACCAATGCAGTGTGGGTTTGCCCGTTTTTTCGGTATTTTCGCACAACCAAAGATGCGGCAAGTTGGGTCGCAAGCCAAAACTCCTGTCCAATTTTTAATAACGGAACGGAGCCTATCTCGCGCAGATACATCCGCACTGGGTCATCCGCCATCTCAAATGCGAAAGACTCCGGCGTTTCAGTATCACCCGCTAGCTCAAAACTGTCATCATTGCCATTATCTTCTTCATAGTCGTTGTCTAATTCGGAGTCCAGTGCATCTTCTTCCGTCTCAAATGCAAAATCCGTAGATTCGTCAGTCGCATCTTCTTCAAGAAGCAAATCGTCTTCACTGAAAGACTCAAAACCTTCGTCAGAAAATTTGCTTGCTACCGTTGATTCAGCCGTAGGCGCAATAGTTTTCTTCGCGCGTTTAGCCATACTTTTTCTTTTTCCCTGTCAGAGACTGAACAAGCGTTTCTCGTGCTTGACGAGAACGAAATGCATGTGTGAATGCAGAAAGTGCTTTGGTTTGTTTATGCACTTCATTCGTAAAAAATTCAATTTGCTGAGTGGCAAATTCGGGGTCTTCTTGCACACTTACAAGCAAGAATCTTAATTCCCGTAACCAATATTCTATATTTCTTTTGCGTAAGCGCAAGACCACCCCCACCAATTTTTCACCATAATTATCATCTTTTAATAGTATTGAAGTTTGGTACTGTTGTAAACGCTGAAATACTTCCGGGAACACGTGTGAAATTTGCCCGCTGGCATACTCAAACGGCAATTGCTCATCTTGGTTGATTGCTCCACGCAAATAGGCAAAAACGCCTTTTAGCTCGGCGGTTGGGAAATCCGCCGAATCTAATGCGGCAAGCCGTAAGGAGCGTAGTTCGCGATCTACTTCCACCAGTAATTCTGGCTGAAGCATCAAGCCCGCCAAGCAGTACATGTACCAACTTTCTTGCTCAGAAATGCCCGCTGGAGGGGAAATCTCCGGCTGATGGTTAGGTGGGCTAGCACGGCGTTGGGTTGGCGGCGCATAGCCGGGATTAACTCGCTGAGAGCGGGTACTTTGCCGCAGAAGGCTCGCTTCTTCCACGTGTAGTAAATTTGCCAAACGAGTGATGTAATACTTTTTCTCTATATCGTGGGCAACCAATTGAATAATCGGCATCAACTCGTCCGCGATTTCTGCCTTCACCTTCGGGTTTTGCAAATCTTTGCCTGTGACCAACGCATTCATTACGTGTTCGATGACGGGCTTGCTCTCAGCCAGAATGGGGAGCCAGTCTTGCGGGTGGGTGCGAAACAGGTCGTCTGGGTCTTCGCCGGGCGGGAGGAGCGCAACCCGAATTTCTAACTTAAACTGCCCTTCATTGCGCACCAAGCCAGCTGGGTCAAATACGGCAGGAGCATCGGCTTCGGCTACTGATTTTGCCACTTCCACACCGCGCAAGGTGGCTTTTTCGCCTGCCGCATCTGCGTCCAGCGCCATAATCAGCGCCGTGCTGTGTTGTTTGAGTAGGCGCATCTGGCGTTCGGTCAGCGCAGTTCCCATTGCACAAACCACATTTTGGTAGCCAGCTTGGTGGGCGCTAATTACATCTAAGTAACCTTCCACTAGCACGACCTGTTTTTGCTCACGGATGGCTTTTTTGGCTTGGTATAAACCGTACAGTACATTACCTTTGTCAAACACATCATTTTGCGGAGAATTCAGGTATTTGGGTGAATCTTCATCGGAAAATGCACGTGCGCCAAAACCCACCACTCGTCCTTTGTCATTGCGAATTGGGAGCATCAAACGGTTGCGAAAGCGGTCATAGTAGCGATTGGTTTCTTCTTTATGCGACAAAACCCCTGCCGCTATCATTTCTGCAGTGCTAAAACCTTTCTCACTCAAGTAATTAAGCGCACTATCCCAGCTATTGGGGGAATAACCTATCTCAAATTGCTCACTGGTTTGTGGGGCAACAGCCCGGCGTGCCAGATAATCTCGCGCAATTTTGCCTGCAGGCGTGTTCAGCAAGGCATGGCGATAAAAAACGACCAGTTTTTCGAGCAGTTGGTACAGGCGCTCGTGTTCATCCGCTTTTTGTTGAGATTCAGGTGTGACGGGAACGAGTTGTACCCCGGCACGCTGGGCAAGATACTCCATAGCGGTGGTAAAGTCCCAGCCGTGGCGCTTCATCACAAAATCAAACAGGTCGCCACCCTCATTACATGCGCCAAAACATTTCCACGTGCCACTCTCGGGCCACACTACAAATGCTGGTGTGTTTTTATTGTCGTGGAACGGGCAAAAGCCGCTGTAGCCACTACCACTGCGGCGCAGTTTCACGGTTTCCCCGACAATCTCCACAATGTCTAGGCGGTCTTTAATTTCCTGTGTAACTGAATTCATAACGGTAGTGGCGAACCCTAACCTTTTACGACTTTAATGTATCTAATACTTCGGCGTCATGCTCAAGTTCTGAAGCAAAGGATACATTTTCTTCTGCTAGCCAATCTCCTACCGCAGATATTTCAATATCGCCAAATAGTTCGGATTGCCAAGCTTCGATACGGCGTTGCTTAATCAACTCTAGCAAAGCCAAAAAGGTCACAATCACTTCTGTGCGGGAACGAACACCGACCAAGAGTTCAAAAAAGCGCACAGTTGGCTGACTGCGAAGCTGGTCTGCGATTAGTTGCATTTTTTGACGAATGGTCACTCGTTGGCGGCGAATTACGGTGTTGACTTCGGGCGCATCGGGGGGCAAAAGGTTTAGCAGTTTTGCCAGTGCGTGCCACAGTATGTCTGTCGAGAGTCCACTTTCATCTACGCTTGGGGCTGGGCGGGGAGGAGTTGCGGTGCGCACAAAACTTCGAAAACCGGCTGATTCGCGGCTTTGGAGTTGCAAAGCAACTTCTTTGTACTGCTTGTATGCACGCAGTAAACGCGCCAATTCTTCGCCTGTGTCCTCTTCAGAGGGCGTACGCTGGGGTGGGCGTGGCAGTAACACTTCGGATTTGATTAACAGCAGTTTGGCGGCAATCACCAAAAAGTCTGAAATTTCTGAAAGGTTGTGGTCCTGCATTGAACGAATATGCGCCAAATACGGGGCTGTCACTTGTGCTAAAGCCACTTTGGTAATATCCAATTCTTGCTTTTCTATTAAACTTAACAGCAAGTCTAATGGACCCGTAAATACCGGCAACTCAACAGTAATCTTCTCAACTCGAAGCATGGAAGGATTTTACTACTTAACTGGGTTGTATGGTGAATTGCAGGGGAAATTCGGCAATTCGGGCGCTTTCGTGTGCTTGCCCGACCCGGTATTTTGCTTCTTCCTTGCCAAATGTGGCGACATACGCCAAACCGGCATGATGCGCCCGTAACATCACACGGTTGGCACGCGATAGATCTAGGTCAAAATGGGCAATTAACACGACTACCACAAAATCCATAGGGGTTCTGTCATCATTATGAACCAATACATCGTAGGGCGCGTCTACTTCGGTAGATGCTTCGGCAACGTGCCAATCTGCCAAGCCGGTATCTTGGTCTGCCAACGGTTGCACTTCGGTATCGGCGTCCATCACAACGCTATGGCAAAGGGTAAACAAAAATATTCTCCGCTTGCCAAATGACAAATAAACGCCCACCCGCACTCAATTGGTTGACACTGTAAGAAGATGGCAGACTACCTGCTAGTTTTAGCCACGGCGAGAATTGCCCACCCACGGGAAAGTACTCGCCCACCAAGCTATCTGCCCCTTGCTGGAATATGCCCAACACAGGTGGAAGGTTTGGCAGGGGGTTTTTCTCTAGCTTGCCGGTAAAATCATAGGTGCTTTTACAATCCTTAAATTGGTAGGTGTAATTGCCACGTACTGTGCCATCTAGGGTGAGCGCCCCGCTGAACATCTCAGATAGGTCGCGGTCTGCGCCAGCCACTTCAAAAGTGCCTAGCTCTGGCAAAAATGTACCCACGTTTGAGCGGTTATTTGCCACACGGATAAATTCTATCTGTGTGCCGAGTTTGTTGATTTGCACGGATTCACCCCGTCTTTGCTGGCTGTTATTGCAAGAGTCCGATAGTTTTTCCATAGTGAGCATGGCAGTTTCGGAGAAGTCCGGGTAAAGGGATTGGGTGTTGGCAAGCCAAGAAAGCCATAGTTGGGGAGATGCGGGCGCGGGTGTACCCATCCCCACTTTAGCTGGCTCCCATTGTGTCATAACAATCGGTTGGTCGGTTGGAAGCAAACTATTCCCATAAAAAATTAAGCCATTGGCAGTGATGCCCAGCACGCGTACCGACCCACCAGCTTGATAGAGTTCCAAATTGGCAAATGAGCTTTCGGATTGGACAATCAGAGAAAATTGCTGGTCAAATTGCTCCGGGACGNNCCAAAGTTGTAGGGAAAATATTGCAAAGGAAGTCCATCGGCTGAGAGTGGGAGTTGCGCCAATACTCCGATGCGTTGCTGGTTGTCGCCGCCACGCACATATTGTAGGCGTGTACCCTGTGGAACCGTAGCCAGGGGGAGTAATTGCCCGCTGTGAATATCTACACGCCATAAGGCGCATAGCTGGGCATTGCAAGCGGAAAGTAGGACATATTCACGGTCAATACCAGGCAGATATAACATGCCATATTGAGAAACACCGCTCTGCAAATCAGGGAGTTCGCTCAGTGGTTCGGCGCGATTGTTGTTTAAATCTACTTGAATCAGTTGGTACAAGGCGGTTTTTCCTTGCGTCAATACAATTAAGCGCGAGCCGTCTTCCACTGCGCTCACGGCATAAACAACGCCTAAGCCAGAAATAATCGGTCGACTCAAGTCTACTTCTAGGGGCAGGCTGGATTTTCCCACTGCCAAAGGCGAATAAGCCACCATCCCCAGCGCTTCTTTTGTATGGGTGGGTACAGAAAACGCATCTGGTGTTTGGGTAGGAGGTGCAATTGTTGCAGTATAGGTTGGGCTAGGTAAAGGTGTGACTGTAGGTACACTATCCGGGTTTGCCAAACAGCCTACCAGCCAAATAGGCAATGTCAGAAGAAGGATTGCTATTTGCCAGTATGTCGAAAATCTCAGTTTGGGGTGTACCAGTCGCTCGCTTTTCACCTTTATTCCACCACAATATTTTCTAAACCCGGGGCGGGCGCTGGATATTCCATGTTTAGACTGGTGAGTGTATCTACCAGTATTTGGGAAATAACCAAATTACGATACCACTTTCTATTTGCCGGAATAATGAACCACGGAGCATGTTTTTTGCTGGTTTTTTCCAGAACGGCTTCATAAGCTTGCATATAATCGTCCCAGCGTTTTCGTTCATCCAAATCTCCTACTGCAAATTTCCATTGTTTGCTGGGTTCTTTCAGGCGTTCTTCTAAACGTGCTTTTTGTTCATCTTTATCAATGTGCAGGAAGAACTTTAATATTGTTGTCCCTTCGTCCACCAACATTTCTTCAAAGGCGTTGATATGTTCGTAGCGTTTTGACCACTTTTCGGGTGGTACAAGGTTATGAACCCGAACAACCAAAACATCTTCATAGTGACTGCGGTTAAAAATAACCAGTTCGCCATTACCCGGCACATAGGGGTGAACCCGCCACAGGTAATCGTGTGCAAGTTCATCCGGAGTGGGCTTTTTAAAGGATGCCACTTTGACTCCCAAAGGATTCACGCCATCAAAAACAGAGCGAATGGTGCCATCTTTACCTGCGGTATCCATCGCTTGTAAGACGACCAAAACCCGGTGCTTCCCTTGTGCAAATAGGAGCTCTTGTAAGCTCTCTAGTTGCGTATTCAATTTCTCTAAAGCTTTGAAATAATTTTTCTTGGTGAGTTTTGGAAATAGACTCTGGTCATTTGGGTCAATTTCAGACAGTTTAACTTGCGTACCAATTTTTACTTGATATGGATGCATGATTGGGCTCCTTTGATGGGAAATGCTAGTGCTATTATAACGTGAATCACCCCTGTAGGGGAGATGACTTTTGGGGTTCTTAATTAGACACTAAATCTATACTCGACGTGAGTCGAATACACCTGCCTTTGCGAAGCAACATATACCGCTGAAGCACACCCTTTTTATAGAGTGTAACTCAGTATATATTCGATGCGGATGGAAGTTGCGCTTTGTCCTTTGAAAAAAGGTGAAATTCGATATTCGGCGTGCTTGCCAAATATTAACCACATCGCTTACAAATACAAAACAGGGTTGTCCTTGCGGGCAACCCTGTTTGAGTCTGTTGCGAACAATTATGGCTCTGCTGGAGCTTCAGGTATCTCAACTTTCTTTTGCAAATGTGCTTGAACTTCAATTTGCTCTTCAGTTACCGATTCTTCCACTGGACCTGGCTCTTCAATCGGTTTGGGGTCTTCTACTTTGGCCACAGGTGTTTCCACCGTGACCGTCTCTTCAGAAGTCGGCGCTCCAGCAGGATTAACTTTTGCTTGTTTCGCTTGCTGTGTAATCTGACAACCTTCAATCTTCGCCTTCGCCAGAACTTCTTCGACGGCGGCGGTATTGCCTTCTGCCATGTATTGGTCGTACATCGCTTGCAGTTCGGCACAAACGGGGTTGACGGTCGGCGTGGCTTCGATTAGGGTACAACCATTTTTCTTGGCTTCGTCCAACACACTTTGCATGGTTGCCGTATCGCCTGCCGCTACTGCATTGTCGTACTTCTTTTGTAGTTCGGCACAAATGGGGTTGACAGTCGGGGTGGCAGTGATAATCGTACAACCCGCTTCCTTCGCTTTCGCCAAAATCTGTTCGGCTGTAGCGGTATCGCCATTTGCAATGGATTTGTCATATGATGCTTGGTATTCGGCACAAATGGGGTTGACGGTCGGCGTCGCTTCGATTAGGGTACAACCATAATACGCCGCCTTGTCAATCATTTCTTTCATTGTGGTTGTATCACCGTTAGCCACCGCGGTGTCATAAGCCGCCTGTATCTCTGCACAAATGGGGTTGACGGTCGGCGTCGC
>DKKK01000225.1:19979-21527 GCA_002455215.1 Anaerolineales bacterium UBA6668 | reverse complement strand
TCAGTTAGACTCAATTTCGTTTCGTCAACGGAGGCTTTTTTAGCAATGCGTGTCATCATTACCGGCGGCAGTGGACTTATTGGTCGTGCGCTCACAGACCGTTTACTTAAAGACAAGCATCAAGTGCTTGTGCTCACCCGCAACCCCGACAAAACCCGTGGGATTCCACCTGCCGCGCACGTGGTTAAGTGGGATGGACGCACCCCGGTTGGCTGGGGTGATTTGGTGAATGGAGATACCGCCATTGTCAACTTGGCAGGGACGGGTATTTCCGAGCGCCGCTGGACAGACGCCCGCAAACGCGCCATCCACGACAGCCGCATCAATGCCGGTATTGCCGTCTCGCAAGCCGTAGAACTGGCTAGCGTCAAACCGGCGGTCGTTTTACAAGCATCGGCGGTAGGCTATTACGGGGTCGGGCGCGATGAAATCATCACCGAAAACAGCCCGGCTGGCAATGACTTCCTTGCCGATATTTGCAAACAATGGGAAGCATCTACCGCTGGTATTGAAGCCCTGACTCGCCGTGTGGTACTGCGCACGGGGGTTGTACTCTCCACATTGGGTGGTGCGCTCCCCATGATGGCATTTCCCTACCAATTGATGGTGGGAGGTCCGGTGGGCAGTGGCAAGCAATGGCTTCCGTGGATTCACATTGAAGACCAAGTGCGAGCCATCATGTGGCTGATAGAAAATACCAATGCGCGTGGGGCATATAACCTGACCGCCCCTGAACCGCTGACCAATAGCAAGTTTGGCAGTGTATTGGGCAAAGTCATTGGCAAGCCCAGTTTGCTCCCTGCCCCATCCTTTGCGCTCAAAGCGCTCTTTGGCGAAATGTCCACCATTTTGCTAGATGGTCAACGCGCAGTGCCGCGCCGTTTGCTGGATGAAGGCTTCCAATTCAAATTTAACACCGCCGAACAAGCCCTGCGTGACCTGTTCTCCGAAAAACCCATTGAACTGAACGAACGAAAAGCGGCTTTTGACTTAGGGGGAACTGCGGGAGCCCTGCGTGTGCAAGCGGTACGCAAAGCCAGCGCCGCGCTAGCGGGTGGTGCAGTTGCCGCCAAAAAAGCGGGCGCTGAATCCAGCGCCGAAAAACGCGCACGGGTAAAAGCCCGCCGCACAGTCACCCGACTCACGCGCAAGGGTTTACCCGTACCAGCCGAAATTCTGGCACAAGCCGCCCCGAAGAGTGGCGCCGCCGCTCCTGCCGTAGCAGAAGTAGCCGCCCCTGCTGTAGCGGTCACCAGCGCCGCCGCCAGTACCGCCAAACCTGCCAGCAGTACACCCACAAACGCAACCGCCGAAGACAAAAAAGCCGCCGTTGCCGCCCGCCGAGCAGAAGCACTTGCCAAGAAAAAGTCCAGCGAGGGCTAAGCGCTTTACTGAAATTTCCAACCGCCTGTTTTCAGGCGGTTTTTATTTAACTTTTCCAGTAACTGCTCAGGCTAGTGAAAACCAATCATTGTGCAGGGTTGTCCTTGGATAAGTGGGAAACAACCTAAAAAATGGCACCCAGCAAAATTCAGCGTAATCTCTCAA
>DKKK01000225.1:0-19900 GCA_002455215.1 Anaerolineales bacterium UBA6668 | reverse complement strand
GTAAAACATGGCTGAATAGTTACCTTTTCCAATCTATCTATTTGGAGGTATATATGTCCACATTTGACACCGAGAAGAAAACCGCACTGTTGGTAGTAGATGCGCAAGTGGGGGTACTGCGCAATGCTTGGCAAAAACAAGAGCGAGTCGCCAAGCTTCAGCAGGCTGTACTCCGCGCCCGCTCTGCTGGAATGCCCGTCATCTGGGTGCAACACGCCGACTCTGAACTCGTGCCCGGCAGTGCTGATTGGCAATGGGAGCCACCGCTTGCCCCCGCCGAGGGCGAACTGCACATTGAAAAACAATTCAATTCATCCTTTGAACAAACCCCACTTGCCGATGCGCTTAAACAAATGGGCATTACCCACATTTTGCTGGGCGGAGCGGCGACCAATTGGTGCATTCGCGCCACCGCGTATGGCGCACTAGAACGCGGCTATGACCTGACCTTGCTGAAAGATGCCCACACCACCGAATCACTGGTTTTTGACGATGGCACGGTCATCTCTGCCGAAAACATCATCACCGAGCTCAATATCGGCTTGCAATGGGTGAGCTACCCGCAACGCACCAGCCAAGCCGTGCGCGTTGACGATGTCAAGTTTGAGTAGCGATTACGATTGGCATCTGTTTACCGCCAGCGATTCGGGGTTTTTATGTTTGGGAAAGCGTGGCACAACCCTGCGCCCAATGGTAAAATCGCCCTATGCGTATTGACTTATTCACCCTTTTTCCTGCCATGTGTCGCGCCTATTTGGATGATAGCATCCTCCTGCGGGCGCAAGAGATGGGCGCACTGCAAGCGCAGGTCCACAACATCCGCGATTGGACAACCGACAAGCACAAAATCACCGATGATACCCCCTTTGGCGGGGGTGGCGGGATGGTGATGAAGCCGGAGCCAATTTTTGCCGCAATGGAAGCGGTGCTCGGGGATGAATTGGGCACTTGCCCAGTGATTTTGATGAGCCCGCTGGGGCGCACCTTTACCCAGCAGGTGGCACGCGAATTGGCGACCCTACCGCGCTTTGCCCTGCTGTGTGGACGCTACGAAGGGGTGGATGAACGAGTGCGAGAGCAGTTGGTAACCGATGAAATCTCGCTCGGCGATTTTGTGCTGACCGGTGGGGAACTGCCCGCCCTCGCCATTGCCGATGCTGTCACGCGCTTGCTCCCCGGCGTGCTGGGTGCGCCCGGTGCCGCCGATGACGACAGTTTTAGTTATGATGGCTTGTTGGAGTACCCACACTACACTCGCCCGGCTGTTTTTCGCGGCTGGCAAGTGCCGGAAATCCTGCTGAGCGGACACCATGCCAAGATTGTGCAGTGGCGGCGCGAGCAGGCATTGCGCCGCACGCGCCAACTGCGCCCAGACTTGCTGGCATCTGCCAAGCTGAGCCAAGCCGACCGGCAATTTTTGCAATCGGTGCAAGAGTCCGAATAACCCCCCATTTGCCATGTTGCACACGATTGACCACCACTTTCTCAATGCGCCCCATTTTATTGCCTCCTACCTGCTGGAAGGAAAGGATGGGTTGGTGCTGATAGAAGCCGGACCGAGCAGTACGCTCCCCACCTTGCTGGCAGGCATCCGCGCCTTGGGGTTTGACCCTGCCGAGGTGCGGAATGTGCTACTCACCCACATCCACTTAGACCATGCCGGTTCGGCAGGCTGGTGGGCGGCGCAAGGCGCACAGATTTGGGTGCATCCGCTGGGTGCGCCCCATTTGGTGGAGCCTGAACGCTTGATGAGTAGTGCCGGACGTATCTATGGGGAGCATATGCACCGTTTGTGGGGGGAAATGCGCCCGATTCCCGCCGAAAAAATCACAACGCTGGCAGATGGTGAACGTTTTACCATTGGCGGGCACACCTTCACTGCGCTGGATACGCCCGGTCATGCCCGTCATCATTTGGTGTATTTGCTCGGCGATGTTGCCTTCACCGGCGATGCGGCAGGCGAGCGCACCTTGGGCGAGCCTTTCCTAACCCTGCCCACCCCACCCCCTGAGTTTAGCCTTGCCGATTGGCAAGCCACCACCGACCGTCTGCGGCAACTGTCGCTATCTGCCATTTACCTAACCCACTTTGGCAAAACGGACTTTCCCCAAGTACACTTTGAAGAGCAAGCCTCGCTCCTGCAACGCTGTAGCGAGTTTATGCGTGAACAGGTGCTGGCTGGAAAATCTCGCGCGGAAGCCGTGCAGGCGTATGTGGATTGGAACATTGGGCGGGCAAGCGACCCGTCCCTCGCCCAGCGTGGCTTGATGGATTACGGCACGATCTTCCCGTATGCCATGTCCACCGATGGCTTGTTGCGCTATTGGCAAAGGCAATTACACCCTAAGGTGTAGCGGCAGTCCCCCACTCATACAACACATCTGGACAGTGCTCTTCATTGGCTGAACCATCGCCAAAGGCAATTGCGCGGAAGCCGTGGTGTTCGTAAAATGCACGGGCGGCAGTGTTTTGCTGGAAGGTGTAGAGGCGTACAGGTGGTGTGAGTGTGTGCAAGGCGTGCTGGAGCAAGCGCGTGCCCAGCCCATGCCGTACAAATGCTGGATGCAAATATAACTGGTCAATCCAACCCGCTTGCGCTTGCTGTTCAATCACCAGCATCCCCACAATTTGCTCATCACAAACGGCGAGAAGGGTGTTGCCAGTTGCCACCCAATGCTTGGCAATCCACGCTTGCACTTGCACTGGCGTGTGGGGGCTGAGGGCATAGGGCAGAAAGGTGGCGCGAGAAAGTTGGTACAGCGCACCGATAGCGGGGACATCGCTGGCGGTGGCGGGGCGTAGGTGGATGGGTGGGGTCATTTTTCTAGCCATTTCTGCCAAACCAGTTCATCTTGCCGGGAGAAATCCCAATCGGCATAAAGTGCCACACCCACTACCCCAGCCAACGCACTCCCACTCGCGCACAGACCCGCCAAGCCATCTGCTAGCCTTTCAGCCGCCAACCGATGAGAATTTGTACCTTCTTGCGAGACAGATATTCCAATCAGTAATTGAGTGTCACTATCTTGCAAACTTTGGGTAATGCCCTTGACTTGTTCACGCATCCAAAAGCGATAGACTTCGGGCAAGAAGGCACGACTGTCATAAGTCATAGTGGCAATTTGGTCTACTTGTAGGGCAATTTGTCGGTAATATGCGGTTGTCCAACGAAAATCCTGTAAAAACGGTACGGCATTCAGCCAATCGGGACTCCAATGCGCCCCAGCAATGCTAAGCAACTTTTCATCGCCAATCGCGGTTTTCACTTCGGTGAGCAATTGCAGAAAATCCGGGTTGCGGTTTGCCACCGTTTCAACATTTAGATGGATGCCATCAAAGTTGGGCACAATCTCGCTCGCGTAAGCCACAACTTTGCTTCGCTCGCTCTGTTCCGCCAGGTCCACCCAACCCGCTATTCCAAGCGGGCGGTCATTCTTCAGCGGAACGCCTACCCATGCCAAAAGTTTTGTATTTTGGTTATGTTTACGAAATAGGTAAGCGAACTCGCCCGCATAATTTTCGGCATGGTTGGGTGGGTTACTAAACGTACCATCGGCTTTTAGATAGGCTGTGTACACAAACAGAAAAGCAATTTGGCGTGCTTGCATACTTTCTGCCAGTGCCTGTATGGCTGATTCGTCCGGCGGGTTGGCTGTCCAATGCACGCTGACCCATGCCGCATTTTGTGCAAAATCACAACTTGGCTGGTCATAGCGCAAGGGAATGCAAAACACTTGAGACAGCATCAAGCCAAGCACCAACATAATTTGAATCGGCGCAAAGCACTTCTTCCAACTGATCACGTTTTTGCTTCCTTTTTGGCTAAGTTTAGCAAACCGCGCAGATGAATTTCCTGACGTAAATCGGTCAATTTTTGGCGCAAAGGCTCGATTTCTGTGCTGTGCAGATTGGCAATGCTGTGTTCCCAGCGTGCCACATTGCGTTGTGCCAGCATTGCCATTGGCTCCGACAGGGTGGCGGGTTTCTCTGTCGCAAACACTGCCGGAAAATCCTGCTTCGCTTTGGTAATGTTGGCTTGCAGGCGTTCATGCTCTGCCGCGTGACGTGCCAAAGTGAGCTCGCACAGTTTGGCTTGCTCTGCCAAAGCGGTCAGCCCCAACCCCTGCCATTGCGGATTCAGCAGTAATTCCGGCAAAAAGGGCGAATGCTTGCCTTGCTGGGCAGTCACCAACAGGTAATCTTTGGCACGGGTGCAGGCAACATACAGCACCCGCCGCTCTTCTTCCACTGTCTCCACCGCATGGGCAATGCTGTTGTCTTCGCTCACGTGAAAAACCGCTACATTGGTAAACTCTTTGCCTTTGCTCTGGTGAATGGTACTCAGCAAGACAGCCTGTTGGGGGGTGGCTTGCATTTCTGGCGTGACGGTTTCCAGCATCATTTGCTCGATATAGGTGAGAAATTCGGCTGGGGTGCGGTAGTTTTCGGCAATGGCAAGGATCGTGTCAAAATACACGTCATCACTTGCCAGTTCGGCACTCGCAATTTGCGATACGCTGGCATTGTTAGAATCGCTCTCATACCAACGGCGCAATTCCAACTGCTCGTCCAGCCACTCCAATAGGTTGAGGGCGGTGGTATCGGGTGCTTTTGCCAAATTTTGTAGGAGTAGTAGCGAGGCACGCAACTCGCGCAAGGCATCGGATTCAAAACTGCGCAAATTGCCCAGCGAATAGGCGTGCTTCAACTGTCGCCAACTGGTGATCTGGCGCATGATTTCGGAGCGCAGATAGCGGTTTGGGCGTTTGAGTGCCCGCTGGATTTGCTTATCGGTCGCCTTTTCGGGATGTAAGATGAGCTCAAGGTAAGCGTGTAGGTCATGCCCAACTTCGGTTTGGAACAAGCGCCGCTCATCAATGGGGGTGTGAGCAAGATTGCACTCATCCAGTGCCCGTGCCACCGGAAATTGCCCGATGTGATAGCGAAACAAGATGGCAAAATCCTGCAGTGTATATGCTTTTTCGTTTTGCGAAGCGACTTGTAAAATGCGTAAAATCCAACGTGCAATCGCCCGCGCCTGCTCCATCAGGCTAGGCAAAAGTGCCAGTTCCAACTCACCGGCTGGAGCCAGCACCCGTGGGCGGATTTCCTTCTGCACTCTGAGCAGGTTGTGGTCTATCAACCAGCGGGAATGGCGAATGACGGCTTGGGATGAGCGATAATTGACCGCCAGAATCAGTTGTTGATGGGTGGGATAGACTTGCTTAAACTCATTCACCGAGCCCACTTCAGCACCGCGCCAACCGTAAATCAGTTGGTCATCATCGCCCACCACAAACAAATTGCTTTGGGGGTGTGCCATCAGTTGCATCAGCAAGGTTTGCGCCCGATTTAAGTCCTGAAATTCATCCACCATGCAAAAATCGAAGCGGCTCTGCCACTGCTTGCGCAATTCGGGTTGGCGCAACAGCAAGCGGCAGGCAACAAAGACCATATCAGAAAACCCCACATGGCGGGCTTGTGCCTGCAATTTAAGAAAACTCTCCCAAATGGGCGCAAATTCCACCCGCTCTTCCCCATATAAAATGCGAATTTCTGCCGGGTTCAGCAGTTCTTCCTTCACCCGTTGCACTGCCGCTTCCACCTGCTCCACCACACTTTTGAAGGCACCCCGCGCCAACTTCCAATGTTGTTCAACAGCCGCCCGCAAGATGCGTTGATGGTTAACACGCTCTTGCGCATCGGCATATTGCCAGCCGAGCGTGTCGCGGATGATTTGGTAGCCCAAGCTGTGAAAGGTGCGAATCTGCACTTGCCCAATGCCCATCACCTGCAAACGCTGTTGCATTTCTTCACGCGCTTTGCGGTTGAAGGCGAGTGCCAGCAAACGCTCGGGGGGCACACCCTGATTGGATAAATTCAAAATGCGGGTGACCAATGTGCGGGTTTTTCCGCTTCCGGCGGGGGCAAGCACCAACATCGGTCCGTTCACGTGCTGGGCGGCACGCGTTTGCGCTTCGTCTAATTTTTCCATCGAATGAATGGGGTTGCGCTTGGGGGTGAAGGGTGGCACAGGCGGGTTTTCTAGCAAGAAAGGCAGTTGCTCCACTTCCAATTGTTGCAAAATATCGGCATAGTGCGCGTGCATCCATTGCGTATCCATCGCTTGGGGCTGAAAGGCGGAACGCGGGCGGCTGGTGAGANNCGCCTGCCAAGCTGGAAAGACGCGCTGACGAACAGCTTGGCTGAGTTGGGCACGCGGGAGAACAGAACCCGCAGGCGAGTCATCCCAAAGTAAGGTGGGGGTGGCTTGCAGGGGCAGGGGCTGAGTGCTGGAAACGTTGCTCAGGCGCAGAACCGCCGCCGAATCAAAGGCTCGCGCCCTNNGCCCGTGCAGTGGCTTGGGCGTGAGGAAGCTCGTATTCTATCGGAAATTCTGAAATTGACATGCTGGCTTGCTAAAGTGGCACTGATTATAGCGGTATTTGGGGTGAACTGCAAAGGCGGAAAGATGCACGGTGGGGATTTACATCATTCCACTAGCTGGTTTCGCTGTAATTAGCTACCCAAAATATAGGCAACTGGTGCAAACCGCTGATTTTTTTATATCCACCCGTGTCAATGGGGACGGTTCTGTAGAGCCGCACGGCATTGTGGCTCCTGCGGGTTTATTTATGATTAAAATCGTTTTCCAACCCATCACGGGTGAACAATTTTTCGGTATCAATAATCGCGGGAATTACGGAGTGCGCCGAATCATTTTGTCTGAAAGGAATTGTGGGCATTTCACACATTGATTTTGTTAGATGCAAAAATGTTGGTTGAATAAGAACACAGTTATTCTACACAACAAATGCCCTACTGTCGCCACTTGTTGCCATAATGTAATAGTGGTTAAAAACCGCATCACATTTGGTGACGTAAATAGCTTGGTCGTAGCTTTCGGGTAAATGAGTGTCTAATATTTTTTTGATGGCTGCCTGAACTTGCAATTTGGTTTGAATGTCTTTGTGCCAATCGTTGATTAAAACTTTTGGTCGTTCATCTTTCAAACGATGCAAAAGGTTTTTAGCCGCAAGTTTTACTTTTTGTTCTTCGTCTTTGGTGAGCTTATCTTTTTTCAGCAGGTCAAACAGTTCTAATTCTTCTTCGGTCAGCCCTTCTCTGGCGGCTCGCATTTCTTCTACTTTCATCTTCTCTACAAAAACCATCAGGTCGTTAAAGTAGTTTTCGTTGGTTGAGTTGCCTGAATTGTAGCGGTCAATGATTTCCTGTAGTATCTCCGCAAAGCTCCTGCGGGTTACGTTTCTGTCCATCATTATTTGCAGTTTGTCTTGAATAAAAGCTCGTAAGTCGGAAATTTCAATGTTTTTGTAAGGAGCTTGCTTGTATTCTTCCTTCAATCTATCGACATCTAATTTACTGAGATCAATTTGCTTTGATGAAGATATTTTATATTCACCTGACTGCTCTGCAACTTGTAGCCCTTGAGATTCTACATTATCTCCTTGAGCAATAATGCTTTCATTTAGCAGTTGACTTAACCGCCTTCGAGCACTGTCTAAATTTTCACGGTCGGCTTTGCCGTCAATGACTTGCCTTAAATACTGAATGATTGCGGCCAGTGGGAATTCGTTTCTTCTGCCTACAATTTCGGGCTTGCAGGCTTCGTAAAGTGCATCAATGGTGTTGTCGTAAACGATGAATTGTTTTTTCTGCTCATCGTTTGCCAGAATGGTGTCGGCATATGCTTCAAATACACTCAGTTTGCTGAAGGTCTCTTTGGATTGTTTGATTTGGTGTAAATCAACATTGATAGTCTTGCAATATTCATCACACTCAGCAATGGCATCTTTCAGCAATACAAAAAGTTGTTCAATGTCTCTCGCAGGTGAATTTTCGTCTTTGTCGTCAACAGTGCCAATGCTTCCACCACCATAAGATGCAAAGGCTTTTTTCAGGTTGCGGAATACATTGTAATAATCCACCACTAAACCGTTTTTCTTGGGCTTTCCGTTGATGATAAAGTCCGTTACACGGTTTGCCCTTGCAATGGTTTGCATCAGGGTATGGTCTTTCATC
The DNA here is from genome assembly GCA_002455215.1 of Anaerolineales bacterium UBA6668. Taxonomy (GTDB): domain Bacteria; phylum Chloroflexota; class Anaerolineae; order Anaerolineales; family UBA6668; genus UBA6668. The sequence continues at coordinate 11,857 of DKKK01000225.1, read as the reverse complement.
GGCTTGTCTAAATACAAAGTAGAAACCGTTGGGGCGTCAAAACCTGTTAACCACATACTGCATACAAAAACCAACTGTAAAGGGTCATTGGGATTTTTGAATTTGTCTTCCATTTCCTGACCATTCTCATCAACCGATTTCATTCGCTTGCGGTGTAGTCGTATATCTAAGCCTTCTTTCTCAAACTTTTCTTCTTCGCCTGCTTCTTCACTGACGATGACTGCCATATCTGTTTTTCGCATCCACTCCAAAATGCGTTTCAGTTCGGCTTTTTCGTCTTGGTCTTTGGATTCGTTGATTTGCTTTTGCAGTTCCCGTTTTTCTTCTTCCCACAGGCGTTTTACTTTATCATACATCTTCACGGCGGTGAACTTGTCAATGGTGATAACCATTCCCTTGCCCCAATAGCCCCTACGTGGAAAATGATAAACTATGTCTTTAGCAATGAGTTCCAAACGGTCATCGGCTTTAAGTATGCTTATTTCTTTTGCAAAATCACCTTTTAATTTGCTCTGATTTTCGTCTGAAAGGTTTTCGTCTGAAACGATTTCTGCCAAGTCATCATCTNNAGAAAAGTGGAACGGTGGCTTCGTCTTCAATACTTTGTTTGAAGTTGTATTCCGAAACGGTGTCACCAAACCAGTTTTTGGTGAGTTCACGACTGCCCAAAAGCGGGGTTCCCGTGAAAGCAATGTATTGGGCATTGGGCAACCCTGTCCGCATATTCTCCGCCAAATCTTTGTATTGGGTGCGATGTGCTTCGTCCACAATGACAATAATGTCGTTGCGGTTGGAGAGTAACGGATATTGTTTGCCTTTGTCGTATCTGAATTTTTGAATGAGTGTGAAAATATATCGGGTGTTGGTTTGTAGCATATTCCGCAAATCTTCGCTGTTGCTTGGCTGGCACTTGGTGTCTTTGCTGAAAGCTCCTGCACCCAAAAAGTTGCGGTAAATCTGACCGTCTAAATCTTCTCGGTCGGTAACAATTAAAAAGGTGTAATTGCCTGTAAAGTGTCTAAAGATTTTGCGGGTAAAGAAAATCATACTAAAACTCTTTCCGCTACCTTGGGTGTGCCAAAAAACACCCAATTTTCCTTTGTTTTCTTTATCCGTTCCTGCCGCATCGTGTTGCAAACGCAAAGCGAATTTTTCAACAGCGTTGTTTACACCCAAAAATTGGTGATTCTTGGCGGCAATCTTTATCGTATCGTTGTAGTAGAAAATGAAATTTTCCAAATAATCCAGCAGGCGTTTTTTTTCGCACAAGCCCAACACCGCATAATCTAAACTCACTCCGTAATCCTTAATTCGCTTTTTGTCAGGTACTTGTTTTTCGTTTTCATAACGGAGCCAGTTGAAGAAATACTCATAGCCCGAATTGAAACTGCCTATTTTGGTTTCAATGCCATTGCTCAGCATACACAAGGCATTGTAGTTAAACAACAAGGGAATTTGTTTTTTGTAGCGAGTCAGGTTGTCGTCATAGGCATTGCGGACAGGCACATTGCTGTTTTTCAACTCAATGAACAACAAAGGCAAGCCGTTGATAAACACAATCAAATCGGGGCGTAAACGCAAATCGCCTTTTATCCAGAGTTGTGAAGTAACGAGATAATCGTTTTTGCATTCGTCTTTAAAGTCAATTACTTTTACCCGCTCGGGTTCGGTGCGACCTGTGGCGGTGGTGATGTTTACTTCCACACCGTCTTTGAGCAAGGCATAAATTTCACGGTTGGCGTGAATGTTGCTTTTGTCAAAACGGGTATTGCACAAATCTTTAAAGGCTTCTTCCAGCACTTCATCGCTCAGGTGAGGGTTCAGTTCTTTCAGTTTGCGTTTGAGCAATGGCTTTATCACCACATCAGTTTCGCTTTCACGTTCCGTTGTGTCCACGTCAAAGCAGTTTAGATGCCTGTAACCTAAGTTGTTTACAAACACACTGATAATTGCTTTTTCTATTTGGTTTTCTGTGATGATTGCCATTTTTCTATGCCATTACTGCTTTGTTATTGGTTAATTCTTTCACTTCTAACTTTCCGCTTATCAAGCGTGGTAACAACCTATCCCGGATTTGGCGGAGTTGGGAGTTTTGTTGAATTAGAACAAGAAGTTGTTCATCTATTGGCTTAACCAATTTGTTGAATTGCTTTGCTAAATCTCCAACGTCAAATATTTTGAATTTCTTCAATTCATCTTTTCCAACCGAATTAAAAATTGAACCATTGCCTATCAAATCTTCTTTGGAAAATTCATTTTGAAGTAGATAGAAAAGGTAATTGTTCAATCCCTTTTTATGCCTTAAAGCTGCTAATCCACGTCCAATGATTAATTTTCTGTCAGCAATATTTAATCTACCAACGGGTGCTCTTACACTAAACAAAACATCCCCTTCATTTGCCAATCTTCCATTGACGGAACAATAGATTTTGTGTTCTGGGAAACGTAAACCATAGTTTCCTACACCTTGATGAAAGGGAAGACCAACTCCTTCTTCATTGTAAAACTCCGACTTTGGTGATTGCCCCATTTTAAAATCTACAACATCTGAAATTGCTATTGTTCTCCACCCCTCCGGCACACCCTTCTTAAACTTCGCCTGTTTATAGCCGGGAAAACGCATTCTTACAAACCATTCTTTGTAAAGCTCACGGGCGGTTTGCTCCAAGAGTTTGATGCGTTGGTTGTTTACTTCTATCAAATCATCATAAGCCGAAAGGATAGAGGCGATGCGTTGTTGGGTGGGGAGTTCAGGCACATTCCACAAGGTCTTTGAAAGAACACTCCATTTAGCTCTTGGCATCTTAGTGCCATTTGATGAAACGTCTGCGAAATCTATTAGTGGCTGAGAGGCGAGAATATAGAACAAGAACTTTTGGTCATATCCTTTATTGGCATTAATAACTGCCAAATCAGTCGAGCATATTCCATCAAATTGTGGAATGATAACTTTTCTAAAATAAGGTCTTAATGTTCCAAAAATAATCTCACCCTTTTTGAATAATTTTTTATCGCTTTGAATGTCTTTGGAGCTTCCATAATCAAGAAGCCGTAGTGTTCCTTGCTCTATGTGTTCATATCCAATGTAGGGCATATCAATCTCATTGCTAGGTTTAAATGAACGCCTAACATCTTTGCCGATTTTCCCTAACTCAGTTTCTTTCCACCCTTTCATTCTATTGCCATCAAATTTTGGTTAATCAATTCTTCCAACGCTTTGGCTTTGTTGTTAAGCCCATTCAATGTTGAATGTCTTTCTTTCATTTCAGCTAAAAACTCTTCTTCGGTCAGGCCGTCTTCTTCTATCACCACACCCACATATCTGCCCGGGTTTAGGGAGTAGTCTTGCTCTTCAATTTCTTTGAGCGTGGCGGCTTTGCACAAGCCCGTTACATCTTCATACACGCCATTCGGGAAACGTTCGTTCAGCCAGTTAATGTGTCCTAAGTAGTAGTTCTGCTTTTCTGTCAAAGCTTTCCATTGCTTATCGGCTTCTTCCAGTTGCTTTTCCCAACGCTTTAGCTCTTTTTCATCGGTGGGTTTTGCCTTTTGTATTTTCTCAACTTCTTGCTTCTGCTTATTGGCTTGCTTTTCAAAATCGTTGGCTTGCTGTTGGTATTTGGCTAAAAGTGCTGTCAGTCGTTTGGTTTCTCCACGGTAAAGCCGCACAATGGTAGCAATGTTTTGGATGTGTTCATCTGTAAATTCACGCAATGCCCGAGTTACCTGCCTGAAAATATTGCGGGCATCAATAAAAAGAATTTTGTCTTCGTTTTGCTTTTTGTTCTTGTCAAAAAACCAAAGTGTAGCAGGCAAGGTAACCGTGTAAAACATATTCTTGGGCAAAGTGAGCATACAGTCAATCACGCCGCTTTTAATCAGGTTTTGGCGTATGTCGGCTTCACTATTGCGGGCATCGCTGGCACTGTTAGCCATTACTAATGCGGCTCTACCTGTGGGTTTCAGCGAAGTGGCAAACAGATTTATCCATAAGTAGTTGGCATTGGGCACACTATTTACCGCTGTTTGCTTGCCGGTGGTTTTAGATTTGTTTTTTGGAATACCGTATTCATTATAACGCGAGTCGTTCTTTACACGGTCGTAGTTTACATCATCCACATTAAAAGGTGGATTCGCCATCACGTAGTCAAACTTGCCGTAGCTATCAAACGGATTTTCGTAATAGGCATTGGCTTGCACCACTTGCCCACGCAGTCCGTTAACGGCAAGGTTCATTCGGGCAAGTTTTACAGTTTCACTGTCTTTTTCACCGCCATACACCATCAGGTCTTTGGTGTCGTCATCGTGCAGTTCTGCCCGGCGTTTGTCCACAAACTCACTGCTTTGCACAAACATACCGCCACTGCCGCAGGCAGGGTCGTAGATGGTTCCCTTGTAGGGTTCAATCACTTCCACCATCAGTTTTACCACGCTAGTTGGCGTGTAGAAAGCCCCACCGCCTTGTCCTTCGGCAAGGGCAAACTCACCCAAAAAGTATTCATACACTTTGCCGAAGACATCACCTGTGGCATCTTCGGGGATGTCTTTAAAGGTTTTCAACAAACTTTTGGGTAAACTGCGGTCGTCTTTGGTATAAAGCTTAAAGTATTCGTCTTTGGGTAAGCTATCTTTCAGTTCAGGTTTGTAACGCTCAATCAGTTCCATTGCATCTTTAATGGCTTTGGCAATATCTGTTTTCTCGGAAAGGCTCAGCAGGTAATCGTACTCCGCTTCGGGCGGCAGATAGAAGCCGCATTTTAGAATGGCAATTTCTTCTTCTTTCAGTTGGTTGCGGCTGTTTTTCTGTGCTTCCAATTCGGCTTTTATTTCCGCTTTCACTTTATTGTAACGGATAGAAGCAAAGCGAAGAAAAATCAATCCCAAAATAGGGGTTGAGTATTCACTGGCTTTCAGTCCGCTATCTGCCCGGAGCTTGTCAGCCGCTTTCCATAAACTGTTCTCTAAATCTTTCAACTGTTCGCTGTTCATGTAGTACTCAAAATAAAGATACAATAATCATTGGGATTTGCATTTTTCTTTGTGGAATAGTAAAAAAAACCACTTTATTTGCCACCTTCAAATTACTTTAGACATCAGCCTAACCGGCTACATCATTGGTTACTCAAACACTTTCCCATCACCTTTACGCTCACTAGCAATCCATCCCAATTACCCACAATTTTAGCATAACTCACTTCATATATGCCCGAAAATCCCCACCAAACCAACCCTTCCCGACCCGCGCCGCAATCCACCGGAATCAAAAAGCTCGGTAGCCGTTTTCTTTTTGCTCATAAGAGCCGCTCTTTGTGTTGACTACCGAGCTTTTTACAAGGAGAAGGAGGAGAGTGCTTATATATTATCATTTTTTGGATAGAAAAACATTTAGATTTGCTTGAGATTGCCTTGTGTTTTCCCTACGCTTACCCTACGCTTGCCCTACGAACCACTAGCAGGTACTATTTTTCTTAATCATTCAGCCGCGCACAGCCCGTCTCCATGCTATTTTAGCCGTAACGTGCCCCAGGTGGTTGGGTTGCCCCACTTGCGCGTAACCACCATGCTGACCATGCTCTCTTGCGCGGCCACAGGCTGGTCATTATCCGATAAGTTCAACGCATAGCCAAAAGTCTGGTTGGCTTGCGGTTGCCCGCCCAACACCGCCCACGGGATGGCAATTTCCAACTGATAGCCCGTACCTGCCGCCGCTGACTTCACCACCACCCCAGCGGGCACACCTTCCTGGCTTTGCGGCATCCACAACCACGCTTCCGCATTGTTGGCGGCACTGCCGGGCGAAAACCCAAGCTGACGGTCATCTGCGCTCATGCTGGCAGAGTCAAAATCGCCCGCCAAGTCGCTGTCCCACTGCAATTCCACACTATCCCCCTGCCACAGCAATCGTCCACTGCTAGGCTGGCTAAAGACATCATCGGTGACTTGCACGGCTAGGTAGAGTGCCTGTTCATTCCAACCAATGGCATACAGCCCGGCACAGTCGTTCAATCCTTGCCAATTGCTTGCGCCATACACATTCAAGTTGATAGTACCTAGCAAATTGCCCCACTCGCTCAAACTGCCATCTAGCGTAGGAGCTTGTGTCAAATAAGGAACACCAAATACTTCACCATTTGGGCGTGCCAGCCCACCGTCCGGCGTTGGGCTAGGCAAATTGGCTTTGGTGGGGGTGAGAAACAAGGTAGGCAAAAGCGTGGCGGTTTGGCTGGGAACAGCGGGGGACACCGCTTGTGTTGGCGGGTTATCTGGCTGGGTAGCTGGTGGCGTGGTGGTGGGCGGGTTNNTCGAGCGTTGCCGCCACATCGGGCTGGCTTGCCCCACTACACGCCCACAAACTCACCAGCCAAACACCACTCACCAAAGGCAGAATCACTTGCTTGTTCATAACATTCCCATTACTCATGCTTTTCGTTAAGGCTGATTACTCTGCCACTGTGCGGTGTACGCTTTCATGGCATCATATAGCGGCAGGGGCGTAAAATCCGGCTCGACCATGCGAAAATAATAAAACGGTTGGTCTTTTTCGTAATCCGCCGCCCGCTTAAAAAACCAGACACAAATCACCCCAACCCAGTTCCATTCTGCTTCGGCGCGTTGGTAGAGTTGCGGCACAAACTGCGCTTGCTCTGCCAGCGTCACCTTGCCGAAGGGCGCCCCGGTTTGTGCAAACAGTTCGGGTGGAATGGCATTCCAATTCATCTCACTAATCCAAATTGCTTTGTGGGCATCGCCGTTTTGCACCATCAAGTCGCGCAGAAACAGGTGGCGAGAGACGTTGATTTTTTGCGGATTGTGGCGTTGGTCTTCCGGTCCGCTGAATAAGCCGTAGCCTTGCGCCGAAAGCACATCAAAACAGTCTTTTGCCCCAGCGGCGTACATTCTCTGCAAAAAGATAAACTCGTTTAGGTTGCGCCCCCACAACTCCACTGTTGGCGACAAAGCGGGCGCTAGCACGATGGCATCCGGGTTGGCTTGCTTGATAGCACGATAAGCGCCACACAATAGTTCAGTAAAAACTTCGGGGTTTACATCTTGTTCGCCCCACTCCGGGTAAATGTTTGGCTCATTCCACACTTGGAAGTGATTCACTTGCCCGCGATAGCGGCTTGCCACTGCCGCTACATAGTCGAAATAATCTTGAAAATGGTCGGGGGGTTCAAAATCGCCCGCAACCAAAGGGTGTGACCAAGCCGGAGTTGCCGAAAGGCGGGCAATGATTTGCACGTTATACTGCTGGCTCAGGGCGACAATGTGGTCGTATTTGTCCCAGGCATTGCGGTAAGGTTCGTGACGGCGGTCTTCAAAATCGCCCTTGCCATGAATCTCAATGTCATACCATGGGAATTCCTGGCGAATCCAGCGAAAACCCGCTTGCGAAATCATTTGCATTTGCTGGTCACGCTTGGCGGGTTCGGCTTCTTGCTCTAGGAAGGTGTTTACCCCAAACGGATTGACCTGCGCAAGCGGAATATCGGCAGTTTGTGCANNTGCAAGTTGCAACGGGGGGCGCAGTAAATCGCCCGCTCTGTCTGCCAGCCCCAACACTTGCCCACTCACCGCCCGCTCACCCGTCTGCTCCATTGCCCACAGCGAAAGGTGCGAAGCTTGGCTGACCAGTGCTATCAAGCCAGCGATTGCGAGAAATAGAAGGATGCGGCGTTTACGATTCATAGGTTACTGGGCGTCAAAAATTCTGCTTTTCTGATAAGGAGCGTCATTTTATGCGTGTGCGCGTATATTATAAGCCATTTCAACCGATATTCGGCGCAATGTTCTTCTGTACCCGACAGGTTTGCTTTCCCCCCAAAAAACACTTGACATATAGACCAATATCTATATAATAAGGCAATGACACTCACTACGATTGAATTTGCTCGCATTTTGGCTGATGAAACCCGCCAACGGTTGATGAAAAACTGCTGTTGTTGTTGGAAGTCAGTCAATGAACTGGTGGACGACTTGGGCGGTCAAATCAGCCAGCCCACGGTGAGCCATCACTTGGCAGTTTTACGCCAAGCCAATTTGGTATTGGTACGCCGTGAAGGGAAGCAAATTTTTTACAGCTTAAATCAAGAACGGATTGCCAGTTGCTGTGGGCAGTTGTTCGCTGTTTTTGCCCCCGAACAACAACCCCAACGCTGGGTTCCAGTTCAATTTCCTTCCGAAGTAGAAAAGAGCAATCGTTGACACGGGCGAAAATTGCGCCGAATAGAACCCGTATCCAATATACTACACGAAGTCTCTTTTTTTACCTAAACATATAGACAAACATCAATATTTCAGGAGATTTTTCAATGACCAACCCAAACCCATCCACCCCCACAGAAGCCACAACAAACGCCTGCTGTGATTGCTGTTCCTGCTGTAACTGCTGTTCTTGCTGTGGCAAGGGCTGTTGCTAAGTAACATCACAATTCAACTGCCCAAAAGTGTGGGAAAACATGGCGCACCTGTTTTCCCACACCGACTCNNTCAGGTACGCATATGCAAACTCCCAACGTTCAACACTATTTTAACCAAGTCGCCCCACAATGGGATGCACTACGAAGCGAGTATTTCACTGCCGCCATGCGCGATGACGCCATCGCCCGTGCCCAACTGCCGCCCAATGCGGTGGTAGCCGACATTGGCACGGGAACCGGCTTTGTGGCTGGGCGGCTGGCACAGCTTTTTGCCAATGTCTGCGGCTTTGATGCAAACCCCGCAATGCTGGCAATTGCCCGGCAAAAACTTGCCCACCTAGCCAATGTGGAATTTCACCAAGCAGAAGGAAGCCAAATTCCAGTCAGCACTGGCTCTTTTGACGGCGTTTTTGCCAATATGTATTTGCATCACGCACCCGACCCGTTTGCCGCTATTCAAGAGATGGCACGCATTACCAAAGTCGGCGGCGTGGTGTGTATCACCGACCTGGACACGCACCACCACGAATGGCAACATGCCGTCATGGCAGATTTGTGGTTAGGCTTTGAACGCACACAAATCAAGGATTGGTTTGAGCAAGCCGGGTTAACCGCCGTGGAAGTGGATTGCGCGGCAGGCAGTTGCTGTGCGGTTGCGCCGGATGGCAGTCAAGATGCACTCAGTATTTTTGTCGCTATCGGGCGCAAAGCCTGACCCAGACCACAATTTTCTTTTGCCACAGACAAAAAAAGACGTTGCAAAAAGCAACGTCTTTTGAGCATCTTAGGTTTATTCCGCTTTTTTCGGCGCGGTGACCGCCAAATGCAATTCGTGCAATTGCTTTGGTTCTGCTGGGCTGGGGGCATCCACCATTGCGTCTATTGCCGCCTGCGTTTTGGGGAATGCCACCACTTCGCGGATGTTAGGCTCATCTGCCAAGAGCATGACAAAGCGGTCTAAGCCGGGGGCAATGCCACCATGCGGGGGTGCGCCATATTCAAAGGCTTCCAGCATGTGCCCAAAGCGCTCCCAAGCCACTTCACGCGGCATGGAGATCACATCGAAAATCTTTTGTTGCAGTTCGCGCTCGTGGATACGGATACTGCCGCTGGCGAGTTCGTAGCCATTGCAAGCCATGTCGTATAGTGCGCCAATCACCTTGCTGGGGTCCGTGTCCAAATATTGGATGGTGTCGGGCATGGGGCTGGTGAACATGTGGTGGGCAGGCGACCAGCGGTTTTCTTCCGCATCCCACTCAAACATGGGAAAATCCACAATCCAGCAGAAGGCCATCACATTGGGGTCGCGCAAGCCCAATACATCGCCAAAATGTTTGCGAAGGCGTGAGAGCACATCATTGGTAATCGCTTTGCTATCTGCCACAAACACCAGCAAATCACCGGGTTTGGCAGAACAGCGTTCGATCATTGCCTTAAGTAGCTCTGGGGTTAGGAACTTGGCGAAGCTGGAGCCAAACGTGCCGTCTTCCTTTAATTGCACCCAAGCCAAGCCCTTCGCGCCCAATTGCTTGCTTAGTTCCACCAGTTCGTCCACTTGGCGGCGGCTAAATAGGCTGTTGCCATTGGGCACACAAATGCCTTTTACCAATTCGGCTTGTTCAAAGACTTTGAAGCCACACTGGCGGGTTAGGTCGGTGATGTTTTGCAGTTCTAAGCCAAAACGCAGGTCGGGCTTATCATCGCCATAGCGTTCCATGCTTTCGGCATAGCTGAGGCGCGGCCACGGCGTAGCCATCACCTGCTTGTCTGAAACTTCTGCCATCATCTGGGTGAAGAGTGCTTCCAACAAGCCTAGCACGTCATCGCGCTCGACAAATGCCATTTCCATGTCCAGTTGGGTAAATTCTGGTTGGCGGTCGCCCCGCAAGTCTTCATCGCGAAAACAGCGAGCAATTTGGAAGTAGCGTTCTACCCCAGCCACCATCAGCAATTGCTTCAATTGTTGCGGGCTTTGGGGCAAGGCGTAAAATTTGCCCGGGTGAACGCGACTCGGCACCAGATAGTCCCGTGCGCCTTCGGGGGTGGTTTTGAACAAGATGGGGGTTTCTACTTCGATGAAGCCACGCTCGCTGAGCCAACGGCGAATGAAGGTGGTGACCTTACTGCGTAGTTCCAGATTGCGTTGCATCCGCGGACGGCGCAGGTCTAGGTAGCGATATTTCATGCGCAACAGTTCGTCCACCCGTCCTTCATCGGTCACATCAAAGGGCATCGGTTTGGCACGGTTGAGAATTTTGGCAGAATGAATTTCCAATTCAACTTCACCGGTAGGCAAGAGGGGGTTGTCCATGCCAGTTGGGCGTTGGCGCACCATGCCGCGCACTTGCACCACATATTCTGCGCGGGCATGCCCCAGCAATTCGTGGTCGGCGTTGCATTGCGGGTCGGAAACCACTTGGCTAATGCCAAAGCGGTCACGCAAATCCAAGAAGATTAAGCCACCGTGATCTCGGCGGCGGTTCACCCAACCAGCCAAGGTGACCGTTTGTCCAACATGATGGGGGCGGATATCGCCGCAGGTATGAGATTTGTGCATAAATAGGCACTCCTTACAAAAAAAAGCCGCCCACAAGATTTGGGCGGCGTGTCTGAACGGGTCAAGTTGCGTTTAGCAAGCGCAGGCAACCCATAGACGCGCCCGATTGGGATTATCTAAATTGTTCAACGGGTTACCCACAAAATTGTCTATATTCGGCAATTGTAAACATTGTACCTTTTTTCTTAAGGGAACAAGCCAAAACTCTAAACGTGCCGAGTATATCATGCGCGTCATTATAGCACAAAAGCGGTTCGATGTGGGTAACCGCTCCGCGCAAAATTGGGCATTTGGGCATCATTTTTCACCTTCATGCTAACCCTTTGCAAAGAGCAATCTCACCTGCTTCGTAGCCTAACGATTGATACAGTTTGCGTGCGGGGCGATTGAAACTACCGGTCAGAACGACCATTTCTTGCACACCCCGCGCTTTGGCGACCTGCTCTGCCAATGCCAGCAATGCCCGTGCAACACCCGCCCGCCGGTATTGTTTTTCCACATAGAGTTCGGTGATTTCACCCTGTGGGTCGCTATAGAAGATACTTTCCACCACTCGCAATGCCGCAAAACCCACCACTCGCCCATCCATTTCTGCTACGAATGCTTGTTCCACACACAGTGGGTTAGCAAGACGAGCGTGAAATTCCTGCGGCGTGACCTGAACACCGTTAAAGGCTTGGTGCAGACGAGCTAATTCTGGCAGGTCGGTCAGGGTGGCGCTTCGGACTGCAAGGGTTCTGGGGGTGGGCATAAGGCGGTAGGCGGGTAGGAAAATCTGAAATCACGTTCCCCTACCCGCAAGAATTTTAACACAATACCGGCGCAATGTGCTAGCGCATTGCGCTAGCCTACCAGGGCTTTCTTAAAGTCCTAAAGTGGT
>DKKK01000006.1 GCA_002455215.1 Anaerolineales bacterium UBA6668 | reverse complement strand
CGTGGATTTGCCCGCGCCCGATTCCCCCACAATCGCCACCGTAGTACCCGCCGCCACTCGCGCATTGAAATTTTGAATGGCTGAACGTGGGTTATGCGGGTAGGAAAAATTCACATTGTCAAAAACAAACTCACCTTGCACGGTAGCAACGACTTGCTTGCCATTGTTTTGCTCCAACTCGTCTACGTTCATAATCTCGCCAAGCGACCGCACCGCTTCTACGCCTTTGGCTAATTGCGGCAATAGGGTGGTCATCATGAGAACCGAGCCGGTAATTTGCCCAAAATAGGTAGTGNNGACTGTGATGCGCCATAGGTTCAGCAAGTATCCTAGCGCGGCGGCAAATAAGCAGATGCCACTAAAAATTTGAAACGCTACCCAAGCCAGTGAACCGAATGCGCCATTAAAAAAGTCTAATTGTTGCCCACTTCTGCGCACAGCTTGCAGGTTTGGAAAGATGCGTGCCAATTGTTGTTGCTCTTGCCCGTGGGCACGCGTGATGGGCAAAAGTTGGGTCATTTCCGTGATGCGGGCGGCGAGTTGCTCCAGCGCCTTTCGGTATTGGTTGTTGTGTTCACTGAGCGGCTCGCGTAAGGCTCGAATAATCCACACGGCAAGCGGAATGACCAGTGTATAGAAGATTAAGAAGCGTGGCGCTCGCCACGCTGTGGCGATAATGGCGGCNNCGCAGTCAGACCATTATCAAAGAGTTGGCGCGTCACTTGCTCAATCTGTTCCACATCGCGCATAATCTTATTTTGCAATGCCCCAGAATTGGTCTTGTGAAAAAAAGAAAGCGACAGGGTTTGCATTCGTTCAGAAACGGCAAGCCGCAAACGCAGTTCTAAGTCACGCACTGCTTGGCTTAGCAACCACGAGTAGAGTAAGTTCATCGGGCTGTTTTGCAGGTCTATCACGAGCAAAATGATACCCGCCCACAAAAGTTGGGTGAGTGCGTTTTCGGGGCGCGTGCTGAGTAAGTCAATGACAAAGCCTGTGACCAGCGGCATTGCCCAAACCGGGCTGTGCTTAATGCCAAACACCAATGTGGCAAGGACATATTTCCAGCCATCCTGCCGATATAAAGCAAAAAGTGCAGTCCACGGCTGTGTAGCTGAACTGCGTGGCCAGTCCAGCTTATTTAGGTTGGATAGAGAAGTGGACATGATGCTTACGGCTCATCTTCCATTTCTGCGTAGATTGAAGGGTCGGGGGGCAGGTCGAAAGCAACTTCTGCGCTGTCTTGGGGCGGATTTTGGTCGTAGTATAACTCGACTCGCAGGCGAAAGCGCCCTTGTGGTTGCGGAATGCGCACATGCACGGTCGGTTCCACCTTGGGGGACATCACTTCCAAAATTGAAGTGCCGCCCACTGGGCGTCCGTCTGGGGCAAACAAGGTCAATTCTAGGTTGGGCTTATCCAAAAAAGGGGTGATAATGATTTGGGACCAAATACGCCGTCCATCTGGCAGGGGCAATGCACCCACCTGCTCTAGGCGTACTTCTTCACGCGGGCGCGGGTCTGCGCCCATTTCAAAAAAGGTTATATCCATAGGTAGCGATTAATAGTTGAGCGAATAGTATTCGACACGGGACACCGGTGCCTTTTCAATAAAAAAGCACCATTCCAACCCGCGCCAAGGTTCGCAAATTGTTTGAGTAGATAATATTAAGAACAGCAGTTAGATGGCAGTTGCTTAAGCGCGTTGGGACAGAATGAAACCTTGTTTATAAGACAATATTCTGCCGGCGTTTGGAAGTTTGCGCATAAACATGCCTTGCCAGCTGGTAAAAACCCACCAATTGGTCCNNCCATAGTTGCCCGCCAAGAGCGGTTTCTGGCATGTGCCAAGCCCTGGTCTGCCAGCTTTTTGCGGTATTCGGGGTTATCGCGCAGTTTAACAACCAGTTCGGTGATTTGTTCTGGATGTTCTGGGTCAAAGTATAAGCCGTTTTCGCCATCCACAACTGTATCCAGCACCCCACCCGCTTTGGCGGCAATGACTGGCACGCCACAAGCCATCGCTTCCAATGCCACCAAGCCAAAAGTTTCAGTGGTGGAGGGAAAGATAAACGCATCGGCAGAGCGATAGGCGGCAATTAGGTCTTTTTCGCGCAGGTAACCCGGAAATGTGGTGTCGGTGCCGGCAAAATGCTTCTTCAAGTCTTCGTGCCCAGGACCACCCCCCACAAAGGAGAGTGTTACACCTTGCAAGGGCGAAATACGCTCGCGCAATTGCCACAAGCCTTTCTCTGGGGATTGCCGCCCCACATTAATCACCAAAAAATTATCCGGTTTGCCGTTGGTCAAGCGATTGCGCATTTCCCTATCGACCGGTCCGGGGGTAAAGAACTCGGTGTCAATGCCGCGCTTCCACCAACGCACCCGCCGAAAGCCTTGCTTGCGCAGTTCGGAACGCACAGCAGTGCTGGGGCACACATTGACATCCGCTTGGTTGTGCAGAAATTTTAGATAATTCCACAGGATGGGTGTGGCAAACGGATAGCCATAATGCTTGGCATAATTGGCTACATCGGTATGAAAGGAGGCAATCGTAGGCACCTGCAAACGTTTGGCATAGGAAAGCCCGAAGGGTCCCAGAAAAAACGGGTTGACCACATGCACCAAATCGGGCTGGAATACTTTGACCTTTTCCCAGACAAACTTACGCGGGATGTTAATACGCAGTTCGGGATACCACGGCAAGCGTGGACCGCCCACCCCCACAATTTCAGCACCCGCATATTCTTTGGGTCCACCCGGCGGTCCAAATAAAATCACCTGATGCCCAAGCTCATTCATGCGCTGAAGCATCAAGCACAGAATGCTGACAATGCCGTCCACCTTTGGCAGGAAAGTCTCAGTAAACACTGCAATACGAAGCGGACGGTCTAATTCTTTTGCGGCGTGCAATTCTAAGTCGAGAGTCATAGGGTTACGAGGGAGTTTGGATGGAGCAGTGGCAGAAAGTCCAGTTATCCGTTAAAATAGCAAGNNTTTAAAATATCCGGCACAATTTTTTAGGTGGCACACCAGAAGCGTGTCACCCGGCGCATTGCGCATTTTTTCTTAGCTAAAAAAGCACAATTTTCACGTATGCCAAATAGCCTGTTCGGCTGTGACAATTGTAACGTTAAAACAATTTCTGTGATAAAACTGGCAAAATATTCACCAAAGCAGTGCCGGATTTTATCCTTTAGACACCAAATTTCGGAGTATTGACATGTCAAACGGTAAACGGGTGCTAATTCTGGGGGGGGATGGATTCTGTGGGTGGCCCACCAGTTTGCATCTCTCTCAACAAGGGTATGAAGTGACGATTGTGGATAATATGGTGCGCCGCAAAACTGACATAGAATTGGGTTGCCAATCTCTAACCCCCATTGCCACCATTGACGAACGCCTGCGCGTTTGGAAAGAGCTAACCGGCAAAAAAATCGGGTTTATCAATTTAAATGTGGCAGAAGACTATCACGAACTGTTGACGGTTATTAAAGAAATTCAGCCACATGAGATTGTTCACTTTGCCGAGCAACGCGCCGCACCTTACTCCATGAAATCCCCGCGCCATAAACGCTACACGGTGGACAACAACATCAATGGCACACACAACATTTTATGTGCGATTGTAGAAAGCGGCTTGGACATTCACTTGGTACACCTAGGCACAATGGGCGTGTATGGCTACGGCACAGCCGGAATGGTGATTCCCGAAGGCTATTTGCCAGTGAAGGTCGATGCCGGTGGCAAGGAAGTGGATTTGGAAATCATGTACCCTGCCAATCCGGGCAGTATCTACCACATGACCAAAACGCTAGATGCCTTGCTCTTCTATTATTACAACAAAAATGACGAATTGCGAATCACAGATTTGCACCAAGGCATTGTGTGGGGCATGGCAACCCCAGAAACCATGATGCACCCCGCATTGGTTAACCGCTTCGATTATGAAAGTGATTATGGCACCGTGCTCAACCGCTTTCTCATTCAGGCGGCAGTGGGTCACCCGCTCACGATATATGGCAATGGGGGACAAACCCGCGCCTTCATCCACATCCGCGACACCGTACGTTGCATTCAAATTGCCATCGAAAATCCGGCTCCGAAGGGGCAACGCGTCAAAATCTTCAATCAAGCCACCGAAACCCACCGCGTTTCCAAGCTGGCGGAAATTGTCAGCCAGATCACAGGTGCCGAGCTACGCTACTACAGCAACCCGCGCAACGAAGCCCTAGACAACGAATTGGTGATTCACAATGAGCAGTTTTTGCAATTGGGGCTAAACCCCACCACCCTAAGCGAAGGCTTGCTGGAAGATGTGGTGGAAATTGCCGCAAACTACAAAGACCGTATCAACATGGGCATCATTCCCCCTGTCAGCCGCTGGCGCGAAGACATTCGCCTAGACCCAGCCGGTTCGGATGTGCCTGTCACCGACAACCGCATCCACTAGCGATGACAAAACCGACACCACGCCCCGATATTTCCACCATCATCGTCACCTACAATTCCAGCCAGGTGATTGGGGCGTGTTTGCAATCTCTGATTGAACAAGACGGGGTGGTGCAAGAAATTTTGTTGGTGGACAATGGCTCGCAAGATGAGACACTCGCACAGGTGGGGAAATACCCGCTGGTGCGGGTTTTGAGCGGGCACGGCAATGTGGGGTTTGCACAGGGCAATAATCTTGGCTTTGCCCAAGCACAAGGGCGCTACTTCTTCATGCTTAACCCCGACACCGAAGTGCGGGCGGATGCCCTGCGCCAATTAGTCGCCTTTGCCGATGCGCACCCCCAAGCCGGGATGATCGCCCCCAAACTGCTCAACCCAGATAGCACGCTCCAACACAATACGTTTCGCTTCCCCAATTATGCCCAAGCCTTTTTTGGCTTTTTTGAACGCTTGGTTGTGCTAGATGACCCACGCAATGGGCGTTATTTACCCCAAGATTATGAACAAGCCCGCCCTGCTGAACACATTTTAGGTGCGGCGGTGCTCATTCGCCGTGAAGTGTGGGAAACACTCGGTGGGATGGATGCCCATTTCAAGCTGTACTTTGAAGAAACTGACTGGTGCTACCGCGTGAAGCAAGCCGGCTGGCAATTGCTGTTCACCCCCCATGCCGAAGTCATGCACATTGGCGCACACTCCACCCACAAAAATCCAGAACGTGCCAGCACTTTGTTTTACCAAAGTCAAGGCTACTTTTACCGCAAAAACTATGGCTGGTGGGTGTATGCCGGATTAAAAGCCATCCAAGTGGTAGGGGTGGGTTACTGGACTGTTCGTAGCCTGTGGGGTTTTTGGCGCAAGCGGGTCGATGCACCTACCTTGCAGAAGCGCCTAACCAGTTACCGGCACATTCTGGGCAGTTAGCCTGGCAAAATTTGCCATCTTGCACCATTTTCCAACAAGCCCAACCTTTCTGAACGATTTGATTTTATGATTGCCATTGTGATTGTCTCTTATAATTCCAAAGAATTTTTGGATGATTGCCTAAACAGCGTACAGCTCGCTTGCCAGCGGGTGGCGGCAGATGTGTGGGTGGTGGATAATGCAGGCACAGACGGCACAGCGGCGTATGTGCGGCAAAACTTCCCGTGGGTGCGCGTGCTGGAAGCGGAGAAAAACGGCGGGTTTAGCTACGGCAACAACCTTGCTTTACAGGAGGCGGGCTTCCCACACAATTCCAGCTATTCTGCCGCGCTCTTGCTCAACCCCGACACCACACTCGAACCCGCCGCGCTGGAGACCTTAGCTGGCTATCTGGAAAAAAACCCACAAGTGGGGGTTGTGGGTCCCAAATTGCTCTTAAAAGATGGCACGCTCGACAAAGCCTGCAAACGTGGAGAGCCAACCCTTTCAACAACTTTCTACCATTTTTCTGGCTTGGCAAAATTCTTCCCCAAAAATCAGCGTTTTGGCAAATACAACATGACTTTTATTGGGGACGATGAAATGGCGCAAGTCGATTCGGTGGTGGGTGCTTGTATGCTGGTGCGGGGCAGTGCCATTGAGCAAGTTGGCTTGTTGGATGAGCAGTTTTTTATGTATGGCGAAGACCTAGATTGGTGTATTCGTATCCGCAACGCCGGCTGGCAAGTGGTGTACTACCCAAGTGCTGTGGTTCACCATTGGAAAGGCACCTCTTCGCGCAAGCAAGCAGATGTCATGTTGCGGGCTTTTTATGATGCCATGACCATTTTTTACCGCAAGCATTATGCCCCAACCCACTCCGCTTTTACAAATTGGCTAGTACCCACTGCAATCAGCTTATTATGCAGTGCAAAACTGGCTCTTAATTCTCTAAAGCCCGAAGAACAACGCACTGTTGGCTCTGCACCCAAGCAAGGCTAGGGGCGATTCCCATTCCCATCTTCCGTATTCCATCTCCCATGCCAACTCGTGTGCTCATCTTCATCGTAAGTTACCAAGCCGAAGCCTTTCTCTCAAGCGTTTTGGCACGCATTCCGGCAGAATTTCTGCAAGACCCAGCTTACGAAGTTGAGATTTTGGTGATTGACGACCAATCACAAGACCGCACCTTTGAAGTGGGGCATGAATATGCGCGTTTGCACCCCAATCTAAAACTGCAAGTGCTCTACAACCCGGTTAACCAAGGCTATGGTGGTAACCAAAAAATTGGCTATCACTACGCCATCAAGCACGGCTTTGATGTGGTGGTGCTTCTGCACGGGGATGGACAATATGCGCCAGAATTTTTGCCACAAATGCTCGCGCCGTTTGCCCAAGGGGCAGATTGTGTGCTTGGTTCGCGCATGGTGCGCCGCCAAGATGCACTCAAAGGCGGAATGCCGCTTTACAAGTGGGTGGGCAATCAGATTTTGAGCCGCCTGCAAAATGCAATTTTGGGCTGTCAATTGGCAGAATTCCACACGGGCTACCGCGCCTACCGCACCGCCACACTTGCCAAAGTTCCCTTCCAGACCAATTCCAATTACTTCGACTTTGACACCGATATTTTGATTCAAATGCTGGACACGCACAGCAAAATTGTAGAAATCGCCATTCCAACCTTTTATGGCGATGAGATTAGCCGCGTCAATGGCATGAAATACGGCGGGATGATTCTGCGCACCAGTTTACTCTCGCGCATTGTGCGTTTTGGCATTTTTTACGACCCACGCTTTGATTATTTGCCGCAAAATAGCCAATATACGCTCAAACTGGGCTATCCCAGCAGTCACGAATTTGCCCTACAAGTGGTGGAGAAAGCACAGCACGTGTTAGATATCGCCAGCGGACCCAACATCCTAACCGAAACGTTGCAGGCGCGGGGCAAACTAGTGACAGCGGTTAACAACCTGCCCAGCCCCGCGCAACCCACCCGCGATTTGGCAGAAATCGTGCAGTACACAGAATTACCGCCAGTGGACACTGTTTTGCTTTTGGACAGTTTGGAACACAGCAAACAGCCAGAAAAACTACTGCAACAGCTACGCGCCCGCTATGGCGCAGACCAAACCGCTCTTGTGCTAACCACTGGCAATGTCGGCTTTTTTTTGGTGCGGCTTTCCCACCTGTTTGGCATGTTTAACTACAGCAAAAAAGGCATTTTGGATATGGACCACGCCCGTTTATTTACGCTAAGTTCTTTGCGGCGTTGCGTGCAAAATGCGGGTTTCACCATCCNNACCATCCAGCAAGTGACTGCCATCCCCGCGCCCTACCCACTGGCTTTTGGCAACACGCCGTTTGCCCGCCTGTGCAGTACCGTCAACGGTTGGTTGTGCGCTCTACCTTTCTTGCGCGGGCTGTTTGCCTATCAATATGGCTTAACTGCCCACCCCACCCCCACCTTAGAGCACTTGCTCGCTAGCGCAGAGAACGCCAGCCGCCAAAGACGCGCTCAAGGGGAAAGTTAGCCCTGCCGAATGTTGCATCACCACCCACCCGCACCCCCCTTACCTTATGAAAAAAAACTGGCTCCTCCGCCCCACTATGCCTACCCCCATCGCTCAACGTTTGGGGCGATTCCACCCACTAGTGGCGCAACTGCTCTACAACCGCGGCATTGACTCGCTCTCTTCCGCCGAAGCCTACCTAGCCGCCCGCTTGCCCGATGGCTGTGACCCATTGCTACTGCCTGATATGGACAAAGCAGTGGGTTTGATTCAAAATGCGTTGGTGAGTCGGCAAGCCATTGCAATTTATGGCGATTACGATGTGGATGGGGTGACAGCCAGTGCTTTGCTGTCACAGGTGCTCCGCGCCTATGGGAACACCCCGCTGGTGTACATTCCGAACCGCTTTGAAGAAGGCTATGGGCTGAACAAAGATGCGCTGAGCGAGCTAAAAGGCAAGGGCATTGAGTTGGTGATTACGGTGGATTGTGGCATCCGCTCAATTGCCGAAGCCCAGCACGCCGCCGACATCGGCTTAAAGCTCATCATCACCGACCATCACCACCTGGGCGAGCACCTGCCCCCCGCTTTAGCGGTTATCAATCCCAAGCGCGAAGATTCCAGCTATCCCGAAAAAATGCTGGCGGGTGTGGGGGTTGCCTTCAAACTGGCGCAAGCCATGTGGCAAATGCTGGGTGAGCCGAATGGTGGTTTGCAAAAGAAGGACTTGCTCGACTTGGTGGCACTCGGCACGGTGGCAGATATTGCGCCCCTATCGGGCGAAAACCGCGCTTTGGTGTATTGGGGGCTCAAAAGTTTGCGCCAATCTCAGCGCCCCGGCATTCAAGCTTTGTGCGCTGTTTCGCAAACCAATCAGGCAGAAATTACTGCCACTAGCATTGGCTTTGTGCTGGGACCGCGCCTAAATGCGGCGGGGCGGCTAGATTCTGCTTTGGCGGCATACGAGTTGTTGACCACCACCGACCCCACGCGTGCCAAAGAACTTGCCGAAAGCCTAGATAGCCAAAACAAGGAGCGTCAAGAACTCACGCGCTCCATCACCGAGCGGGCAAAGGAATTGGCTTTGCAAAATTGGGTAGATACACTCCCGCCGATTTTATTTGCCGCCGATGAAAGCTTTAATGAAGGGGTGGTGGGGCTTGCCGCCAGCCGCCTAATGAACGAGTTTTACCGCCCAAGCTTTGTTGCGGCGCACCATGCGGGCGTTGTCAAAGGCTCGGCACGCAGTATCCCCGAATTTCATGTGACCGAAGCTCTGGATGCGTGTGCAGAACTGCTGGAACGGCACGGCGGGCACGCGGCGGCGGCGGGTTTTTCCTTGCAGGCGCAGAATTTGCCGGCATTGATAGAAAAACTGACTGCTTATGCCGCTCAGCAATTTGCCCAGCAAGATTTGCGCCAAACCTTGCTGATAGATGCCTTCTGCCAGCCGGAAGATTTATCGCTTGAACTGTTTCAACAAATTTCTCAGCTAGAACCGTATGGCTATGGCAACCCCCAACCGGTGTTTGCCATGCAGGCGGTCACGCCCTTTGCCGTGCGCACGATGGGGCGCGACAACGACCATCTCAAACTGGTTTTCCGCGATGGGCAGGGGCGATTCTTGGATGCGGTGGGCTGGCGCATGGGGAAGGATGCCCTACAAATGCAGGGGAAACTGGATGTGGCGTTTGGTTTGGAAATTAATGAGTGGCAAGGCAAGAAGAGCTTGCAACTTAATTTGAAGGATGTGCGGGTTAGTTAGTCAGTTTTCTTAATTTTCGGGCTAGGTCCAAACCCTGCTTGTGGTTCAAGGGGCGTAGCGCGACTTTTGTGCGTTGCAATTTTTTGGAGAAATCGTATTTGGAGAAATAGGAAATGGAAAAGTTAGTACAACCTACTGCGCCTTATCAAGTCACTCGCAAGCCTGGCTACTTGAGATTGAGCTTGGAGAACGAAAAGCGTTCATTCATCATTTTTGTTTGTTGTTTATGCATCTGGTGGGGAATTCAATCTATCGTTGCTCAATTGCTCGTTCGTTTCACTGCGGGTACACTATTGCCGGTCTTTGGGTTAAATCCAATAGCGTGGTTAACCAGTTTCATCGCGAACCTAGCTATTATCAAACCACTAATTTATCTTGGAGTGGGCGGATACTTTTTATCGCACGAAATCACAAGTCTTACCACTCTCCAAATTAATAACAAAAAAATTGGCATTACAAAACAAGTTTTGCAAAATAAGTCCATTAAAATTTATCTTGCAGAACAGGTATCCGACTGGCGAGTTGAAGAACGAGTGTTGAACCGCCGATTTACCATCTACATCGGCTACGCACTTGTTTTCACTTATGGCAAACAAACTCGCACGGTTTACACTCATACGGATAGGGTTGTTTTGGAGAGTATCTTACAAGAAATCACCCAACCACTCACGCCTACAGCAAACAAAACAATGCCGGAGAACATATTGGAGGAAAATAATGATTGACTATACAATGAAAGGTTTACCTTTTGTCATCACTCGTTACCGCAATCGCCTAGAAGTTGAGATATTGCCCTTGTACAAAACAAAAGCGAGCACTCTTTATTGGATACGCTTGCTGATAGCAATCTGCTTTGTCTGGTCTGGTGCTCGTACTTCTCTGGGCATGTTGACAGTCATTCTAAACGCGCCCATTTCTTTTGTACGCATCGGCGTTTCGCTGGCAATTGTTTTACTTTGGCTGGCAATTTCGATTTGGCTGTTCTATCTACCCATTTACCGTCTGTTTCTGCGGACGTCTCTCGAAAAATTCCACCATCATTGGGTAATCACGCAAAGGCTCGGACCCATTTATTGGAAAAACACCTACCCAGATTCAGAAATTTCCGATTGGCGCATCATTGAGCCAAGCTTAGCAGAAAAATTTGGCTTAAGAATGATGGATGAGCAGTACACCCTAAGCTATCGTTCTCAAGAAAAGATGCAAGTTCTACTGCCTTATTCAGATTTCCATTTGCTCAATCACCTGCTAAGCGAAATTACCCAACCACTCACGCCCGATGAGTCTAGCTGACCCATACGCCACCATCACCCATGACGGGGAACGTTTCCTGCCTTCACTCGAACACTACCACGCCGGAATGCACTTGGGGCATTTTGCCGCTTATCGCGCNNATCGCGCCGCCCTGCCCTTTTGCGTAGGAAAGCGGGTGCTGGATGTCGGGTGTGGCACGGGTTATGGGGCTTTTCTGCTGGCAAGTGTGGCGGGCTGTCGTGGGGTCGGATTGGAAATTACTGCCACTGCGCTTGCCTATGCGCAGGCAACCTACCCCCACCCGCAACTGCACTTTCAAGTGGGTGATGCGCTGGCATTGCCTTTTGCCTCCGCCAGCTTTGATTTTGTCTTTTCGGCACAAGTGATTGAGCATGTCGCTGATACCCAAGCCTTTTTGGCAGAAATTCGGCGCGTACTCTCGCCAGATGGGCTGTGCCTAATTGCCACACCCAACCGCCAGTTGTTCTCACCTAGCGAGCATTTGTCCACTAGTACCAACCCACACCACCTGAGCGAAATGGATTGGCAAACCTTTCGCACGCGCACCCAAGCCGTCTTTCCAAACACGCGCTTTGCCGGTATTCGGCAAAATGCGCTAGAACTGCCAGCGGGTAGCCAGACCCCACGCCTGCGCCCGAATCATCTCATTCGCCCACAAGATTTTGCCGTGCAATGGGAAAATCTGGAGGCTTGCGAGAATATGCTGTGCTGGGCAGGTGCTACCCAACTTGCAGAATTGAACCCGCCCGCCGCCCCGGCACTAGTGGAACGGGTCGCCAGTGAGCAACTACCGCTATGGTGGGACGCTCCATCCAAACGCTGGGGAACGCTGGGCAGTGTAGCTGGGGCAATCCCCCCCCTGCATTGGCAGGAGTCCCTGNNGCAGGAGTCCCTGCATTGGCAGGGGGGGGATTGTATGCTATCCTTCACGATACCGCAAGACGAGTGCGATACGCTGGAACTTCGCTTTCCGCGTGCCTTGCGTAGCGGTCTTAACATTGAACTGTATGCCACCCACCACAGCCCAACCCGCGCCGCCAAAAAACCACTTGCGAACACCGCGCTTCGGCAGGGGCACGTGCAAGCGCGTCTGCACTGGCACGGCNNAAAAGCTCCCCGCCAACAGCGTTTGTCACCTGCGCCTGACAGCCCAATCTGCATTGATGGGCTGGTGGTTGCCGGTGCTGTGGCGATTGAAGCGCTGGCAAGCACCACAAATTTTTAGCTTTCACCCGTTTTAACCTGCACTTTTCCCGCTCTATCATGCCGCAAAATTTTGTCATCCATAGCAATAACCTGCCCATTTTGCAGTCCATCCCTAGCGCGAGCATTCCCTTCATTTACATTGACCCGCCATTTAATACCGGCAAAGTACAAGCCCGTAAGCACACACGCACCGAGCAGGTCAGCTCTGCGGCAGAAGGCGACCGTACCGGCTATGGGGGTAAACGCTACAAAACCACTGTGTTGAGTGAGCATGGGTATGCCGACCAATTTGACGATTTTTTGGGTTTTTTGGAGCCACGCTTGCGTGAAGCGCACCGCATTTTAGCCGCAAATGGCTCGTTGTACTTCCACATTGATTACCGCGAAGTGCATTATTGTAAAATTTTGCTTGACCAGATTTTTGGGCGCGAGAATTTTCTAAACGAGATTATCTGGGCGTATGACTACGGCGGACGCCCGAAAAATCGCTGGCCGCCCAAACATGATACGATTTTATTGTATGTAAAAAATGCCGCCGATTATGTCTTTAATTATGACGAGATTGAAAAAATCCCGTATATGGCGCCGGGTTTGGTGGGTCCAGAAAAAGCGGCTCGCGGCAAGTTGCCCACCGATACCTGGTGGCACACGATTGTCAGCCCTACCGGCTATGAAAAGACCGGCTACCCCACGCAAAAGCCGCTTGGTATTTTGCGGCGCATGGTGCAGGCGAGTAGCAAAATTGGGGATGTGTGTCTCGATTTTTTCGCTGGTAGTGGCACAACCGGGGCGGCGGCGTTGGAGTTGGGGCGGCATTTCCTGCTGATAGACGAAAACCCAACCGCGATTGAGACGATGCGCCAGCGTTTTGCCAGCCATGCCAGCGAAGTTCACTTTTCGGATGGGTTGTCTGCCTGGCTTGCAGGTGAGAAATAGTAGGAGGAATGTGGCTTCTATTCAAAAATAAACAAGCACGGTAAGGTCTGTTAACTTTGGGTGGTGTTGAAACAACTCCAGCCTGTCTCAATAACCTTAAATAGATGAAATATTATCTACCCATTATTTTCACTAATAAAAGTATATAAACGCTGAATCAACTTTTTTGTTTCTTCTGGGATATACCCCCACTCAGATTTATTCTCGAATTGTTTGCAGGCAAAATCAGCTAATTCCGTCTTCCAATATGGGGTAAGTGTGCCAGAAGTATCCTTATATTTGTTTTTCTCGCGCTTTTGTGATAATAATTCATCTTCAATAATCACCCCCAACCCCTGTTCTAGAAACGTATTTTCATTTACTTCGGGAAAGTCGTAAGTGTTTATCGATTCTTTCTCTAAGATAAATTGCTTTATCAATTCTAGCGGTAAGATATTTTCAATTTCTCTACCATGTAATTCGATATATCTATCCCCTAATGTTTGCTTTAGGTTGTTTTTACGCTGCTTGTTTTTCTCAGGATTGTCTCTATCGTCAATAACAATTCCTTGCGAGCATAACCGTTTGACCCAAATTGGTTTTTGTTTGTCATCTGGATGTGGTTCTATATTTTCCGAGAAAAACCAATGTGTAATATTGTTACCACCATATTCAACAAATGCAAAATGAACGTTCTCATAATACTTTTTCTTGTCACTATTTGTACTCTGTTTCATAGACAAATTCAACAAAGCCCGAATATATTTTCTATCTGTTATTCCCTGAACCCAAATAGTTGTGTTGACTAAGAACACAGATGATGTGCGAACACCCAATAAACTCAAACTGTTTTCTCTATTGTTGCTTTCATTTTGTATTTGAAACTCTTGTATAGAATCTGTTATATCTATCTTTTTAAGCGTGTAAACACTAATATTCGAGTAGTCAAACGTCATATCTAAAAAATGATTAGAGTGTGTTGTAAGGAAAAATGTGTGTTTTTCCATTTCCGATGAGATAAAAATTTCTAACAGTTTTCGTTGCATGCCCGGATGTAAGTAAAGCTCTGGTTCTTCAATAAAAAAAAGGGTCGGATCTTTAGCAAAATATGCGGGATGGGTTAATACAATTAATGATTGGATACCCTCCCCTAGCTGGTGCAATGGAAAATATGGTTCATTGCCCATTTTAATTTTGAGCGTTTTCGAACTATCCTCCGCAACAATACTTATTTTTATTCCCTCAAAAAAATTAGACGATAACCAAGAAAAGTACGCTTCAGACTTTTCCTTGCTTTCTATTTTATGAAACATTTCATATATTTCCAGATATAAATTTTGTCCAGTTCTAATCATTGTATCTGCATTAAGGGCGTTGTTTTCCTTATATTTATTATTAAATTCTTTTGCTTCAGATTCAGTTTCTGCTGGTCGTAAGGTTCTGATACTGGGGATGTAAACACTTGGCGGGATCTCTTTAGGAAAAGGAAATTTCACTTCTAACAACACCGCCCTTAAGTTATTTACTGCGGAAATAAAGTCTGTTGCCAGTTCTAAATTATTACGTTCTAATGATTTTCTAATTACATTAGTAATGCCTAAGTTAAGGATTGAAAACGGTAGCTTATATATTGGCTTACCTAAAAATTCTTCACAGGGTGAATTTACTGTTGTTTTATTTTCATTTTGTTTGGTAGCCAGATACCCATTCGCAGTACATTCAATTACACCGTTTAAAAATTCTATTACATCTTTCTGTTGCTTAAATTGTTTTATTACCACATCTTCGTAGAAACATAATAATTCCCTTGCTCTTTGGTTGGCTTCTTGGCATAAAGTATTGAAATATTCATGACTGAAATCTATTTTTTCAGCCTCCACCAGCTTTTTTAATAATCTGCTTTTGCCAGAATTATTAGGTCCAACTATAAAATTTACTTGAGATATATTTTCGAGGCAATTGTTAAACTTTTGCAGGTTTACATAGTCGGGAGATTTATAGCTAGATTTTGTGAACGAATGATCATAAAACAAGTCTTTGGGGCGATGTGTACCAGTCCAACGTTTTATTCTATACATATACAACTCCTTATATTACTTTATTTATACAATTATATCATATTTCTCACAAAACAGCACGATTGTTCTAGTTTATGGGTGCGGTTCAGTTTTTCGG
>DKKK01000018.1 GCA_002455215.1 Anaerolineales bacterium UBA6668 | reverse complement strand
TTTCGTCACCCAATCCTTCATGTGGTTGCCCTGGATATGACACATGGCTATAAAGTCGCTCTATTCGGGACAGGTCGAATAGAGATATCAAAAACAGACTGAAATTTAAAAGGTTTTCACGAATTGACCAGTGAAAATTAAATCATGTTGAAGCAGTGGATAGCGAAACCGTAGAGTAGAGCCGCAATGCCTTGCGGCTCTACAAAACCGTCCCTATTGATGAGGGTTGATATAAAAAACCAGTAGTTGTCCTTCCCGTCTGCCTATATTTAGGGCAACAAACCCTCCCGATTCGGAATTTAGCCGATTTTGCTAGGTTTTGCTGAGCAGTTGCGAATTACCCATCCAGCAATTCTAAAATATCCCACTGGTCATCAGCGGTGCGATAGACCAGTTCAAACAAACGCCGACTGGTAGTAAACACGCGAAAACCGGGTCCGCTGGGAAACTCCCATTGCGAAACCACTTCGCTCACTTGGAGCACTTCGCCATGCCACACAAAAGACTTCGGGCGATTGGCGTATTGGTCACCGGAGTAGCAAGTAACCACTAGTCAAAGCCTACTTCGCTCTCGTCGCCCACGTTAAAGCGGCGGTAGCGACTGGTCACGCGGGAATTGCGTCCCATAATCGATTCCGCGAGCAACGTATCATGCACCCAAGCACCTTTGTCTAGGATGGAGTTCTTAATAATCGCATTTTGCACATTGCAGTCCGCGCCAATGCTCACAAACGGACCAATCACCGAGTTGGCAATGTTCGCGCTGGGGTGTATATAAACGGGCGGAATCAAAATGCTATTGTTGGCGTTTGTCTGTGCGCTGTTATCCTTGCCGTGTTCCAGCAAGTAGCGGTTTGTCTCCAACACCGTGTCCGACTTCCCGCAATCCAGCCACACTTCCACTGGCTCCACCCGCATCTTCATGCCATCTGCCAGCATCAGCTGAATCGCATCGGCAAGGTAAAATTCGCCCTTGGTTTGAATATTTTCCTTCAATTGTCGCCCAATTGCATTCATCAAGGCTTTGCCATCCTTCATATAGTAAAACCCCACCACGGCTAGGTTGTGTTCTATGCTGTCGGGCTTTTCAATCAGCTTGGTTACATAGCCATCTTCGCCCAGCACCGCCACGCCAAAACTACGCGGGTCTTCCACTGGCTTCACATAAGCCACCGCATCGGCTGTTTCGGTGGCAAGGATACTCAAATCTGTCTCGACCAACGTATCCACAAATACAATTAACACGGGACCATCAATGCGTTCTTTGGCAAGGTACACAGCGGGGCTTTGCCCATTTAGGGTTTTTTGTTCGTAAAAGCGGGTGCGTAAATGCGGGTAGTCGCGGTCTAGGTAAGATTCCACTTGTTGTCCGAGATAGCCGGTAATAAAAATATATTCTTCAACTTCGATACCGGCAAACATATCTAACACATGACCTAACACCGGCTTTCCAGCTACATTGACCAGGGGCTTGGGCTTGCTGTAGGTGTGGGGGCGCAGGCGGGTGCCAAATCCAGCGAGTGGGACAATAACTTTCATGGGTACTTTCCTTTTCTTCAAATCTAATTTTGATACGTAAGCTCAAACGTTTTGGCAATGGGCAAAAGGCGTGCTTCGCCAAATGCCGAACCAATCAGTTGTAAACCAATCGGCAATCCTTGTGAATCAGTTTCACACGGGAGCGAGATTGCCGGCACACCTGCCAAACTAGCCGGCAGGGTAAAAATATCTTCCAAATACATTTGCAAGGGGTCATTGGTTTTGGAACCAAGCTTAAAGGCGGTGGTTGGCGCGGTTGGGCAAGCCATGACATCTACCTGTTGAAAGGCTTGTTCAAAATCGCGTTTGATGAGCGTGCGAACTTGTTGCGCCTTTAGGTAGTAGGCATCGTAATAGCCTGCCGAAAGGGTGTAGGTGCCAAGCATAATGCGCCGTTTCACTTCTGCGCCAAAACCTAGCCCGCGTGATTGCTCATACAATGCCCACAAATCCGTTTCAGCCTGGCGTGAGCCAAAACGCACGCCATCATAACGTGCAAGATTGGCACTTGCTTCGGCGGGGGCAATGATGTAGTAGGTGGGTAGGGCGTACTCGGTGTGGGGTAGGTCAACATCTACCAGCGTAGCTCCCAATGCACGCATATGCTCAATTGCGCGGCGCACAGCGGCTTCAACTTCTGGCTGAATCCCCTCGATAAAGTATTGACGTGGCACACCTACCCGCACGCCTGTTAGGTCGGGCAGGGCAGATACCCCGTGTGTGAAATCCGGCACAGGGTTGGGGGCTGTGGTGCTATCGAGCGGGTCATGCCCGGCAATGGTGCTAAATAACAATGCGACATCGTCCACCGTGCGCCCAATGGGACCCACTTGGTCGAGCGAACTGGCGAAGGCAATCACCCCCCAGCGTGAGACGCGCCCATAGCTGGGCTTAAAGCCGACTACCCCACACAAACTTGCCGGTTGGCGCACGCTCCCGCCCGTATCGGTGCCCAACGCCCCGAATGCCATGTGCGCGGCAACCGCAACGGCACTTCCGCCACTCGAACCGCCCGGCACCCGCTCTAGGTCGTGCGGGTTGCGCGTCACCTGATAGGCAGAATTTTCGGTGGAAGAACCCATCGCAAACTCGTCGGTATTGGTTTTGCCCACAAAAACCGCGCCCGCCTGCCGCAAACGCGTCACGGCAGTGGCATCGTACACCGGGCGATAACCCTGCAAAATGCGGCTACCGGCAGTGGCGGGCATTCCTTGCAGGCACAAAATGTCCTTGATGGCCAGTGGAATGCCCAACAGCGGGTGATGAGTTCCACCGGCTTGGCGGGCTTGGTCTGCGCTGGTGGCTTGTGCCAATGCTTGCTCGGCAGAAACATGCAAAAAGGCTTGCAAACGTCCATCTGCCTGTGAAATTTGCGACAAGACTGCTTCGGTGAGTGCCACACTGCTGGTTTCACCCTGCCGAAGGGCTTGGCTGGCTTGGCTAAGGGACAGTTGAATCAGTGAAGTGTTGGACATCATTAATTCTCATCTAAAACGGCTGGCACGACAAAAGAGCCATCGGCTACCTGGGGCGCATTTTGCAAGGCAAGGGTGCGCTCGAGCGAAGGGCGGGCTTGGTCGGCGCGAAAAACGCTGTGCAAGGGAAGCACGGTGGCAGTGGGTGGAATCTGCGATGTGTCCAGTTGGCGCAAGCGTTCGGCATAATCTAGGATGGCGGATAGTTGCTGGCGATAGCGTTCGATTTCTTCGGGGGTTAGGCGGAGCTTGGCAAGCTCGGCAATGCGTTCAACAGTTTCAGTATTCAAAGACATAAGATTAGTATTTATGATTCAAAAACGTACAACCTTGTCTATTCGGTAGGCATAAAAATTTCGCTTTTCCTTAAGAAAAAAGGGGCAACTTTTGACCTTACTGAATATTGGTTGCTTAATTGTAAACCACAAAGGGCATAACCTGCAAGAATTGCGCCTTTACCCACCAATCAACCTATTTTGGGGGTAAGCTCTGCTCAAGATTGTTATAGCAAGTTAATCGGGTCAATTTCCACCAGCCAGTTTTCTGGCAGGAGAGTTGGGAGCAAGCGTGCGGGGTTGGGTCCGCGCAAAACAATTTGCCAGCGGTGAATGCCTGCCAATTGCTCAAAAAAACAGGGAGTCGGACCACTGATTTGGGTGCTGTTGGCTTTCTTTTGCACCACTGCCAAGCGTATCGCTCCGGCAAGTTGCTTGGCTTGCGCTTCCAATGCGGTAATGTCGGTAGATTGCCCCAGCAAACGCACCAACCGTCCAAAAGGCGGATAGCCTTGCTGTTTGCGATATGCCAATTCCTTTTCAAAAAAGCCCACATAGTCATGTTGACTGGCAGTTTGGATGACATAATGCTCTGGCTGATACGTTTGCAAAATGACCTGCCCGCCCAACACACTGCGCCCAGCCCGCCCAGCGACTTGTGCCAGTACTTGAAAGGCGCGTTCATGGGTGCGGTAATCGGGTAGAGACAGCCCCACATCCGCCGAAATCACCCCCACCAACGTCACCAGCGGTAGGTCTAAGCCTTTGGCAATCATTTGTGTACCCACCAGCACGTCGGCTTGCTGTTGGGCAAAGGTTTGCAAAATGCGTTCATGTGCCCCCCGCACCCGCGTTGCATCTTGGTCCCAGCGCAAAAACCGTGCATCGGGAAAAAGNNCCACTGCTTCCACCCGCTCCGTGCCTACCCCAAAGAATTTAATGCGTGGACTAGCACACTGCGGACATTGACTGGGGGTGTTGCGTGAGTTGCCGCAATGGTGGCACATCAGCTTACTGTTGGCGCGGTGGTAGGTGTAGGGGATTAGGCAGTCGGGGCAGTTTAGGCTGTGTCCACAATCCCGACAAAACACGTAAGTCGCTTGCCCACGCCGATTCAAAAACAGGATGGCTTGTTCTTTGCGGGCGAGTGTTTCGCTGAGTGCGCTTTGAAGCGCACGGCTGAGCAAGCTGGTGTTACCCGCCCGTAGTTCTTGGCGCATATCCACCAGTTTGACTGCGGGCAAATCCAGATGTAGGGCAGAGTCGGGGTCTTGCGGGTCGTGTTGGAAACGGCTGACCCGATGCAAACGCTCGGACTGCCGTTGGACGCGTGTTTGGTGTGCCAGCACCCGCCGTGGCAAACTGAGCAGTTGATAATCGCCGCGCTGTGCTTTGGCAAAGGACACGACATCGGGGGTGGCGCTCCCCAAAATGCACACTGCGTCTAAGCGGCGGGCGTACTCAACGGCGGTGGTACGGGCGTGATAAAACGGTTGGTTTTGATTGGGGTTGTGCAGAGTCGGTTCTTGACGGTACGAGTCGGCGTGTTCTTCGTCTAGTACAATCAGCCCAATGTTGGGCATGGGTGCAAACAGGGCAGAGCGTGCCCCCACCAACACCTGCACTCGCCCAAGCCGACAGCGCCGCCAAGTGTCGTAACGTTCTCCATCCGAGAGTTCACTATGCCAGATTGCCACCCGTCCGGGAAAGCGTGCCAAAAAGCGCCGTACAGTTTGCGGGGTGAGCGCAATTTCCGGCACCAGCACAATGGACTGCCGCCCGGCAGACAGCGTTTCCTGCACGGCTCGCAGGTAGATTTCTGTTTTGCCGGAACCGGTTACGCCGTGCAAGAGCAATGGGCGCGGCGCTTGCCCTAGCCCGTGTTGTTGCGATTGTTGTGCTTGTCGCAATGCCAGCGCGGTTTGCTCCCACACCAGCGTTTGGCCTGGCGTGAGCGGTAGGGCTTTATCTGCCACGTACTCCAGTTCTTCCACGGAGTCGCGCCAAAATTCAAAGGTGTCGAATGTGACCATGCCCAACTCTGCCAAACGATTTAGGTCGGTTAGAGTTGCCCCGGTTTCGGCATACACCCAGCTCGCTTCCAGTGGTCCGCCACCTTCGCGCACCAAAAAGTCTAAAATTTGTTCTTTGCGGCTTGGCTTGGTGAGTTGGTGTACTTGCGCTTGTGCTTCGGCGATGCTTAGGCAAAGTTGCAGTAGCTCACTCTTGGGGGATGTGCTGTCAGCGGCGATGGTTAGCCAGTTACGTTGTATCAGGCTTCGCACTTGGGCACGGGTGCTTTGGGTAAAGTGCAGAACATCAGACAGCTCGGGCAGGGCGGGCCACAGGCGAATTAGGTATTGTAAGATTTCGGCGTGTTTGCTACTGCGCCCGAACTGTAATTTTGCCGAGGGCACATCGTCTAGGTCAATGCTGAGCATGACGGTACGCACCTGCTTGGCTTGCACGCTGGGCGGGGCAAGTACTGCTTTGCGGTTTAGCAAGCCTTGTTTTTGTAGGTTTTGCACGGCGGCTTTCCAGGCTCGTTTGGGCAAGGCGTGTTCAATCTGCCGACCACGCAACGCCCCCCGTGTTTTGAGCAAGTCAATTACGCGTTGTTCGGTTTCGTTACGCCCGCTGGCGGATGGGTCTAGCAGGGTGTACTCGCTATCAGATTGTTTGGAAAGCCCGGGAGGAAGCATCAGGGTTAGGCAGTCAATTAGCGGGGCGTGATAGGTATGCGCCAGCCAGTAGCCCAAGTCTAACTGAGTGCGGGTAAGCACTGCGGATTCGTCTAGCAATGCCAGAATCGGCTTAAATTCGGGGATGTCTGGGGGTGGCTCGCTATCCTTCACCAACACAATGCCTTGCACACGCTGATTGCCCCAGCCGACTTCTACCAATTGTCCTACTCGCAAGTGACTTTGCATCTCCGGCGGGACGCTATAGTGATAGGTCGCGCTTAGATTGGGAAAATTGGGTAGGACTTCGGCGAACAAGGTGCTTTTTGGGGGGCTGGTTATTTGGAGCTATACCCGGCACGGGTTGCCTTGGGCAGGTGTGCCGAAGGCCGATTTGCGTTTTTGGGGTTAAGGGAAAAAGCGCAGTTCCCATCCGTGTTGAATATATACCGAATGTGATCAATAAGTGGGGCGCTACTCTCCCAAATAGATGATACTGCCAATTTTGCCACTATTTTCTGCATAGTAAAAGGTGTACCGATGCCCGTGCCGTAGGAATTTGAATTGCTCCCAAGGCAATTGTAAGGAGTAGATGGGTTTATCTTCGAACTTAACTTCAAAAATGTTGTGGCGATATCTTAAATGATATTGAATAGATGTGACCAATTCTATTTTCCCTGAACAGGCTGTCGGAGATAGATTCAGTCTCAACAGTTCAAAATTACGGGCACTCCTTAATAATGCGAATAGCACGCACACAACCAAAAATGCCGCCAAAACAATCAAAATTTTGTTTTGCTCGCCAAACCAGATTGCACTGCCAATGCTAGCGATGAGGATACATAACCCAATGACAACGTGTCGTGGGTATTTCTGCGTCATTTTTTTCAATTTATTTCTTTGCTTTTCAGACCATACGCCGTTTTGATTGGCGAGCAGGTCGGTTTCGTCAAAGTCAAAAATCGTCATGAGTTGAGTTTGATAATTTGTCACAGACACTTCCTTAAACTGATATTCGACATGAATGGAAATGACATTTTCCCTTAATTAAAAAGCGTAATTTGTCCTGTATCCGATGTACGGGTAGTGCATCTTTATTATACAATAGAGCTTCAAGAAAAAATGCGTGTTCATTTTGGGTGAAATTTGTCACTTAGCACCTACCCCTACCTTACTATGACCACATCAGCGGAGACTCACCTACATCCCACCAACCCCAACAATGGCGAAGCATTCAGCCCCGTGCGTTGCACAGCCCTTGCCGAAATCCCAGCATGTGTTCAGCGTGCCCGCCAAGCGCAACCACACTGGCAAGCGCTCTCGCTTCGGCAACGCAGTCGTTTCCTGCACCGATTTTCGCAGGAAGTTGCCCGCTCGGCAGAAAGAATTGCCGAATGCTTATGTCAAACACAGGGAAAATCGCCCTTCGATGCTTATGGTGAAATTTTTACCGTGTTGGAACTGTGTCAGTATTACCAACGGGTGGCGGGGCGGGTACTCAAAGCGCGTTGGGCATTCCCGCTGAGCGGGCTACACCGCTCTCACCGCTTGGTATATGAGCCATACGGGGTGGTTGGGGTTATTGCCCCTTGGAATTACCCATTTAACTTAAGTCTGCAACCAGTTTTGGCGGCGTTGATTGCCGGGAATAGCGTGGTACTTAAGCCATCTGAGCATACGCCCCACATTGGCGCAGAGATTGCCCACTTATTTGCCCAAGCAGGCTTTCCCCGCGATGTGCTCACGCTTGTGCAGGGCGATGGGTCGGTCGGGCAGGCATTGATTGCGGCAGGGATTGATAAGTTGGTTTTTACCGGTAGTGTGGCAGTCGGGCGACAGGTAGCCCGTTTGGCTGGCGAGCAGTTGCTCCCGCTCACGCTAGAATTGGGCGGTAAGGATGTGGCTATCGTGCTGGCAGATGCCGACCTGCAACGTGCCGCGCAGGGCATTGCCTGGGCGGCAAATGTCAATGCCGGGCAAGCGTGCCTAGCGGTGGAGCAGGTGTATGTGGAAGCGGCGGTTGCCGATGCGTGTTTGCACGCGTTACGCCAAGCCTATGCCAACTTGCGGGTGGGCGACAGTACCGACCCCACCGCCGACATTACTGCCATTACCACCCCTGCCCAATTAGCCAAAATTCAAGCATTGGTGGAGGATGCGGTGCTATGTGGGGCGCGTTTGGTGTGTGGTGGGCAAGCGGTGCGTAGTGCAGGGCGTTTTTTCCAGCCCACCATCTTGACCGATGTGCCAGAATCGGCGCGTATTTGGCGGGAAGAAATTTTTGGTCCGGTGGTTGTGGTACAAAGGGTGGCAGATGCCGCCGAAGCAGTTGCTCGCACCAATGCCAGCCCATTTGGGCTAACCGCCAGTATCTGGACGCGCAACCGAGCGCAAGGGCGTGCCCTCGCCGCGCAACTGCAGGTGGGCGATGTGGCGATTATTGAGCATGGTGCGCCTGCGGGTCATGCTGAGATTGCTTGGGGCGGGCGCAAGGCAAGTGGTTTTGGTAAGACGCGGGGCAAGGAAGGGTTGCTGGAAATGGTGGTGCAAAAACACCTAAGCTGGGATTGGTTTGACCGACCGCGTGAAGCCCATTGGTTTCCAAATGCCAAACGGGATGCGAAATTTTTACTGCGGGTGATTGGCTGGTTATTTGGGCGTTGAAAGTTCGCTTGCCAGCCAAGCCAGTGCTTGCTCGCGGGTAGTCACTTGCTGAGCAAGTTGCAGTTCCAATAATTTATGCAACAGCGCCCCCATTTGCGGTCCAGCCGAAACGCCTGCCAATAGCAAGTCTTCCCCACTTAGCAAGCGAATACTCCCCCCGTTTTGGGCTAGCCAACGCATCGCACCCGCCAAGTCGGTAAATGCGCCGGAAATTTGTGCATTGTGGGCACGGTCTAGCAGAGAGCCCATTGCGGGTCCGGGTTGCGCTCCCAATTGTAAAAGGAACGCGCCAGTGAGAATATCTGCCTGTGCCCCATCCGCACATTGCCAGGTTTCGGCAGTGCTCAGCCATTTTCGCCCTGGATGATATTCCGGCAGGGGTGGGCGGGCAGATGCGTCTGCTGTCACCAGCATTTCCCATTGGCGAATGGTGGCGGGCACTAACTTATCTGCCAAAATTTGCACTGCCACCCGGTTGTCTTTGGCAAAAAGCCCCTCCCAATTGTTGTGAATCATGTGGTAACGGATGAGTTTGAGCACTTGGGAGATGATTTTTTCCGGGGTAACGATTTGTGTCAAAAATGTTTGGGCAATCGGTACGCCTTTGATATCGTGTTCGGGACTGCGAATATGCCCATCTTCGGATTGGTAGGTGCAAATTGGCTTGCCCAGGTCGTGGCACAGCGCGGCTAATACCAACACTTGACGTGCTCGTCCGCTTAGTTTGGATTGCTCTGCCAAATGAGCGGCATATTCACAAGCGAATAGGGTGTGTGTCCAAACATCTCCTTCGGGGTGCCAAGTGGGGTCTTGCGCACAACCCACCAGCGCTTGCAGTGCGGGGTATTCTGCCAGCCAGCCGATTTTTTGTAAGTAAGACAAGCCGTGTTGGGGGTATGCACTCTCTGCCCAATCTTCCCACTCTGGCCAGCTTCTTTCCACTAGCCAGCGCGTTGGGGTGGTGTGTAAGGTTTGCAAAAATTGCACAGTTTCCGGCGCTATGCTGAGTGCGTAGCGGGCGCACAGTTTCATGCCGCGCAGTACCCGCAACGGGTCTTGGGCAAATGCTGGGCTGATGTGGCGCAGGGTTTGGGTTTGGAGATCTGCCATACCGCCAACTACATCAATGAGTTGCCCTGCAAATGGGTTGACGTACAAGGCATTGATGGTGAAATCTCGGCGGCTGGCTGAATCGGTGAGTGAGACAGGGGTGGCATACGGGCGCAGGGCGTTTCCATATTCATCGCGTGGCATGGATACATCCAGTTCGCCACCAGCACGTGGGCGGGCTTCGATGATGCCAAATGATTTGCCTATGAGTTGAGCGGCGCCCACCTTACGCAGTGCCGAAAGAATCTCGCCCTGCCCAATGCCAAACACTTCGATATCAAAATCTTGCACTGGAATGCCCAAGATTGCATCGCGCACCCCACCACCCACCCAATAAATTTCTCCCCCCGCTTGTTTTAAGGCGAGTAAAGCGTGTTGCACGCCCAGGGGGAATTGTTTAAGCGAAAGCGGTGAGTTCATACAGCACTCCCGATGGGTTTTTGGCATTGGCTAGGCTGGCACGCAAGTGTGCCGCACCTGCAAAGCCGGAGATGTATTTGGTGGCGTGTCTTTGGAATAGGTCAAAGCCTAATTCTGCACCGTAATATTCGATTGCTAAAGTCATGTGGCGTATGAGCATTTCGGCGCGTTCTGCTGGCGTTACCTGCTCACGCTCTTTGTGGGCAAAAATCCACGGGTTGCCAATTGCCGCTCGCCCAATCATTACGCCCTGACAGCCGGTTTCTGCCATCATGCGCGTAATATCTGCTGGAGATTTGACATCGCCATTTCCGAGTACCGGGATGCTGACCGTTTGGCAGACTTCGGCAATGGCTTGCCAATTGGCGTTGCCTTTGTAGGCTTGGGCTTTGGTGCGCCCATGTACGGCAATCAAGCTTGCTCCGTTTTCTGCCAGAATGCGAGCCACCAAACGGTGGTTGAGACTGCTATCATCCCAACCTAAACGAATTTTGCCGGTAACGGGTACTTCCAGCGCCTGGGTTAGGCGGGCAAAGATGTGCCCGATTTTGCTGGGGTCACACAGTAAGCCAGCACCAGCGCCATTGTCTGCTACGGCAGGTGACCAACAGCCCATGTTGATGTCTATGATGTCGGGTTGTAGCTCTTGGATGCGTAGTGCGGCTTCGACCAGTTCATCTTCGCGTGCGCCGTAGATTTGGAAGACGATGGGGCGCTCGGCGGGGGTAAACAGCAGTTTACGGTATAAACTGGGGATGTTGCGTAATAGTCCGGGGGCGGCTACAAATTCGGTGTAGCTCATAGCGCTTCCGAGTGAGCGGCAGATGGAGCGAAATGGCAAATCAGAATAGCCCGACATGGGGGCTAAGACTGTATTGCCATAAATGGGCACATCTCGCACGTAGAAACTAGGAGCATTCATGTAGTTAAGTATATCATGGTGTGGTTGGCGGTTAGGGGGAGCCGGGGATAGGGCATAGGGAATAGGGAATAGTGTCTGTGTCTTGTCCTAGCGGAGCTTGTCAGATTTACCCCCTACATCACACGTCCCGCATCCCGTATCCCGTATCCCATATCCTTCTTCCCGTATTCCATATCCTTCTTCCCGCTTCCCGCGTCTCAATAATCCACCGCCGCACCGGCTTCAATCTGCGGGCGCAACCACGCGCCAAACGCAACGTGTGCCGGGTGGCTCTGGTATTCGCGCAAACTTTCGAGCGAGTCGAAGCGCGAAAAGACCGAGACGTGAAAAGAGCGGGCTTCTTGTACAATGTCTAGCCCAATTTCAAAGTGACGGATTTGCGGAATTTGCGCCGGAAGTTCTTCCAAACGGCGTTTGACTTCGGGTGCGGCTGACGGATCTTTTAGTTTAAAGAGAACGATGTGAGTTAACATAAGGATGAAAAAATAAAAGCAGATGGGAATGACCCCGATAACGATTGGGCAGGGCAATTGCGTATTTTCCCCCAAAAAGGAAAGCACTTAAACCTACCGAATAGAGACACCTTCTCCAATTTTACTGCAAATTTGTGTAGCGAGCTTAAATTTATATTCGACACAGGTTATCTTCGGCACGCATGGCATATACGAAGGCTTGCCGTTAAGCGACCCTACGGCGACCCTTCGCCAAACAAACTTTCCACCGCCTGACGAAAAATCTGGGTATGGTAGTCAATATCAGTGGCAGTGGTTTGTGGGGCAATTAACGCCATATTATGGAAAGGTGTCAGCAAAATACCGCGATTGAGCGCAAACAAGTGCATATAGCGGTCAAGCTCAATATCCACCGCGGCGGCGGCTTCGCCACCGTTCACGGCGGGTGACGTGCGGAACCAATATTCGGCGCGGCAACCGAGTTGCGTCACATTCCAAGTCAGTTGGTATGCTTCAATCACCGAGCGCACCCCGCGTGTTNNACTGCCGCGCTAAAGCCGTATGCCGCCGCCGGAAAGCCCCCAGCAATCGGCTTGCCGATGGTCAAGATATCCGGCTCCAAGTGCCATAAGCGCGTACAGCCACCTGTTCCGGCGCAAATCGTGTGCGTTTCATCTAAAATGAGAAGTGTGCCGGTGCGGCGGGNNCACCGGCTCGGCAAGCACGCAAGCTACATCTTCATTTGCCAACGCCTGACGCAATGCGGCAATATCATTAAATTCAATCACCCTGGAAATTTCGCTGGGGTCAATTGCCGCACCGGTCAAACCCTTGCGCGGACCGGGTTTGCCATCGGTCAGTGTAACCAAAGTGCCCGGTACTGTGCCGTGGTAGCACCAATTGAAAACTAAGATGTAGGGACGCTGGGTAATATGGCGTGCCAAACGCACTGAAAAACGATTTGCATCGGTGGCAGTGGTGGCAATTTGCCAATACGGCAAGCCAAAGCGCCGTTGTAGTTCTTCACCCACCCACAACGCATCTTCGGTAGGGAGCATGTAGGTAAGACCACGAGCGGCTTGCTCGGCAATCGCGCGAACGGTGGCGGCAGGGGCGTGCCCGGTCATTGCGCCGGTATCCCCCAAACACAAGTCTAGGTATGAATTGCCATCTACATCGCGGAAATGTGCTCCCTGGGCACTTTCGACAAAAATCGGGAAAGACCCTGCCCAGCGCACCATCCAATTCATCGGGACGCCGTTGAAAAGGCTCTGGCGGGCACGCGCAAACAATTCCCGGGATTTTGGGTGCTGTTCGGCAAAGCGAGTGTCTTCCTGTTGGAGAAGCCGTTGCAAGCGGCTACGGTCTAGTGCAGGCATGATATTGTTAAAGTTCCCACCCTATTCGCCGGGCAGGCGCGGCTAAATTGACTCCCATCATAAGCGAAAGGTATTTTTTTGAAAAGGGGGGGATACGCTATTGCAGTTGCCAGAAATTTTTGAAAGCCGGGGTTAAACCCCCACTTCCGCAAACTCCAGTACTCTTTTAAGGTTTGAATGTTCTGGAATCGTTTACAATTGTATTGGATACGAATGAAAACGTTGCTTTTTTCCATTAAGGAAAAAAGCAACTCGATATTCGGCACACGTGCCGAATATAACCCGTGTCGAATAGACCATTATGAGTGAAACCCCTAAATTTTATTACCCAAACCGAATGGGACGGGTGGTGTTGCAATCCACTGAACAGGTAATTGGACCAGACCGCTTCAATACGCTAATTACCAGCACTGACAATCCCGATCTTTTTCGCTTACCCCCTGCCAACCTGAACAAGCAGTTTCCTTTTGAAGCCATATCCGCCTTACAAGCCGCCATTGAAGCCGCTTTTGGCGTTCCCGCCGGACGAAATATCAACTTGCAAGCTGGGCGTCAGTGCCTAGACAAAGGCTTAAAACAATTTGACCCCGTATTGGGCATTGCAGACCTCCCCTTACGCCTAATGCCAGTTGGCATGAAGTTTCGGGTGGGATTAGATGTATTTGCGCGGCTGTTTAATACCTATAGCGACCAAGTGGTTAACATCCGCAGTACGCCTACCCACATGCTTTGGGTCATCGAGCGCTGTCCGGTGTGTTGGGAGCGAAAAACCGATGCGCCGTGTTGCCAATTGGCACAAGGCTTGCTCGAAGAATCCATCTTTTGGGGGACAGGCGGCAGGCGCTATCACATTGAAGAAGTGGAGTGCATTGCCATGGGCGACCCGGCCTGTGTGTTTCAAATTGACAAACAACCCTTGGATTAAGTATGTTCTTAAACGAAAAACACCAAGCATTTTATCAACAGACACTTGCATTTGCCCAACAAGAACTTTTGCCGGTCATTCGCATCTCTGACCAAGCGCATCGTTTTCCACATGAATTGGTGCCCAAAATTACGGCGCGTGGCTTGCTGGGGGTGTGCCTGCCTCAAGCCTATGGCGGGTTGGGACTAGACTACCAATGTTTGGTTTANNGATAGCAGTTTACGCGAGTGGGTTGCCGTACATCTAGGGCTGTGTGCGCTAAGTATCTGGCAATGGGGCACGGACTCTCAGCGGGAAACCTGGCTCCCCGAGCTAGCCAGTGGCTCCCGATTGGCGGCTTTTGCACTCAACGAAGCCGATGCCGGGAGTGATGTCGCCAACTTGCAAAGCACCGCCCAAGCGGTAGAAAATGGCTACCTGCTCAACGGCGAAAAGGTTTGGATAACCAATGCCCAAATTGCCGATGTCTATCTGTACTTTGCAAAAACCAATCCCTCCGCTGGGGCAAGTGGCATCTCGGCGTTTCTACTGCCTAGCAAAAGCGCTGGCATTACCGATGGGCAATACGCCGACAAGTTTGGCGTATTCAGTAGCAATACAGGCTGGATCCGGCTGGAGAATGTGTTTGTGCCGAGCGAGAATCGGCTTGGTTGGGAAGGAGAAGGCTTTAAGATTGCGATGAGCGCACTAGACATGGCACGCTTTGTGGTGGCGGCAGGGTCTATCGGACTAATGAAAGCCTGTCTCGCGCAAGCAGTTGCCTATGCCAAACAACGCATTGCCTTTGGCAAGCCGATTGCCGAAACCCAGTTGATACAACAATTGTTAGCAGGGATGCAACAACGCATAGACTTGGGCGAAACTTATGTGCGTCAGGTGGGCTGGCTAAAAAATCGGGGGGAACGCGCCACCCGCGAAAGCAGTGCGGCAAAGTGGTATTGTACCGAAGCCGCATGGCAAACCGCCAATGATGCTATGCAAGTGCTGGGGGCGGCAGGCTATCGCGACCAATATGATATTGCGCGGCATTTACGCAATGCACGCGCGGCAACCATTTATCAAGGCACCAGCCAAATTCACCAACTCATTCAGGCAAGCTATCTCTTGGGGCAACGTCAACCAACACGCTTGCGCTGTGAACTGCCCCCTATCCAACTCGACTAAGCGCTAGGTAGCGTTTTTAGATACCCCATTGCGGAACGGGTATTTTCAAAAAAACTTAAACGCTTCATACTTAAAATTTGGCTGAGATACTCACGCACTTGCAAAGATTTGGGCAAAACCCACTGGCAGTACCCACCCACCTGCGCACATTTGTGGGCATGAAAAAGCAAAACGCCCATGACAGCGGCATCAACCACTTGCACCTGCGATAAATCCACTAAGAAGCAGGTATTTCCTTCCTCACGCAAATTTTGCAAATGCGCCCGCAACCTTCTGGCATCCACAATATTAACGTGGTTGGAAAACCTTAGGTGAAGTGTCCCCTTGGGAGAACGAGCTTGCTGAAACATAATGACCTCCTAATATTAAGTATGCGTTATAATCAACAAATAAATTCAAACTAATAAGCTGTTTTGAAAAAAATTGGTTTATAATTAGACATGAGTCAAAGTAAGCCCATGTATTCTTATTAACTAACGTCTCGTATCTAAAATTTACTCGAAAATCCTGACAGGCTTTCTGTCAATACTTATAGTCAATAACCCTATTCGGCACACACGAAAATTATGCTTTCTCTCCGAATAAAAAAGCGCCATTATGTTAGGTGTATGCACTAAATATAAAGCGTGTCAAACAGCGATAAAATAATGATACTTAATGATGAACAGCTTGTGGAAAACCATTCTTATTGTTGACGATACCCAAACCATCCGAGTTGGCATTCGGCACGTGCTGGAAGAAGCCGGGTACGAAGTGCGTACGGCGCAAACCGGCAAAGAAGGTCTAGAAGTCATACAGAAATTTGGGCTTCCCAGCCTTGCCATTGTGGATATCAACATGCCAGAAATGGACGGCTTCACCTTTTGCGCCAAACTGCATAACTTCTCTGATGTACCAGTCATTTTGCTCACCTCCATTGATGATGAACAGACGGTCGTCAAAGGGTTACGCGAATATGCTGAAGACTACGTGACCAAGCCTTTTCGAAGTGCGGAGTTATTGGCACGAATTGAGCGCGTTTTGGGCAGGTTGGAAGAGCCTAGCCATAAAGAAGGGTCTTTTAACAATGTGGAGACGCGCATTGATGACCGCTTGACGGTGAATTTGCCACAAAAATATTTACTACTCGCTGGCGATAAAATTACAATCACCCCACAAGAAACAAAATTTCTCCATATCCTGCTCAAACACCACGGCAGAACTGTCTCCACACCCTTTTTGCTACAACGCCTATGGCCCGGCGAAGATGCGTTTGAAGAACGTCTGCATACGCTGGTCTACCGTCTGCGGAAAAAAGTCGAAGAAAATCCGAAGCAACCGCGCTACATCTTGGCAGATTGGGGACGCGGTTACAGTCTCTATACCGAAACCGAATAGCGTTCTATTCGACCCGGATAAACGTTGTACTTTTTTCTTAAGCGCAGGTCTATGTTCGGCGTGTGTGCGGACTACACCCAAGTCAAACATAGATTGTCACCTTCACCAGCCAATGTTCAGCCGGCAACGTCTGCTTTTTGCACAAGTTGCGCATTTTGTCATGCCTGATTCATGCAAGGCACAGCACAAAACGCTGACGAAACCCCTGAAAATATGATATACTGCCAACGGTTATTCTGTATTCGGCACGCATGAAAATTGTGCCTTTTTTCTTAACGCCACTTTCATCCCCAACTTATGCACTTTCCACTGAATCCACTCAAACATTGGGTAAATTTATTAGCAATGGCAGAAAATGCCGCCCAAAGCCTGCCCGCCTATGGGGGGCAAGCCGTGATGGAAGGTGTGATGATG
The DNA here is from genome assembly GCA_002455215.1 of Anaerolineales bacterium UBA6668. Taxonomy (GTDB): domain Bacteria; phylum Chloroflexota; class Anaerolineae; order Anaerolineales; family UBA6668; genus UBA6668. Next base: position 19,896 of record DKKK01000018.1, on the reverse strand, counting down.
CGCGGCTCAAAAGCTGTCGCTGTGGCAGTACGCGACCCACACGGGAAAATCCAATTGGATGTGCAACCGCTCAGCCCCATCTATCGCGGAACGATTGCCAAGTTACCCTTTGTACGGGGCGTGCTCGGCATTTGGGATGCACTAGGGTTGGGAACCCGCGCCTTACTGTACAGCGCCAATATCGCCGCCGGCGAAGAAGCCAAACTAGAAGGACCCGTAGCCTATGGCACAATGGCTATTAGCCTGAGTTTTGGCATTGCCTTGTTCTTCCTAGCACCGGCTGGCATTGCCCACTGGCTTGGCAGTCTGCTATCCATGCCCCATTGGGCAAACAACTTGCTAGAAGGTCTGGTTCGGCTAGGTTTGGTCATCGGTTACATCGCATTGATTCGGCAAATGAAAGACGTCAAACGCTTGTTTGGCTATCATGGAGCAGAACACAAAACAATTAACGCTTTTGAAGCGGGTGCGTCCCTTAAGCCGGAAATCGTACAAAACTACCCGATAGAACATCCGCGCTGTGGTACTGCATTTTTGCTGATGCTGGTCATTTTTTCTGTGATATTGTTCTCTTTTCTGGGCGATTTAAATGTGTGGCAACGTCTGCTCTCGCGACTTCTGCTAGTACCCGTGTTGGCGGGCATTGCCTATGAATACCTGCGCATTACCGCGATCTACTTCAATAACCCGCTGGTGAAGCTTCTGGTGATGCCCAACTTAGCTTTGCAACACCTAACCACCTGCCAGCCCGACTTAGGCATGATTGAAGTAGCCATTCATTCTTTCAATGCCATGCGTGCCGCCGAAGAAGGGAAAATTCAACGTGAAGCGGATACTGAACCACTCGCGACCTAACCTTTATTGGTAAATCCTTCGCTTTCTGCGAATTAACAAAATTTTCATTAAATAAAACGGAGATTTTAAATCATGCGAAAAAAACTATCTATTGTGGGTGCAGGCTATGTTGGCGCAACTGCCGCACATTGGGCGGCGGCACATGAGCTAGCCGATGTCGTCTTGCTGGATATTGCTCCCATGGAAAGCAAAACCAAAGGCAAAGCGCTTGACTTGTTTGAAGCCGCTCCCATCGAAGGCTTTGATGCCAATGTGGTGGGTACAGCCGACTATGCCGATACCGCCAATTCTGACATTGTTGTGATTACCGCTGGCATTCCACGCAAGCCCGGCATGAGCCGCGAAGACTTGATTAGCACCAACGCCCGCATTTGCAAAGAAGTGACCGAAAATGTGTGCAAGCATAGCCCGAACAGCATCCTAATTTATGTCACCAACCCACTCGATGCAATTGTGTATCTGGGTTACAAGGTTTCCGGCTTTCCGAAGAACCGCGTGATGGGACAAGCAGGCGTTTTGGACACCGCTCGCTATCGCGCTTTCATCAGCATGGCAACTGGCGTTTCTGTGAAGGACATCCAAGCTATGGTACTCGGCGGGCACGGGGATGACATGGTTCCGCTCACCCGTTACACCTCCATTGGCGGTTTGCCACTCACCGAGTTCTTGGACAAGCCCACCATTGATGGCATTGTGGAACGCACCCGCAAAGGGGGTGGTGAAATTGTTAGCCTGCTGAAGGATGGTAGCGCCTACTACGCCCCCAGCGCCGCCACCATTCAAATGGTGGAAGCCATTCTTAAGGACCAAAAGCGTGTACTACCCACCACAGCCTATTGCGATGGCGAATACGGCTTAAACGATATGTTCTTTGGTTTGCCCACTGTGTTGGGTAGCAATGGCATAGAAAAGGTCATTGAAGTGCAATTGGATGCAGAAGAACAAGCTTTGATGGACAAGAGCGCTGACAGTGTGCGCAAAACCATCGAAACCTTGAAAGCGCTAAATGTCGGTATCTAATCCCCTTCCTTCCATATAACCAAAACAAAAGAGCAGGCTGAACCTGCTCTTTTGTTTTGGTTTGCTGTATTAAGCTCGAATTTTGCTCCGTGTCGAATATAGTTCTGAATAGGGTGATGACTCATTCCCCCACTTGAATGACCACCTTGCCTTGGGCGTGCCCTGCCCCAAGGTAGCGGAGGGCGTCAGCGGTTTGTTCAAGCGTATACTCTTTATCAATGACTGCTTTTAGCTTTCCGGCATTGAATTGCTCGGCGAGAAAAATCAAATCACTTTGTCGGTTTTCGGTCATAACGGCTTTCAATTGCCGCCCCTTTGGTTCTGAATAGAATTTTCCCAACAGCAAGGGTTGAAAGATTTGGGCGGGCGTGCCACCCACCATAGCATAGATTCCTTTGGCTGTTAAAGCGCGTTTGTAAGCTGAAAGTGGATGGTAGCCATTTGCCGCAAGAATCAGGTCGTATCGCTCTGGGCTGTGGGTGAAATCTTGTTGGGTGTAGTCTATCACTTCATCCGCCCCAAGCGAACGCGCTTGCGCCACATTTCTGGCGCTACAGACCGCCGTCACGTGTGCACCAAACAGCTTGGCAATTTGCACGGCAAAGGTTCCCACCCCACCCGATGCGCCATTGACCAGCACTTTTTGCCCCGCTTGAATCTGCCCCGCATCGCGCAAGGCTTGCAAGGCAGTGACACCTGCCATTGGGATAGCAGATGCTTCGCCAAATGAAGCGTTGCGTGGTTTTTGAGCAATTGATTTTTCTGCCGCACACACATACTCAGCAAAACTGCCGTTTGCCATTCCAAAGACTTCATCACCGACTTGAAATTGCGTCACGGCTTTGCCCACAGCTTCAACTCGCCCAGCCACATCTGCCCCCAAACGATTATTTTTGGGTTTTAACCAGCCTGCCGAGAGGCGCACCACAAAAATATCAGCGGTCAAAAAATGCCAATCGTAGGCATTCACCGATGCCGCTTGAACTTGTATCAAGACTTGGTGGTCTTTGGGCGTTGGCTTTTCAGTCGCTCTTAATTCGATAACGTCCGGTGTGCCGTATTTTTCATAAATAATTGCTTTCATTGATTTTGTTAAATGGGAGAAAAATTACTGTTAGGTTTGATGGGGATTGTTGCGTTGTTTAGTTCGATTATAAACTCGCTTGCCAGAACTTACCACTGGGAGTGCCGTTTTCGGGTGTGGTTCAAAGTTTTAAGGTACTTGTGCTTTTTCACAAGCGCCATTCCCAATTCCCATCCGCGCCAAGTATATTTAGCCTTCCCACGGGAATAGCGCAATGGCTACCAGCACAAAGCCGCCCAGCACTTGCCACGAAGCGAAGATTAAAATTAGCCCCAAGACCACCCCAAATAGCCAATTGGCAATCATCTGACTGGAGATGAGTTCTTGCCGCAAACGCACCCTGCTTTCCAAGCGCATAATTTTCCACCATGCAAGCCAAAGCCCGCATACCGCCATACTCACATAAATCGCCATAGCAACAAAAACAATGAACGGCAACTCGCCAGTTTCTTTTCCGCTGTCGAAAATAGGTTTGCGGGTCAGATTGAACAACAAAGCCGCTTCTCCCACATAGGGGGCATCGGAAAAATCAGAGAGTAACCTGGGTATGAGCAATGTGCCGTTTGGCAGGGGCCAAGATGCGACCAATGCTTCTGCACTGAGTGGGTATGCCTGCTCAAAGTGACCGTTGACGCGAGCCGCCCCAATGCCAAAGGCGCTTGCCGCTGTGCCATAGCCAAACAGCACCGGTCCTGCGTCCACATCTAGCCACAAACCTGCCGGGTGTCTAGTTCGTGGAAACTCGCGAAAACCTGCCAAAAACCAACCCTTCTGCCAAAAATGCTCATCATAGCGCTCATACCACTGCCGAGAAGTCTCTTGCCAAACTTCCGGCGACCAAGTGAGCATGAACGATGCGCCTACCCCCCGCGCACTACCGGAGCCTTGCCCGGTTTTGGAATTGGCAATGTAAGTGGGAAGTTGGGTGTAGGGGTCAAGTACAGCCCCGGCAAAGGCACGTTGTGCCCGCTCAATCATTGCGGAATGGTCGCTCCCCAGTACCGAGTCTGCCCGCTGAATAGCGGCAATGGCTGGTAGAATGTCAATCGGGTAGCACTCGCCCGGGTAATCATCTAACAAGCCGTAAGGGGATGCGTCAATCTCGTGGGANNAGCGAGTTTCACCCGTCAACTTTTGGTAGCTGGTTAGCCCACTAATCAAAAGCATACGATAAAAGAGATTCTCGCGTTCCAGATAATCTGCGCCCCAATGATCTTTGACCCAAGTAGCGTGGTTAGGGTCGGCAATCAGGGCAGTAACGGCATCTATCGCACCACTTGCATATTGAGTAGGCATTTCACTGGCAAGGTTGGGGTCTGCCTGCCAAGCTTCCTGGAGCGCTTCGGTTGCCCATAAATAGAAGACACTGCCAAAGATGGGCCACTCGGTGCCAGATATGTTGTAGGTGTTGACCCGTTCAGCCTGTCCAGTTGCCACCCTTTCCCTTGCCCATGCTTCCATGCGCGTGGACAAGGATTTGTGCATATCAAAGGCAAAGCGCGGTGTTTCGGCACTCCGTAAGCCGGGATCCGCAATAGCTTTTGCCAAAATGACGCTGGGTAGGGCAAAAAAATAGATAGAAATTACGATAATGAGCGTAACATTACAATACACCAGTAACCGGGAAGCATGTTTCATGGTAGCTAAAATCTCAGAGCAAAAAATCGAAGCAGAATTAGGAAACGGCAGGTTGCCCACCGAGTGTTCAAAAGATTGTTTTCATTATAAAGATAGTCACTGACGGTTCAAGCACTCAAGGTCATTTTTTACGCCTTTTTCTACGTGCTTAGCAAACCTTAATCTACCCTTGCAACTTTTTAATTTGAGAAAGCGTCATTTTTATACGCTAACGCTTTTTCAGGATGTTCGGAGAAGAGACATGAAACCCATTTACCCATTACTCAAAATTTTCACCATTGGTTGTGTCGGACTTACCCTGAGCCTTGCCGCTTGTAGTCCAGCATCAACCCCAACTATCCCCCTTGTTGAACCACCTAGCGGTGGCGATAGTGCGCCCGTTGTGCCACCTGTGGATAGCGGCGGCGATAGCGATGCGCCAGAACCTGCCGCAGGAGGCGATTCCGGCGATAGTTTTAGCGAAGAAGGCTCCGTGTTGGGAAGTTCTCCGGTTGAATCTGCCGCGCTCCCACCTGCTGACGGTGGCGTGCTTGCCCCCAGCGGCGATATCTTGCCCCCAGAGCCATTTCCAACTTATGTTGCACCTAACCCGCCCCTGCAATCAGGTATCCTGACGGCGGGAGATGTGGACGACAATCTCAATTTTGACTTTTACCTGGGCTATACCAACCGCACATTGCAAAATGATACCAGCCAAGTATTGCCCGCGCCGTTGTTGAATGACCGTGTGATTTTGCACTTACTGGATGGGCAACAGCGCCCGCTTGCCAATGCCCGCCTCACCATTGCGCCCAACCACTCCAATCAAGCCATCACGCTGTACTCTGGCGCAGATGGCACGGCGTATTTTTTTCCTACCTATGCAGGCATGCGCGATGCAGGCACATTCTCGGTAACGGTAGAAAGCGCCGATGGTTTTGCCAAAGACCGTTTTGAACTGTTTGCCAATGACCTAAAAACCACGCGCGAAGTAACTTTTAGCCTACAAACGCAATCTACTTCTGCCATTCGGGCGCTCGATTTGGCATTGGTGATTGATACCACCGGTAGTATGGGGGATGAATTAAGCTATTTGACAACTGAATTGGAAGCAATTGTGGCGGATGTGAATGCGGCTTACCCCAGTGTGGATTTACGCTATGCCTTGGTGGTGTACCGCGATGAAGGGGATGCCTATGTGGTGCGGAGCTACGACTTCACCGGCAATGTGCGTGAAATGCGCGGCTGGCTGGCAGACCAATCTGCCAATGGTGGGGGCGATTACCCCGAAGCGATGGAGCAAGCCCTAGCCGAAGCAAACCAACTGAGTTGGCGCGGCGGCGAAACTTCGCGGGTGCTGGTACTAAACGCTGATGCGCCACCGCATGACGAAAACTTGCAATCGACGCTTGCCCAATCGCAAATCGCGTTACAACGAGGCATTCGCATTTACCCATTGGCGGCAAGCGGCGTAGCAGAAACCGCCGAGTATCTCATGCGCATCATGGCGGTAACCAGTGGCGGACGCTACTTATTTCTCACAGATGACTCTGGGGTGGGCAATGCCCATGCCGAGCCAAAAGTGCCGTGCTATGTGGTCACTCGTTTAGACCAATTGCTGATGCGCGTATTGCGTTACGAAGTTTCGGGAGTGCGGGTAGAAGCACAAGGCGGGCAAATCATCCGCCAAGTGGGTGACTACCAAAACGGCGTTTGCTTACTCTATCAACAATAAGCAAACGATATTTGGCACGTGTGCAAATTTGCACGTGTATCAAATATGGACCGCTGATGTGAATTAACCTATGTTATCGAGTAATGAGCGGCAACCAAACCCGATGTTGACCGCTCATTGCATTTAAGCTGATTTTATCTACAAAAAAGCCATTGTTGGGGATGCCCCACTTGGCGCGTAGCTCCAGCACGCAAGAAACGCTGATGGTGGTAGGGGTAAATTGGGTGGTGAGTGTACTCCACTGACCAAATGGCATTTGGTTGGCATTTTGCCAGCCCGATGAGTATAACGGTTGCAAACCATTTAAGACAATCAGGCGTGCTTCCCCCGCCCACGCATCTCCAGCGAAGCGTTTACTACCATCCGGCAAGTAAGTTTCTACCAAGTCAGGAAAAACCGGCATTTTGAGTTCATATTTTGTACCTGCTTGCAAGTTGACTGTTTGCCACAAACGGACGTGAATGGGTTTCCATGCGCCAAAACACTTCCAGATGTAGTTGCCGTGCAAAAAAAACGCGGCGCGGTCGCGTTCCGATGCATCGCTCTTACGCCAAACCACTGTCTCTGGGCGGCGAAAAGGCTGGGATTGACCGGGGAGCATTTGCTGGCTTTCATCGGCATACCAAAATGCCCAACGATTGGGGATAGCCAACTCACCCACGTCATGCCAATGGTAATAGCCTTCTTCAAAACTAGAATTTTGTAGCATGGTTAGTCCTTAAATAGGGTTTGAGCGAGAGCAACCAATTGCTGAACGCGCTCATCTTCCACTTTTTTGTCCAGAAAATAGCGTTCTACCAATTGTTCGGGGGTTAAGCTTTCGGCATTTAATCCGCCCAAACGGGTGCGGGCTTCATGTTCCACTTCTTGGCTGATGGTGAAATGGTACGCACCCGCCAATGCTTGTTGCAGTTCTCGCTCACGCAGTTGGGGTACTTGGGAAGCCTTTAGTTTAACCAGCACGCGTACCACTTTATTTGCCACATCTTTGCGCAAAATCGCCCGCAAAACCGACTCGGTGGGCAGGCTTTCTTCGCGCACATCAGCACGGATGGTTAGGAAGGGGCGTGCCTGCACTGGCACAAACTGCCATTGGGTATTGCCACGCTGGAGTTCTACCCAGCAAAAGCCCTTTTCTTCTTTTTCTTCGCCAAAGTCAATGCGCTCCAAGTCGCCACTATACACCACTGGGGGCAGTCGTCCATGATTGACATCTTGGTGCTTGTGAATGTGCCCCATTGCCACATAGTCCCACGCCGGGTGCGCCAGCACGCCTAGCTCCACTGCCACATCTTCGCCAAGCATTACAGTTCTTTCTGAGCCAAGTGTTGCCCCGCCTACGGTGAAATGCCCGCTCAGCACACGCGGCATATCATACTGCTGTGCAGTTTGGGTAAGTGCTTCCAAGCGTTCGGCAATCATCTTGCGCATNNAAGCAACCGGGTACGGATGGGGTAGGGCATCCACGCCAGATAGACCGGACCGCGCTTGGTTTGCACCACTTGCCCCGCCGGTTGGTTGCCCACAATCACATTGGGTACATCCAACGCGCCAAAAATATCCAGTGTGCTGGCTTTGACCGCTACGCCGGGCAAGTCATGGTTGCCGACCAAGAGCAAGATCGGCGCATGGTCTGCCAGTCGCTTGATACGGCGGGCAAACTCGCGTTGTTTGGTCTGGTCAGGAGTACGCGTTTTAAAGGCGTCCCCAGCAAACACGACTAAATCCACGTCTCGTTTTAAGGCGATGTCAATCATCTCATCCATGCGTTCCAAAAAATCACGCACGCGGGAGGATGTGCCGGTAAGCGGGTCTATGCGCCCGTAATTTTCCATGCCAATATGAATATCTGCGAAATGTAACATTTGGATTGTGTGCATAGCTGTATTATAGCGAATGTCTGTAAAGTGGCAATGGGTAAATGGCTAAAAAAACCATTAAGTACAAGGAGATTGGCTTTGTCGCTAGCAGAAAACTACGCTCGGCTGAGTCTGGCGCAAACAATAGCCAACCGGTTGAGCAGGGAAAATTCCCGATAGGTTGTCATAGACTCCATCCTATGGCAAAATAGCGGTATGAATCTTTGGCACATTTTTAAACGTTCGATTGGTCTGTGGTGGGATAATTGGATTGGGTTTCTGCTGTGCAGTCTTATCTGGTTATTCTGTCAATTTCTCGTCATCCCTGCCCCACCAGCAACGGTTGCGTTATACGCCATTGCTGAAAAAATCGTCAACAACGACCCCTGGGACATTCGACTATTCTGGCAAACGCTACGCAAGAGTTTTCGCGTGGCTTGGCAGTGGGCACTGCCAAATGGTTTTCTCTTGCTTGTGCTGTACCTAAACTTCCTGTTTTTTAATCGAGCCAGCAGTGAAAATCTCAGCTATTGGCGCGTAGCATGGTTCATCATTGGGCTGTTTTGGGTGATGGTGAATATGTTGTATTGGCCCTTTTGGCATATCCAACAGCAAAAGAAGATGAGCAAAACGTATGCCAACTGTCTGCGCTTTATCAGCAAACACCGCTGGCAGAGCATTTTTATGGCAGTGATTCTCACATTGATTGGCTTGTTGGCGCTGGCAATTGTTGCGCCACTGGCATTGGGGGTTGCGCTGTGGCTGGCGGTTGTGGCAAGCGAAGCGGTCAGAATTTCCTTCAATGCCGCCCCCAAGAAGCCCCTGCCCGCCAGCGAACCGACACCCTAGCCAGCTAGGCTAGGGTTGGCTTAATCGGCAGAAGATGGGTCGCCTTCCTTGCGGCGCATGTAGCGCGATACGAGCGAGCTTACCGCCAAAATAGCAAACGAAATAAAGGTATAAAGTAGGGCATTGGGCAGGCGCGGGATGTGTTGGTTTTCTACGGCGATGATTAAATCGGCGAATGGGATGCCCGCCCCAAGCAGGGTAAAGGCGATGGTGCCGGGAATACTACCCAATGCGGTTGCCGCCAAGAAGGCACGCCAATCAATACGCAAAAAGCCCGATAGGTAATTGACCAAATCGTAGGGCAGATATAGCAAGCGCATGATAAAGACCGTTTCAAAACTATTTCGGCGCATACGCTCGGTATAACGCCCCACCCAACTGCTTTGCTTCGGTTCAGCAGATACCCAGTCTTGCCCGAAAAACCTGCCTAGCGTATAAGCCAACAATGCCCCAGCATTTGACCCAATGACATTGGCGAGAAAACCTACCCACGGACCATACAGAGACCCCCCCAGCAAGCTAAGTACCACCGCTGAGAAGAAGGCAAGCGGGCGCACGGTATACAGCAAAATGAAAAGCAAGACCCCCATTAGCGGCGAGCGTAGCAACTGCACCAATGCCACAATGGATTGCCACAGAGATGCCCCGCTGTGACGAGCATACAGCCAATACCCGCCAATGAGCGCGAGCCAGATTGTCAGCGCCAGTAGTTTTTGCCAGTGTTTGTGAAGGAAAGCGTAAAAATTGGACATAGGAAGCAATGAGTGACCAAAAACCTTTATCGGCAGGTATGAATATTGCGCTTCAAAATGGGTGTGCCACAATCACAGTTGTATTCGACTTGTGTCAAATACAGGCGTTTGTTCTTAAGGAAAAACGCAATTTGTGCCCGCACTCACGGCGTAGGGTGAAGCGAGCTTTAAGTATATCAGTAGAACAGCTTCCTCCGTGCAAGTAGTAGAAGTAAGGGGTGCGGTTCAAAGTTTCGNNATTTACAACGCACAAAACAAGGCGAAACCCGTTTGGCAGATACTGATACGCATTCTCCGAAAAACTGAACCGCACCCAGAAGTAAGTAGCAATGGATTAAAAATTGCCAGCGATTTAATTACGGCACGCGCACCGCACCTATCAAAGACGGATGCGGCACGCGCGCGTTTTCCCTGCACTAATAAACACTGGCAACGCTTTGGTGGGAAACCCGCCGTTTGCGCCAGTACCAGCCAATTAGCAAAATACCCGCCAATACCAGTAATGCCCACTCATGCGGCTCCGGCACGCCATTCAAAGTGGGGTCTAGTGTTTCACCAATTTCTTCCACTTCGCGTTCAAAGCGGTCGGCTTGCTCACTTAATTCTTTTAAGCGTTCACGTTGCGCTTCGTTCACCAGTACAATCATGCTGGAATACGGACTGACCACGTGATTTTCCACCGCAATGGCGTGCAAAGCGTCCAAAACTGTCAAATCAGTCAGCGCCGCTTGGTGGCGTTGAAACTCGCTAACGAGTAAACGCCGCGCCGCTAAGCCAGCAAATGCCGCATCCGATTGGGCTAGTTCCGGTGCAATTTCTGAGACAGCAGGGGTGGGCACTGTCCACCATTGATAGCCATCCACTTGCACCAGCCAACGGTCTGCCTGTGTGGCTTGTTGAGACAGCGCAATATTAATCAGGGCATTGCTCAGCGAATCGGTTGCGCCCCCTCCACTCGCCTGCAAACTCTCCAACGTGGCGTCATCATAGCCGAGCGGTAGCCCGCCCAAATGCACAAACCAAAGTGGCGCACCCAAATCTTGTGCGCTAGGCACTAGCACCGGACTTTCACCCAATTCGTAGCCGCTGGCATCGCTGAGTACTAAAATTGCCGTGTAAGTATCCGAACCCTTCAACGACTCAAACTGCGCCAATAATTGGGCAGGGTGTTGCCCGCCAAAGGCAAATAGTTGCTCAGGTTTCAGCGTCTGCCACGGCAAACGGCTGGCAGATTCACCGCGTACTTCCGTGGCGGTCAGATACAAGTCGAGCGCTACCCCACTCGCTTGCAGGGCATTTAATTCTTGCAAAGCGGATTGCACCGCATTGGCTTGCTCGGTCATGGAGCCGGAACGGTCTAGGATTACGGCGAAACGAGTGCCCGGCGAGAAAGTGGCTTCAACCGGTGCGCTCCCTACTGGCAAAGCGAGAACACTCTGCCCATTGGGAAAATCGGTGCGGTGGGCTTGCGGCTGGTGAGCTTGGCTGGCGGGCAAGTAGCCCGGAAGCCAAACATCTTGCGAGAAAGACTCACCCCCGATGGTGCGCTGGCTGTGGCTATCCCAAAACAAGTTGCGCTTCTCTGCCAATTGCGGCAGTGCCCAACCTTCGGGCGACCCCATCACCGAGAAACTCATCCANNAAATACAAACCCGAGCCTTCTGTCACTGCCATTGTGCCACCCAAAAGCGATGTGCGGTTTTCCATATTTTCAAATGTCACCGCTTTGGGCAAAACCGGAAACGCACGCAAGCGGTACTGGCGCGGACCAATCTGTTCGAGCAATGCCGGGTCGCGGCGTACCACAATTTGCTCTTGATACACCTGCTGGGCGGCGCCACGTGGCGCTACCACATACTCAAATGCTTCGGCACGGTTCGGCGTTTCACTCAGCCACAAGCCAGTCAATGCGGCGCTTTCGGGTAGGTTAAAATAGTACACCACTTCTTGATTCTCAAACGTTTCGTTGCGATACGCTTCAAACAGAGTCACTTCCGCCCAATCGCCGTGCTCCACCACGCTAATTTCCTGCTGGTCTAGGTGAACTTCGCGCTCATCCACCGCCTGCCATGCCAAGCGGGCTTGCTGGGCATCCCAAGTACTGCGAACTGCAGAGACAATGGCGGCTTGCTCACCCTGATTGATGGGGCGGTCAAAGAAGCGTTGGTACAGCTCAGCAGATTCTTCGGCTTCGCGGGACAAGGCAAACTCGCCCAATTTTGGAAATTCAATTGGGGCATAAGGTTGATACAAAACAGGGAAAACCAACCACTCGTAGGTATTTTGTAGCCATTTCAATTTTCTTTGCATTTGGGCAAAGTCGCTTATTTCACCACCGCCAAAAGCATTGGCGTATAACTCGCTGATGTGAAGCACTTCGCCTTGTGTACTGGCATAACGGAATTTGGCGAGATACGCATTGAGCAAGCCTGCCTGCAAAGCCGGGGCGTTGGCTTGCAATTGTTGGGCTTGTGCCAAACTGGTTGGGGTCGTTTTGAGTTGTGCAAATGTGGCACGCTGGGGCTGTTGGGTGGTACGCCACAGTGCCAGTGCCAACACTAGCACCGTCAGCAAACTGACCCCGCCCGCTAGCAAGCGCCCGCGCCCCCATGCCAGCCATTGGTTGCGTGCCATGCGCCAAGCCACAATCGGCAAGCAAATGGGCAATCCCGCCAAAAGTGTGGCTGTGTATCCAGCAAACACGGCTGAAATTGCTATGCCGGCGCTTATGCCCAAGAGTTGTACCCACTCTTGCGGGTGAGTCAAAAAGTACCAGACGCCTGACAACGCGTTTCTGACCACCATCGTTCCGATGGGCAAGGCATAGATGGCAACAAACAGTGCTACATAGAGCGCAAACAGGCTAAAGCACACCACCCCCACCTGCCGAAGTAGCTGAACCATGCGGTTTTCGTGCAGTTTGGGCGGAAAAAGTATGTACCCCAGCAACGTTAGCATACCTACCAGCACGACACCTACCACCAGCCACATGGCAGGGTTTAACTGGCGCAGGGCAAATACACGCACTAAATTGATGATGAGAACTGGAGCTTCGATGCCGTAGCCCAGCAAGAGCAATCGCAATGGTTGTTTACGCAAGCGAGTCAGCGCCAGCCCAATGGCAAGCAATGGCACTAGGTAAAGCGGCAAGACATAGCCCAAAAACTGTGCCGGGATCCAGCCTGCCCACACGCCTTGGATCATCAGCGGTAAGGTGATGGTGCTGAATCCGGCGAACAAGAAAATCAGATAGAGTAAATGCCAACTCCAAAACAGCACATAGCCCAATAAGCGCAGGGCTGTTGGTGACTTTATAAAGGTCAGTAATTGTAGGAAGCGTTTTTTCATAAGGTTATAAAGTTATTCAACTGTAGGTTGGGACATGGCATGAGTCTGAGCTACCATCGCCCGCAGGTCAAGCAAGAGGGAAGCTGTCTCATCAGGGGTAATCGTGCGGTCAAAAAGCACAGCCACCAAAGTCCAGCGGTTCGGGCGCAAGCGCACATCATCCCACAGGCGGGTAGCATAATCGGCAGTGGTGCGGGTGTCGCTTTGAAACCAATAGATGGCAGAAAGGGGTTGCGCCGGTGTTTCTACCGAAACATACTGCACCGCAAAATCGGGCTGTATCAGCCAAGTGGTCATTTCACCCACCGTATAGCCCTGCACTTCAAAGCAACGCTGGGGGCTGTGATGCGCCCGCCAAGTATGGCTGGTGATAAAAAGGGTATCTGCGGACAAAGTGGCAGAAGTCAGATGGTAACGCTGGGCGGAATCTGCACCATCTTGTGAAAGCCAAAAGGTTTCGGCGGCGGTGAGTGGCTGGGCTTGCGCCTGCCAGTTGGGTGGAAATTGCCAGTGCGGGGCAGATGCGGTCAGCCCGGTGCGCTGGGCAGGTTGATAGAGTGCCAGACAAACCAGTAAGCCAATGAGCAGTAGGGCAGTCAACGGGCGGCTAGGGGCAGGGACGGGGGTGGCGGGGTAGGTGTGTGATTCTAGCTTGCCCGCCCAACGCAACAGCACAAGTGCCGTCAGGCACACCCCCGCAAACCCAGCCAAACCCAGCGGGGCGTGAACCAAATCTGCCAAGTGGGGTTGATTCGCCCATTGCCCCATTAAAACCAACAACAAAACGCGCAGAAAATTTGCCATTACGAATAGCGCGGCGCTAACCAGCGCAATCCCCAGCCAACGCAGGTTGAGTGGGGCACGCTCCAGCCAGCTTACGCCCAGCAAGAATAGCAAGCCTGTCCATAAACTCTTGATGCCACTGCACGGGATGTCAATTTGTGCCACACCATTTTCCAGTCGTAGGATAGTTTCAGTAGTCAGGCTTGGAATGTGCAAAAACTGCAAGCTGGTTTGCACCAGTTGGGCAGTGAAGATGCGTAATGGGTAGCCGAGAAAAGTTTGCAGGTGGTCACCAAAGGGCAGGGTTAGCACCAGCAGTAGGGCAAGTGGTAGCCCTGCCCGCCAGCGGGTGGGTGACAGCCACAGCCCCAAGATGCCATACGTGCCTAGCCCAAACAAACTCGCAGAAATGACATTAATGGCAAGCCAACGTTCTGCCGCTAGGTAAGCAAACGCACAGCCCAGCACCAAACTGGCGGCAGGGATGGAATTGGTAAAATGGGTAAAGGGTAGTTGCCAGCGGTTTTCCTTCAACTTCCACAGGATTAGCCCCACCCCAATGATTAGGATGATTTGGTTGGCACGAAAATCGCCCAGCGAGAAGATCGTAACCAGATAGTGGTACACACGCCAATGCAAACCAAACCACAACAGCGGAATCAGTAGGCGAATGGAGAGATGGGGACGCACAACTTGCATTGGAAAGGAATATTCAACACGGTTCAGCATTACGCAGGTAGGCTTTACCAATTAAACAGAGACACTTTGAATTAAAGTAAGAAAAAGCGCAATTCCCACCGTGTCAAATATAGGTTATCACGGCATAGCAGGTGGTTACAAGCACTTGAGTGCATTCCCCAAAAACGCTACTTTTCCGCAATAGGCATTAGAGATGCCACCATTCTCCGCCCCTAACCGTATCCGACCTTTTACGGTAAGCCTTTGAGCAACAACGCGGCGACTTGCTCGGCAGATGGCGCAAATTCATCTTCCAGTACGATAACCCACGCATAGCGTTTATCCGCCGAAAAGCCAATGCTCCATGCGATGGGTTGGGTATCATCGGGTAGCCGAAAATCAGTTGTCGCGTACTCGTAGGCTAATCCATTTTGCACCAAGTGAAAAACCGAATTGGGGTCGCGGAACACTTCATTCGCCACCGAAGATGGCAATGCCGAAATTGCACTCTGTGCTTGTGGTTTGGTTTGAAAGCCGCCCTTCTCCGTACCAAGATGCGTCACCAATTGCAATGGTTCACGCACACCTTCGTTGGCAATTACGGCTGGAATGGCGACCAACTGCAATGGGCTGTATCTGAGCAAGCCGCGTGATGAAAACGCTTGTGGAGGGTAGGCTTCGACCATAGCAATGGCATTGGGATTGGGAGCATTGACCAACAAGCCCAAGTCCACCGCTTCCAATAGCCCAAAATCGCGTAGCATCGTCACCAAACGTGAATCGTTGCCTAGCAAGGTAGCCATACTACCCGCATCCAACCCGTCCGGTACAACTTGTTGAAAATTTAGGTAAACGGCATGAATCAAAGGGGCTAGGGCATTGCCCGCCGGATAACTGCCTTGTGCCGCCCGATTCACCAGTGGGCTATCCGCATCGGCAATGAGCGCTTCAAACGTTGCATCCAATTGGTTGGGGTCAAAACTGGGGCTGGATGCCATTGCCAAAATAGCCCCACTCGCTGGCTCCACCACAATCACCCCACCTTTGTAGCCATTCAAGGCAAAAACTGCGGTACGTTGAATGCGAGTATCCAGAGTTGTTCGAATCGCTAAACCGCGATTGGGCAAATGGAGCGTGTCATTCTGCCAAAATGAACTCCAAAAGTTGTGTTGCACCTGTCCCGACAATACAGCGTTGTAACTCGCTTCCAACCCGGCACTGCCATAGGTAAATGAATAGTAACCCACCACTGGCGCGGCTTCAACGACCGGATAGTGCCTTTGAAAAGTATCCGGGTTACCGTTGGTCGTAGCCAAAAGCTGGTTGTTGCGGTCTAGGATGTCGCCACGTTGTACGCGCAAATCTGCCAGTTGTAAACGGGGATTATCATCGCGTGCCTGCAATTGCTCGGAACGAATAACACTCCAATAGCCAGTGAATAAGGCTGTCAAAGCAAAGGCAATGGCAAGAATGCCCATCAAGCGGGGAATAGCGTGGTTGGGTAGGCGCATGAAGACACAGGAATCAATTTCAAAAAATATGCAAGATTTCGCACATCAATTATACTTGGCTAGCGTACATTGTGTCTTCCAAGAAGCTTGTTTAATCCGAGTTTATTCACCAAGCGCTCATCCACACTTTTCAGGAAATGATTCGATGAAAAATTTTGTAAAATTCCGTTTACTAGCCTTGCTTTTTAGTGGGCAGGCAGTTTATACGCTTTCATTTGCCATGATTTTTACCGTCATCTCTATTTTGGCAGAAAAATTGAGTGGGAGCGTAATTCATGCCGGTGTGCCATCTACAGTGCTGTTACTTTCACGCGCCCTAATGGCTTACCCCGCCGGTTGGTTTTTGGACAAAAATGGTAGGCGCTTGGGATTGAGTTTTGGCTATGTTCTGCTCGGCTTGGGCTGTTTGGTGGGCGCGTGGGCGGTGGTGGCGCAGTCCTACCCGCTTTTGCTGGTAGCGGCGTTCTTGCTGGGAACCAGCCGAGCCAGCGGCGAACAAGCCCGCTTTGCGGCAGGCGAAATTGTGTCAACCATCAACCGTCCACGTGCGATTGGTATGATTGTGTGGGCAGGCACTTTAGGCGCGATGGGTGGACCTTTGGTTTTTCCGTGGGCAGAAGCATTGGCAGTGCGGTGGCACTTGCCCGCCGAGAGTGGACCGTGGGCAGTGGGGGCGGTTCTAGCCGTAGTTGCCACCTTGCTCACCCTAATCGGCTTATTCCCCGACCCACAAACCTTTCGCCAAGTGGAACTTTCCACCAACCGAAAAGCTACTCACCCTGTGGCAGTTGACGAGCCAAGCCTGAAACAAATTTTCAGCCTACCCAGTGTGCAATTGGCAATCCTAGCGATGGCAATTGGGCAATTGGTCATGTCTCTGCTGATGGGCATTACGCCGGTCAACATGTCGCACCTGCACCACGATAGCCCAGCAATTTCGAATGTGATGATGTGGCATCAGATTGGTATGTTTGGCTTTAGCTGGGCAACTGGTTGGCTGGTGCAAAAATGGGGCAGAGTACCCACCATCTTTATTGGGGGTATCTTGTTGGCACTTTCCGCACTCACCGCACCTTTGTGGACTGCCGTGCTGGGAATTGGCGCTGTGATGTTTTTGTTGGGGCTAGGCTGGAGCTTTTGCTACGTGGCAGGCTCGGCTTTGCTGGCAGACCACCTAAAAAGCCAACGCAATGGCACAATGCAAGGTGTGGCAGAGATGCTTGTAGCATTTAGCGCGGCTGGAGCTAGCCTAGTGAGTGGGTATGCCTTCCGCTGGAATGGTATGTTTGCTTGTGCAGTGATTGGGTTGGTATTTTCGCTGATACTACTCGGTGGTGTAGGTATTACGGGCTTGCGTGGAGAAAAACCCGCCACTGCCCCAACTGCCTAGCCATCTTGCTGGAAAATTTGTGCGGCTGGTTACTTCCACGGCAAGGCAATGGTGAAGTATGTGCCTTGTCCGGGTTTGCTATTCACCGAGATTTCGCCCTTGTGCATTTCCACCAGTCGCTTCACCAGTACCAGCCCAATGCCCAAACCGGAGTACTTGCGGGTAATACCACTCTCTACTTGGGCAAAGGGCTTAAAGAGATAGGGCAGTTCGGACGGTTCTATCCCTACGCCGGTATCGCCTACCACGATATGAACACGTTGCGCTTCGGGATAGGCACGCACCCCAAGGGCAATTTTGCCATTTTTGGGGGTGAATTTTACGGCGTTTTGAAGTAAATGCACCAACACCCGCCGCAGGTAGTTGGCATCTCCTTGTAGGATCTGCACCCGGTCATCAGGCACATAACGCACCGTGATATTTTTCTCAAGTGCCGGTAATTGAACTGCTTGTAGGCTACTGCGGCAAACTTGGTCAAGCACAACCGGGGTGCTTTCAATACGCAACTCGCCCAAGCTTAGGTTTGCCAGATCGAGCAGGTCATTCACCATCTGCAAGAGTGCCAAGCCGTTTTGTTCCACAGTGTCTAGCGCTTGTTGCTGGCGGGTGGCGTTTTCACTCCCCGATTTGAGATACTGCGTCATCCCCAAAATGGCGTTCAAGGGCGTGCGCAATTCGTGATTGAGCATAGCCAAAATTTCATCTTTACGGCGTAACTCGCGCTCTAAACGGGCGTTGGTATCGCGAAGTTCTTCTACACTTGATTCAACTTTTTGTTGCAAAGAACTGCGCTCGTTCATCAACTGCACTTCATATTTTTGGCGCTCGCGCACTTCCAGTTGTAGGGCATCATTTGCCTGTTGCAGAGCGGAAGTACGTTCTTCTACCCGCCGTTCCAACTCTTCCTGATTGCGGCGCAAAGCATCTTCCATTTCTTTGCGTGTGGTAATGTTGTGCAGAAGTAACAGTCGCCCCAACTCTCGGTCTGTATCACTGCTAATAATCGAGTTGATGCGCACGTCAAAATGTTGTAAGGAAAACGGCACATCTGGGCGGTCATCTGGGGCATAGAAAAAAACTTCTGCCTGAGCCGGAAATTGCTCTGTTCGTTGATATAAATTGAGCAATGGGTCATTAAAGCGCAAAATGTCGCGCACCGATTTGCCGATTGGGTCTTGGTTGCCGATGTTTAAAATTCGGCGTGCGGCTGGGTTGATATCAATTAGTTGACCCAGCGCGTCAAACAATATCACGGCATCCGATACATTGTCCAAAACTTTTTGGCGAGCAATGGGCACTACTTCTAGGAAACGAAAACGAAAAACGCTCCAAGCGAGAATCAGCCCTGATATCGCAAAAGTGGTGGGCGTTAGGTCTGCATTAAGCGGACGAATACCGGCAAAGAACAAGCCATTTGCTCCCCACGGCACCAAAACCGCAATGATTACCATAATCAATTGCCAAATATAGAGCGTTTGGTGACGCCGGAACATATAGATGCCAAACAGAATGGTACTGGTCAGCAAGAGTAAATAGGAATACACGACATGGACATAAAACCACCAGCCGTAGTCCGCTTGAAACATGGGAGGTAAATTCGGCTCAAAGGTAATTTTGGTATAAGCCCAAAATGCGCCGTGTAAATTGTTTGTAAATACCATTAGCAGGGTAATGACCGGAATCAGGCTGATGCCAGCGATCCAACGCCAGCGCCAGCGCGTCCATACCTGAAACCCTTCCAGTTCAGCGGCAAAAATCAACCAAAAAACCGATACCCCCACAATCCCGATATATTCAATTTGGGCTAGTAAAGTCTTTTGCCCGAGTGTAGGCACTAATATTTCTAGCCAATAAAAAAATGCCCAATGACTAGCCGCAATCATTGACAAACCAAAAGCTACTGATGCCGGTCGCCGCCGCCGTCTTAAAACATTAATAGCGACCCACAAACAAGAGAATGCGCCAAGTAACAAAAATATGGTAAGCAGGATAACAGGCGTGTTCATAGGACAAACTTTCCTTTAAAGCAATTCTAATCAATCATACATTTTTTTTGTAAATAATCCAAGTAATTTGCAAGATTTATTCCTGAAAAACGAAAAATTAAACGATTTGTTAATTTAACGGGGGAGAAAATCAGGATATACGAATCACAATTGAGTCGAAATCTGGCGAAGCAGGGTAAATTTTCGATTGCCCATTGTGCCGAAAGGTTTCTCACTCTTGCTAACATTACNNTAGCACCCATTCGAAATGACAAATCGGTTCCTGTGGCGAGGTTGGCTCACGTATTCGTTTCTGGCGAGAGCGCTTTCCGAAACTTTGAACTGTCCCCCCACAGGGCTTTCTTAAAGTTCTAAAGTGGTGGTTACAGATCTAGCGTGCGGCTAGTGATTGTCTGATTTTTGGGTCATT
>DKKK01000190.1 GCA_002455215.1 Anaerolineales bacterium UBA6668 | reverse complement strand
AATTCACCAGCCTGAGCAGTTACATATATTATTCGATTCGGGTCAGATTTGTGCTTTTTCTTAATGAGAAAACGCAATTTCTGTCCGTGCCAAATAAAGTAAATTTACCCTTCACAACTCCGGAATTTTTATGCAATCTATCTTAATCATTGAAGACGAAGAACGTATTGCCCATTGGGTAAAATCTTACTTTGAAAATGCTGGCTTTCGCACGGTGGTTAGCCACAACGGGTTGGATGGGTTNNCGGTTGCAGTTGGCACAATCGGAGCACTTTGATTTAATTATCTTAGATTTGATGTTGCCCGGTATGGATGGGATGCAAATTTGCCGAACCTTACGCAAATATTCGGCAGTACCCATCATCATTTTAACCGCTCGCGATGCCGAGAAGGAACGCATTGCCGGTTTGGACTACGGAGCAGATGACTATGTGACTAAGCCATTTAGCCCCGGTGAACTTTTGGCGCGGGCACGGGCGGTTTTGCGCCGCACGCAACCTGCCAGTGCATCTTTCGGAACGCAAACTTTGCGCTATGGCGAGATCTCCCTAAACTTGGAGGCACACCAGTGCAAGATAGGCGAGCAGGTGGTGGAGTTAAGCCTAACTCAGTTCCGCTTGTTGCAGATCATGCTCAGCGAGCCGGGCAAGGTGTTTTCTCGCAAAAAATTGCTCGATTTGACCTTTGAAGGCGATAATTCCGGCTTTGAACGCACCATAGATGTCCATATTCGCCGCTTGCGCAGTCGAATTGAACCAAACCCGGATGAACCAAAGTATATTTTGACCGTGTTTGGAGTCGGTTACAAATTTGCAGTGTTGGAGGAAACCCAATGAGCAGTTTACGGTGGCGCTTGGTGCTAGCGTTTGCACTACTGGTGATGTTGGCAACTGCACTGGGCGGTTTGTTATCCTACCGCTTTACCGCCAACAATTTTGAGATTTTGCTAACCAACCAAAGTATCCAACGTGCCGCCAACCTAGCGCCGTTACTTGAAACCAGTTATTTGTACAATGACGGCTGGAGCGGGCTGGATGCGTTACTCTCAGCACAGGAATTGGTTGCTGTTCCGCTATACAATACCAGCAGTGACAATTATTGGGTCAGTAATCTGGATTGGACGCAGATTGCGGCAGATTCTATTGGTATCAGTGTAGAACAATTTTTTGAAGATTCCACCGACACTTTCAGTTGGGGACAAATCGCAGAAAAACACAATGTCAATTCGGCGAGTTTGTACGATGTGCTCTGGCAGGTGGAAGTCAATGCCGTGCAAGCAGCGCAGTCCGATGGCTTGGTGGCGGAGGCGGAAGCCAACGCTTATCTGCAACAAATCAAAGTTTCGCTAGACCAATTGGTACTCGGCGTTGTTCCCGAAGTGGTAGACTGGAATCAAATCATCGCCGACGCACTCGGTATTAGCGCCGAAGATTTTTTTAGCCGAACACAAAACGAAACCATTGTGGAGATAGCGGCAGAACGCGGCGTAACACTCCAGCAATTGCGCACCGCCCTGCTAATAGCCGAACTGACCAACCTAAAATCGCGCCCCCCTACCAGTGAATTGGAGGCTATTTTTCGTCTAGCCGAACTACGCAACCTAATTGATGTGTTCCTGACCAGTACGCAAGCGCAGAATGGCACACTGTTGGTAGGAACTACCGAAATGCAAGTGGGAGGTGGAGAAGCAAAACTCGCTGAAACACCTGCCGGTGCCACGCCCACCGAAACTAGCGCCAATAACAATCAGTTTGCTATCAGTTTATTGGGGGATGAACGGTTATTGGTGTTGGATAAGAACGGGGTGATTGTTTACGACAGTCTTCGTAGTCAGACCGGGCAAATTCTGCCGGAAAATCTTCGACAACAAGGAATTACGCTAACCGATATCACTAGTGGCGAACCGATTGGCACAGCCGTTGTGGCGGCAGGACAAGGCTATTACACCGCACAACAAGCGGCTTTTTTACGTGGTGTCTCAAATACAGTGGTTATCAGTAGCATCATTGCCGCCGTGTTGTCCTTGCTAGTCGGCTGGCTTATGGCACGCACCATCATTGCCCCAGTGTCCGCGTTAACCACTGCCACCCAGCAAATTGCTGATGGAGGGGCGAACACCCTACTACCGATTCGTTCCAATGATGAGCTAGGACGCATGTCGCAAGCCTTTAACCGCATGGCGACCTCCCTAAACGAACAAAAGAAACTGCGTGCCCGCTTGGTTTCCGACATTACTCACGAATTAAACACGCCACTTTCCATCATCCAGTTGGAAATGCAGGCAATGGTGGACAACCTACAGTCGCCGGAAACAGCTACCGCGCACGTTAAGGCACAAATCGAATCTTTGCGCAACATGGTCAACGATTTGACACTACTAGGGGAGAATCAAGCGCAACACATCTCTCTGACCTTGCAAGCGGTTGAATTGGCAGAATTTTTGGCAGAACACAGCATGCAATATAGCGCTAAAGCCAAAGCCGGGCAGATTAACTTACAAGTCGAACTTTGCGATGACGAGCTTTGGGTAAATGCCGACCCGCAACGACTTTCGCAAATTTTTGCAAACCTGATGGAAAATGCCATTCGCCATACCGAAGCAAACGGCGCCATTTGGGTGAAGTGTTTTCCTGCCACATCCAGCGAGCTCGAAACGTTAGCGAAAGCCGCCACACTTGCTGGAAACGCCACGCTTGCCCGCGTTGAAAAATGGGGAGTGGTGCAAATCAAAGACAATGGCAGTGGTATCCGTGCCGAACATTTGCCGCATATCTTTGAACGCTTCTACCGGGCAGATGACTCTCGCTCACGAGAAAAAGGTGGGCGCGGTTTAGGGCTTTCGATTGCCAAGCAGTTGGTTGAATTGCAAAATGGTATCATTTGGGCAGAGAGCACCCTTGGCTCAGGGAGTCAATTCAGCTTTTGCTTGCCACTACCCCCCCCCGCTTCACCCACCCACCGAACGCCTGACACTCCCTAAGTCTGCCATTTTCGTTTTCTCATTTTCAACTTATTCTTTTGCCTTACAATCCTGCAGTGGCTTGCACGGTGATTGCATATTTCTTATGAACGTCTTTACTCGGCAAATTCAAAAATCACGCCTTTTTATATGTACTCTATTCAACACGGGTACTATTCAGCATGCGTGTCGAATAGCGAGTTGTGCTTTTTCCTTAAGTATAAAAGGGCAATTTCCATCCGTCTCGAATATCAGTGTGGGAATATGAATCATTAGGATGAATTGTTTTGGAAACGCGTCCCCCCAACAACCAGATTTCTAAAAAACGAATATTCAGTTGGCAGAACATCTTATTTGCTGGGATAGCGCTCGCCTTTGTTTCGGTCATCTATAGCCGCTTACCCGCTCTCGAAGAAATCATCCGTGCCATGCAACACGGGCGACCCGCCTTCTTATTACTCGCTGGGGTGTTTGGGGCGTTCTATTTTTGCATCTATGCCTGGCTATTCCGCGCTGTTTTGCGAATCGTAGATGTTGCCGAAAATTTCCGCCACCTTCTGCCATTGGTGCTAGCCCGTCAATTGGTCGATTCTTCTGCTCCTAGTCAGGGCGCGGCAGGAGTCGCCCTATTCGTTGACCACCATCGGCGCAAAGGGCACTCCCCTGCCCGCACCGCCGCAGGGGTTTTGCTGGTGATGGTAATTGAGTACGCCACTTTATCTGTTCTGCTTCTCATTGATTTATTGCTCCTGCGGCAAATGGGTTTCTTATATAGCTATGAATGGCTTTCAGCGGGATTGCTGATTTTATACACGCTAGCCATGTTGGGGATTCTCCTGTTGGGCGGGCACTTCCCCATCTTGCTGGAAAAATTATTGGCGGTAATAGAAACATTGGTCAATCGTATCAGCCAACGCATGCTAAAAAAGCCTTATTTTGCCGAAAACTGGGCAAACAACAGCGCCGCCGATTTTGAACTTGCGGCAAATTACGTACTGACTCACCGTATGCAGGTAGTTAGAGCATTTGGCTGGGCATTTTTNNCACCTTAGGCACGGTTTTTCTCGCCTTTGGTCAGACACCCGCCCCTATGTTGGTTTTTACTGGCTTCTGCATGAATGCCCTTTTCACGGTTGTTTCCCCTACACCCAATGGAATGGGCGTAGTAGAAATGGCATTGCCCCACGTCTATCAAACCATTGGGATGGAACACAGCACAAGCATATTGATAGCCCTAGCATTTCGGGCACTACTTTTTTGGTTGCCTTTGGTATGTGGAATATTTGCCTTACGCGGTTTGCCTATCTTCCGTGAACGGGAAAAAACATCCCCAGCTCCATAGATTAAAAAGAAAACGCTCCTTGATGGAGCGTTTTTGGTAGCGGGGGCCGGATTCGAACCGACGACCTCGAGGTTATGAGCCTCNNTGCCTCTGCTCTACCCCGCGCTAACGTGCATAAGAATACCACTGGCGTCCTATTCAGTCAAGCCCAAATCAAAGCCACTTTATAAACTATATTCGGTACAATTATGCCCTACCTCGGCATTAACCCAAGATGTCTTGTGAGTGACGAACTTGCGGGGGGTGTTGGGATAGATCCACTGCGATTAAATCAATGCGACAAGCAGGAATGGGGGCTGGCAATTCGCTCAGATAGTATTCCGCACATTGCCAGAGTCGTTGCGCCTTGCCGGGTGTGATGGATTCTTCAGGTGTGCCGTAACGTAGTGAACGGCGAGTACGCACTTCAACCACCACCAAAACTGCGCCATCCCAAGCCAGTATGTCTATCTCGCCAGCTTCACAGCGCCAATTGCGTGCCGCTAACTTCCAGCCAAGTTGTTCCAAATATTGGGCGGCAAGGGTTTCGCCCCAATTCCCCACTTGCTTGCGCGAATTTGTGTTCATGTGTGTACTATATCCTTTGTTGCAAAACTCGTCAACCATACCATTATCGGACGTAAGCACTCTATTTGACACAGATATGGGTATCCGTCTAAAGCGCTGGTGATTGCGAGC
>DKKK01000023.1 GCA_002455215.1 Anaerolineales bacterium UBA6668 | reverse complement strand
AAATAAAGAGTGTGCAATTTGTCAGACGACAGCCAGCAAAGCGCACCACAACCCAATTTTCATTATGTTTACAACGCTCTCATCCCAAACCAAAACTGTCCTGATTGGTCCCGACCAACCCTTTGTCATTGTAGGCGAACGCATTAACCCCACCGGGCGCAAACTGCTCGCCGCCGAAATGGCGGCAGGAAATTATGAGCGCGTGGTGAAGGATGCCCTGCGGCAAGTGCAAGCCGGTGCGCAAATGCTAGATGTTAATGCGGGCATTCCCTTAGCAGATGAGCCTGCCATCCTAGCAAATGCCATTCAAATTGTGCAAAGCGTGACCGATGTGCCGCTGTGCATCGACTCATCCATTGTAGCCGCACTGGAAAGCGGGCTGAGTGTGTATCAGGGCAAGGCACTGGTCAATTCGGTCACGGGTGAAGAAGAACGCTTGGAAAGTGTGTTGCCGCTGGTGAAAAAATATGGCGCGGCAGTGATTGGTATTTCTAATGATGAAACCGGCATTTCGGAAGACCCCAATGTGCGCTTTGCCGTGGCAAAGCGCATTGTCGAGCGGGCGATGGACTATGGCATTGCCCGCGAAGACGTGCTGATAGACCCGTTGGTCATGCCCATTGGCGCAGTGCGCTATGCAGGCAGGCAAGCCTGGGAGATTATCCGCCGTTGCCGAGAAGAATTGGGCGTGAATACCTGCTGTGGTGCCAGCAATATCTCCTTTGGTTTGCCCGCCCGCCCCGCCTTAAATGCGGCATTTTTAACGATGGCAATTGCGGCTGGCATGACCAGCGCCATTACCAACCCGCTTGAGCACGAAATTCGGCAGGCTATCTACGCCGCTGATGTGATGACTGGCAACGATGAAAACTGCAGTGCTTGGATTCAGTATGCACGCACCCTGCCAGCCCCCGCCAAAACACCTGCCCCCGCGACTGCACAACCCGCGCCCACAGCCGAAGCCCCCGCTTCAGAGCAACGCGCCCGCCGCGAACGCAAGTTTTCACGGTAATGCCATTGGCTACCGTTTATGCTCGGCACGAATCAAAGTTGCGCTTTTTCTCTATAGGCAAAGTTTTCAATTCTGAATCTGCCGAGCCTCGCAAAAATTTGTCGATTTTCAAAACCTGCACAGAAAAGGAATTATGGCACACAAACTTACAAATTTAATTTCTCCCGTACCCAGCGACATTGACATTGCCCAAGCCGCTGTCCCCCTGCCCATCCAACAAATTGCGGCAGAAGCGGGCATTTTGCCCGCCGAACTCGAATTATATGGCAATACCAAAGCAAAGGTCTCGCTAGATGTGCGCGACCGACTCAAAGATCAACCCAACGGCAAGTATATTGTGGTGACAGCCATTAACCCAACCCCGCTGGGCGAAGGCAAAACCACCACTACCATTGGGCTTAGCCAAGCATTGGGCGCACATCTGCACAAGCGGGTGATGACCTGCATCCGCCAACCCAGCCAAGGACCCACCTTCGGCATTAAGGGCGGTGCGGCAGGGGGTGGCTATTCGCAAGTGATTCCGATGGAAGAATTTAACTTGCACCTGACCGGCGACCTGCACGCCATTACTGCCGCCAACAACCTGCTTGCCGCGGCAATTGATGTGCGGGTTTTTCACGAAACCGGCATGACCGACAAAGCCTTGTTTGACCGCCTGTGCCCAGCCAAAAACGGCAAACGCAAGTTCACCGGAACCATGTTGCGCCGCTTGGCAAAGCTCGGCATCAGCAAAACCGACCCCAACGAACTGACCGAAGAAGAAATCAGCCGCTTTGTGCGCTTGGATATTGACCCCAGCACCATCACTTGGCGGCGGGTCATGGATATCAATGACCGCATGTTACGCGCCATCACGGTTGGGCGGGGTGCCGAAGAAAAGGGGCGCGAACGCGACACCGGCTTTGACATCACGGTTGCCAGCGAAATCATGGCAATTTTGGCACTTGCCAGCGACTTGCGCGATATGCGTGAACGTTTTGGGCGCATGGTGGTGGCAATGGACCGCAAGGGCAACCCTGTCACCGCCGAAGACATTGGCTGTGCGGGTGCTTTGACTGTGCTGATGAAGGAAACCATTAAGCCAACCCTGATGCAAACCTTGGAAGGCACGCCGGCATTTGTTCATGCCGGTCCTTTTGCCAACATTGCGCACGGCAACTCTTCTATTGTGGCAGACCAAATCGCATTAAAGTTGGTGGGGGCGGGTGGCTATGTGTTGACCGAAGCCGGGTTTGGCGCAGATATGGGCTTTGAAAAATTCGCCAACATTAAGTGCCGGGTCAGTGGTCTCACGCCAGATTGTGTGGTGCTGGTGGCAACGGTTCGGGCACTGAAGACGCACGGTGGCGGACCGAAGGTGGTTGCTGGCAAACCGCTCGATGCGGCATACACGCAAGAGAATTTGCCCTTGCTGGAAGCGGGGTGTGTCAACTTGGAAAGGCACATCCGCAATGCCAAGCAGATGGGCTTATCGGTAGTGGTGGCGGTCAATCGCTTCTACACCGACACGGATGCGGAAATTGAATTGATTCGCCGCGTTGCCAAAGCCGCCGGTGCCAACGATGCCGTTGCCACCAATCACTTTGCGCAGGGCGGAGCCGGTGCCACTGACTTAGCAGAAGCTGTGGTGACCGCTTGCGAGAACCCCAGCAATTTCCAATTCTTGTATCCGCTCGACCAATCCATCAAGTCTAAGATTGAAACCATCGTCACAAAGTTCTACGGTGGCGCGGGTGTGGAATATTCTGCCCTCGCCGAAGAACAAATTGCCGCCTACGAGCGCAATGGTTTTGGCGAATTGCCGATTTGCATGGCAAAAACGCAGTACAGCTTTAGCCACGACCCCGAACTGAAGGGAGCACCCAGTGGTTTTATTGTGCCCATCCGCGAAGTACGCGCCAGTGTGGGGGCGGGTTTCTTGTACCCCTTGTTGGGTGCAATGAGCACCATGCCCGGTTTGCCCGCTCGCCCTGCCTTCTATGATATTGACATTGACCTAGAAACTGGCAAGGTGCTGGGCTTGTCGTAGTTGTGTGAGTCACGCAACTACCAAGCTACGCTAGAGAAAAAACAAAAGCCGTGCCCGATGGGTCACGGCTTTTGTTTATGGCAAGGTGAGTGGGTGGATTCAGATGGAGAAATCACTGCCATGCCAGACCCCGTCTTGCGGGGCGTGTAGATCTGGCACGCCCGTTTCACCAGCTAGACGTTTTTCCAATTGTTCCACATGGGCAATGAGCGCCACCAACGTCTCCCCAATCGTATCCGGCAGTTTGCCGTGTTCCAAATCCACAACAGTTTCATTGGCAGGGCGGGAACGACCTTCGCGTACCACAATTTGCCCGGGCACGCCAACGATGACTGAATTGGCAGGCGCAGATTTCACCACCACGGCGTTTGCGCCCACGCGGCTATTTGCCCCAATGGTGATTGCCCCCAAAATCTTTGCGCCCGCCCCGATGACCACATTGTCTTCGATGGTCGGGTGGCGTTTGGTGCGGTGCAAGCTAGTGCCGCCCAGCGTTACGCCGTGATACATGGTAACATTTTTACCCACTTCGGCGGTTTCGCCAATCACCACACCCATGCCGTGGTCAATGAAAAAATTTTGCCCCAGCGTTGCCCCAGGGTGGATTTCAATGCCGGTGAGCGAGCGTGAGAATTGTGAAATTAAGCGGGCGGGAAATTTCCAGCCGTTCTGCCACAAGGCGTGTGCCAAGCGGTGCGCCCAAATGGCGTGTAAGCCCGGGTAGCAAAAAAACACTTCCAGCGCGTTGCGTGCCGCTGGGTCACGCTCCAGCACCGAGCGCACGTCATTGCGGATTTGTTCAAACATATTAGAAAGGGTGAATTATTCGGCTAGGTCGGCAAATAGTGTGGTAGAAAGGTAGCGCTCACCAAAGGAAGGAATGATGACCACAATGAGTTTGCCAGCATTTTCTGGGCGGTTTGCCACTTGCAGGGCGGCATAGACCGCCGCGCCACTGGAAATGCCCACGAGCAAACCTTCTTCGCGTGCCATGCGGCGGGCAGTTTGGAAAGCAGATTCGTTCTTAACGCGCACCACTTCGTCATAAATTTGGGTGTTCAGCACATCCGGCACAAAGCCCGCGCCAATGCCTTGAATCGGGTGGGGACCCTTTGCCCCGCCAGACAGTACTGGTGAAGCATCNNAATGGCTTGGAAGGTAGGGCGGCGGGCTTTCAGCACTTCACCCACCCCAGTGATGGTGCCACCTGTGCCAATCCCTGCCACCAAAAAATCCACCAACCCATCGGTATCACGCCAAATTTCTTCGGCGGTGGTATTGCGGTGAATGGCGGGGTTGGCGGGGTTTTTAAACTGTTGGGGCAAGAAGTATTTGCTGGGGTCGGATGCGGCAATTTCTTCGGCACGCCGAATTGCGCCACCCATGCCTTCAGAGCCGGGGGTCAGCACCAGTTCTGCACCGTATGCCCGCAAAAGCATGCGTCGTTCTTTGCTCATGGTTTCTGGCATGGTGAGAATGAGTTTGTAGCCACGGGCGGCGGCGACCATTGCCAGTGCAATGCCGGTATTGCCGCTGGTTGGCTCGACCAGCACAGTGTCGGGAGTGAGCAATCCGGCTGATTCGGCGGCGGCAATCATGGCATAGCCAATGCGGTCTTTCACCGAATGGGCGGGGTTATAAAATTCGAGCTTTGCCACCACACGGGCAGATGCGCCAGCAGTTAGGCGGTTGAGTTGCACCAAGGGCGTGTTGCCAATCAGTTCGGTAACGTTGTTTGCGATTTTCATGAAAGAACTCCAAAAAAGTGATGGGTTGAAGGTGAATGGTTAAAAACAAAACGACTGTCAGCCACGGGTGATTTACCCAAAGAGCGCAATGGAGCGGAGCGTCAAGCACTAGCCTTGAACATTCGGCGGGGCAAAACGCACCTTGCGCGGCGACAGTCGTTGAAATGACAAAAACGTGTTGCAGTGCGGTGGTTTACAGACCCCGCCCTTTACACATGCAGATAAACATGACAGTATTCCAGTAGATTAGAAAAAATTTGACTTGGCAAATGCACCGAATCTAGCTACATTTTAGCAGAGTTTGGCAACCTTTGTAAATTGGTTAAATTGCTAGAAAAATTTGCTGGCTGGTTTGGGCAAGGTGGGAGGCAGGGGGAGAGTGCTGGCTGGTGCAGGATGTTTTGTCAGGGGCAAACACCCTTCCCAAGCGCAAAAAATTCCCCCTTGCCAATCCCACCTGCCTTTTGTATAATCAAGCTACATTCGACACGGGTTAGCTTCAGCAGGTGTGCTGAAGAACGGGTGATGCTTTCTTCAGTAAGAAAAAGCGCAATTCCCACCCGCATCGAATAGACAATTCAATTGCAAAACTACGCTGGCTGTGCCAAACAGCCATTCGCGGGCAGAGTAAGCAAACCGCCCCGCCAGAGAAGCGCCACCCCGGCTGAAAGTTGCGCCCGGTGTGCCAATGCCCAAAGTCCCCC
The DNA here is from genome assembly GCA_002455215.1 of Anaerolineales bacterium UBA6668. GTDB lineage: Bacteria > Chloroflexota > Anaerolineae > Anaerolineales > UBA6668 > UBA6668. Next base: position 7,293 of record DKKK01000023.1, on the reverse strand, counting down.
GCGAGTAGAACCCGCCAACAGCAGAAATCTGCCCGCAGAAGCCTGCCCATTGTAGTGGGTTCCGGTTGCGCCCGTTATCGCGCTGTGAGTGTGCAGGTGGGCTTCCCCCGCCAGCAAATCAAGGTGGTACCGCGAGTCCCTTCGTCCTTGTGTTGATGAAGGGACTTTTTATTTTTCTTGTCTTTTTCTGACGGTGTCTTTATGAACAAAACTTACGACTTCAAAGCAACCGAAGCCCGCCTTTACGCATGGTGGGAAGCCAACGGCTACTTTCGCCCCAATGATGGCGATGGCGAACCATTTGTGATTGCCATCCCCCCACCCAATGTGACCGGAGCCTTGCACCTGGGACACGCCATGTTTGCCAGCCTCGAAGATTTGATGGTCCGCTACCACCGCATGTTGGGGCATCCCACCCTGTGGATTCCGGGCACAGACCATGCCGGCATTGCCACCCAACTGCAAGTGGAAAAAATGCTCGTCAAAGAAGGCACCAGCCGCGAAGCAGTCGGGCGGGCAGAATTTTTGCGCCGCACTTGGCAATGGAAGGAAAAATATGGCAGTGAAATCACTACCCAACTGCGCCGTTTGGGTTCTAGTGCCGACTGGGAACGTGAACGCTTCACCATGGACGAAGGACTCTCCTTGGCTGTCACCACTGCCTTTGTGCGCCTGTATGAAAAAGGCTTAATCTACCGCGGGCCACGGCTCATCAACTGGTCGCCCGGTCTAAAAACCGCCGTCAGCGACTTAGAAGTGGAGTACAGCGAAGAACAAGGCTCGTTGTACTACTTCAAATACCGCATTAAAGACAGCACCGACTTCATCCCAGTTGCCACCACCCGCCCAGAAACCATCCTAGCTGACACAGCCGTGTGCGTGCATCCCGACGACCCACGCTACCAACACCTGATTGGCAAGACCGCACGGGTTCCCATCCTAGAGCGCGAAGTGCCGGTGATTGCCGATACCTATGTGGACCGCGAATTTGGCACAGGGGCACTCAAAATCACTCCCGGTCACGACTTCAACGACTACCAAATCGGGCAACGTCACAACCTAGCCATGATTAGCATGTTAGACCGTTCTGCCAAAGTGACCGAAGTGGGCGGCAAATACAGCGGCATGGATCGCTTTGACTGCCGCACCGCCCTCTGGGCAGATATGACCGCCGCCGGACTGACCATCAAAGTGGAGCCGCACACGCTCAAAGTGCCGCGCAGTCAACGCGGGGGCGAAATTGTGGAGCCGATGATGAGCACCCAATGGTTCTTGCGCATGGAATCGTTGGCAAAACCCGCCATCGCGGCAGTGCGAAATGGCGATTTGCGCATTGTGCCAGAACGCTTTGAAAAAATCTGGTACAACTGGCTGGAAAACATCCAAGACTGGTGTGTGAGCCGCCAACTCTGGTGGGGACATCAGATTCCGGTGTGGTATGCGCCCGATGGTAGTTTTTACTGCGCCACATCGGAAGAGTCTGCCCAAGCACAGGCACGCGCCGCACTGGGGCAGGATGTGCCACTCACCCGTGACCCCGATGTGCTGGATACTTGGTTCTCCAGCGGCTTGTGGCCCTTCAGCACGCTCGGTTGGCCCCAGCAAACCCCCGACCTAGCCCGCTTCTATCCCAATAGCGTGCTGGAAACCGGCTACGACATTCTCTTCTTCTGGGTGGCACGCATGGTGATGATGGGCTTGGAATTTACCGGCAAACTGCCTTTCCACACCATTTACCTGCATGGCTTGGTGCGGGACGAACAAGGGCGCAAAATGTCCAAAACCACAGGCAATGTGATTGACCCGCTGGTGGTGATTGACGAATTTGGCACCGATAGCCTGCGCTTCACCTTGCTGACCGGCGGCACTCCCGGCAACGACCTGAACCTGAGCTTGGAAAAGGTGAAAGCCAACCGCAATTTTGCCAACAAGATTTGGAATGCCACACGCTTTGTGATTGGCAAGCTGACCCCGCAAGCCGACACCCCGCCCCCCAGCCAGCCAAACATTGCCACCCAGTGGATTGCCGGACGCTTGCAAAAGACGATTGCCGATGTGACACGCAACCTGAACGCCTATCAATTTGGGCAGGCAGGCTTAACCGCCTACGATTTTATTTGGGGCGATTTTGCCGACTGGTACATCGAAATTGCCAAGCCCTTGCTGAGCGACCCCAGCCAACAAGCCAACACCACCCGCCAATTGGTGGGCACACTCGACCTTGCCCTGCGCCTTTTGCACCCATTTGTGCCGTTTGTCACCGAAGAAATTTGGCAAAACCTACGCCAAGCGGCTATCGAAAATAACCTACCACCCGGGCAAGGCACGCAGTGGGCAGATGCGCTGATTGCGGCAGAATGGCCGCACAGTGAGCCACTCAGCCCGCAGGTGGAGTCGGCAGTGAATGAGTTTGCCCACTTGCAGGAGATGATTACCGCCCTGCGCCGCGCCCGTGCCGAAAACAACCTGCCCGCCGCCGATGCCCTGCCTGCCGTGCTGGTTGCCGCCACCCCGCAACGTGCCGCACTCTTCCAAGCCGAGAGTGCCTTGCTAGGCTCACTTGCCCGGCTCGATGCCAACCGCTTGCAAGTGCTAATTGCGCCCGCGCCCGCCGTGCCAAACGCCATTGCAATGGTGGTGGGCACGAGCGAGATTTACCTACCCCAAGCGCAGGTGGACAACGCCGCCGAGCGGGAACGGCTGGAAAAGGAGTTGGNNAAACGCCATTGTGCAGATAGACCGCCTGAGCAAACTGCTCAACAGCCCGTTTGCCCAAAAAGCCCCGCCGCAAGTGGTGGCTGGCGAGCAAGCCAAGTTGGCAGAATGGCAGGGCGTGGTGATGAAATTGCGTGAACGTTTACAGTCGTAGGTGGGTCGTATCGAGGAAGCCGGTATCAGATTGGGTCGAAAAATTTGCCCCAATCATTAGCCTATCTTCGCTAGCAACTCTGCTTCGCTGAGGATGGGCACGTTCAATGCTCGTGCTTTGTCCAGTTTGCTACCGGCTTTCTCACCCGCCAACAAAAAGTGGGTGTTCTTACTTACACTACCCGTCACTTTGCCACCGTTCTGCAAAATTAAGGCTTCGGCTTGCTCGCGGGAAAGGCTGGGGAGCGTGCCGGTGATGACANNGGCTGGTTTCCGGCAGTTGAGCCATGGCCTGGTCAAACTGCTCCTGATTGGGCGCTTTGCCGTGCCATTTGTGGGTTCACTCCTGCCTTGTGCAATTTTGCCAACACCTGCTGATTGCCAGACATGGCAAACCAATCCACAATGCTGGTGGCGGTATTTGGACCGATGCCTTCTATCGCTTGCAAATCTGCTAGGGAAGCGGCTGACAATGCGCCCAGACTGCCGAAATGCTGTGCCAAGTCGCGTGCCGCCACTTCACCCACGCCTTGAATCCCTAGAGCGGAGATTAACCTTTCCAGTGGGCGTGTTTTGGCAGTTTCAATGGCGGTCAGCAGATTTTCTGCTTTTTTGTCGCCAAAGCCTTCCAGTGTAAGCAGTTGCGCTTTGGTCAGGCTAAAAATATCTGCCACGTCGTGCAACAAACCGGCGTTGACCAACTGCACCGCCAATTTTTCGCCCAACCCTTCAATATCTAATGTACCGCGTGCGGCGAAGTGTTCCACCACGCGCTGGAGTTGTGCCGGACAAGCGGGATTGACACAATACACCGCCACTTCGTCATCCACTTCTTTCACGGCTTCACCGCAAACCGGGCAGTGGGTAGGCGGCAAATACGGCTGTTCTGCGCCGGTACGCAAATCCGGCAAGGGACCGATGACGTAGGGAATCACTTCGCCTGCGCGTTTGACTAGCACCGAATCGCCAATGCGAATATCCTTTTCGGCAATAAAATCGAAGTTGTGCAAGGTCGCTTGGCGCACCACTACCCCGCCCACTTCCACTGCGGCAAGCATGGCATACGGGGTGAGTACGCCCGTACGCCCAACATTTACACCTACATCTAGCAGGCGGGTGACGACTTCTTGGGTAGGATACTTGTATGCCAGTGCGCCACGCGGGTCTTTGCCCACAAAACCTAAATCGGCTTGTAATTGCAAATCGTCCAGTTTTATCACCATACCATCGGTTTCGTATGGCAAAGCGGTGCGTTGCTCTGCCATGCCTTCACAAAATGCCAGTACATCGGCAAATTGGGCGAAACGGCGGGCAATGTTTGGCACGGGAAATCCCAACTGGCGCAAATATTCGATGGTTTGCCATTGGGTGTGCAGTTGCACGCCTTCGATAGCCACCACTTGGTAACACAACACTTGCAAGCGGCGGGCGGCTGTCAGGCGCGAATCAAGCTGACGAATGGCGCCACTGGCGGTGTTGCGTGGGTTGATGAAGGTGCGTTCTCCGGCGGTGGCAAGGCGGGCGTTCATGTCGGCAAAATCTTGCAGGCTGATGAAGGCTTCGCCCCGCACGACCAAACGGCTAGGAATGGGGATTTGCACGCTTGGGTCGGCGGGTAGCCGCAAGGGCAGGTTACGCAAGGTACGCAGGTTGGGGGTGATGTCTTCGCCCACTTCACCATTGCCGCGCGTAGCCCCCCGCACAAAAACACCATTTTCATAGTGTAACACCACCGACAAACCGTCAATTTTCGGTTCCACCACAAATTCCGCTGTCTGCACACGTGCGTCCAGCTTGGCAATGCGCTCAAACCATGCTTGTGCATCGGCAGAACCAAAGGCGTTGGCTAGGCTGAGAATGGGGGCGGGATGTGGCAGTTTTTCAAACTTCTCGGAGACTTCGCCGCCCACGCGCTGGCTAGGCGAGTCGGGGGTGAGCAGTTCGGGGTAGGCTTGCTCTAGCTGGCGTAGTTCACTCATTAGCTGGTCGAATTGCAGGTCGCTAATTGCAGGCGATTGCAAGACGTAGTATCGGTAATTATGATAGTTGATTTGTTCGCGTAATTTGCTGGCACGTTGAATGGCAGATGTGGGAGTCATGGCAAGGGGAAGTAAATTAAAGGAATTAAGAAATTAAGGGAATGCAGGGAAAATAGAATGATGAGTGGAATGCAAGACATCCTAGCCCCTATGCCCTAGCTCCCCCATTATAGTATAATTACCCCATGAGTGAAAATCCCGCATCCCCCACAACCCCTTCCAAACCGCGTGTACTTTCTGGCATTCAGCCGTCCGGCATTTTGCATCTGGGCAATTATTTAGGTGCTATCAGCAATTGGGTGGCAGACCAAGCCCACTACGAAAATTTTTTTATGATTGCCGATTACCACGCCCTGACTTCGGTCTCGGATGGGGCAGAACTGCGCAAAAACCGCCGCGAGATTGTGGCGATGTTGCTGGCGTGTGGCATTGACCCGCAACAGTCGGTACTGTTTTATCAATCGCAGTTGCCCGAACATACCGAACTTGGCTGGATTATGACCTGCCTATCCCCGTTGGGCTGGCTGGAACGCATGACCCAATATAAGGATAAATCTGCGAAGTATGCCCAAGAGGGCATCAGCACCGGCTTGCTCACTTACCCCGCTTTGCAAGCGGCAGATATTTTGCTCTACCAAGCCCAGGGCGTGCCAGTGGGCGAAGACCAACGCCAACATGTGGAGCTAACCCGCGATTTGGCGCAACGCTTCAATCACTTGTTTGGCGAAACTTTCACCATCCCGCAGGTTTTTATTCGCAAAGAAGGGGCAAAGGTGATGTCGCTGACCGAACCGGTGCGCAAGATGAGCAAAAGCGATAAGGAAAGCGATGGGCGCATTGAACTGCTGGACAGCGCGGATGTGATTCGCCGCAAGATCCGCCGCGCACAAACCGATTCTTTGCGTGAAATCTGTTTTTCGGACGATCCAGAACGCGCCGGGGTTAACAATTTGCTTGAGTTGTACAAAATCCTGACGCACAAAGAGCCTGCCACCATTACAGCGGAGTTTGAAGGTAAGGGCTACGGCGAATTGAAGGATGCCGTGGCAGATGTCGTTGTGGCGGTTGTCAACCCCATCCGCGAAGAGTACCACCGCTTGCTAACCGACCGCGCTCACATTGAGCAGGTGATGGCAGGTGGCAAGGAGCGTGCCCAAGCAGTTGCCCGCAAAACACTGGGCAAGGTTAAAAAACGCATTGGGATGGTGTAGTGTCTCTCTCCATTGGCATTGAAGTAACGGCGGCGGTGCGCCAAGGCGGTGGCATTGGGCGCTACACCCGCGAACTCCTGCGGGCTTTGGCAGAGCGTCAAGATGACATTCGCTACCGCCTATTCTACGCATCACCTGCCCCCATCCCACACCCGCTCCCGCCTTTCCCTGCCCACTTCACCACCCGCCACTTACCCTTCCACGACATTTGGCTAGCGCGGCTGTGGCATCGTGCCCGTGTACCCCTGCCAGTGCAGGCTTGCACGGGTGCAGTGGATTTGTACCACTCGCCCGACTTTACCCTGCCACCCGTGCTCGGCAAGATTCCCACCTTGCTCACTGTGCATGACCTATCCTTCGTGCGCGACCCCGCATCTGCCGCGCCCGGTTTGCGTGCCTATCTCAACCAAGTTGTGCCGCGCTCCGTTGCCCGCGCCACCCACATTTTGGCAGATTCGCAAGCCACCAAAGACGACCTGATTGCCTTGTACAGTNNGTACAACACCCCCCACGACAAGGTGACGGTGCTATACAGCGGGGTGACGGCAGATTTTACCCCCGTGCAGGACCCGGCTCGCCTGCAAGCGGTGCGTGCCAAGTACGGCTTGGGCGAAGCCCCGTTTGCCTTGGCAGTGAGCACCCTGCAACCGCGCAAAAATTTTACCCGCCTGATCCAAGCCTTTGACCAAGCCTTGCGCCACCAACCCGCCAATTTGGTGATTTGTGGTGGCAAGGGCTGGCTCTATGATGAGATTTTTGCCGAAGTGCAGGCGCGTGGGCTAGGGGAGCGCGTGCTGTTCCCCGGCTTTGTGGCAGACGAAGATTTGCCGGCACTCTATTCCGCCGCTCGCCTATTTGCCTATCCATCGCTGTATGAAGGTTTTGGCTTACCCCTGCTTGAAGCGATGGCTTGTGGCTCGGTGGTACTAACCAGCCAAGCCAATTGCTTGCCCGAAGTGGCGGGAAACGCCGCCTATTTGGCAGACCCGCTGGATGTGAACGCGCTGGCGGACGCACTGCACCGCTTGTGGCATGAAGACCACCTGCGGGCACAGCTACGCCAAGCGGGTTTTGCTCGCGCTCGTCAGTTCCGTTGGCAAGCCTCCGCCGCGCAGTTGGTGGGCATCTATCGCGAGCTGGCGGCGAGTCGTGATACTTAGCACGGTCACAGATTG
>DKKK01000093.1 GCA_002455215.1 Anaerolineales bacterium UBA6668 | reverse complement strand
GAATGAGGCGGCGAAAATGTACTATCGCAGCGGCGGGCAGTGGTCTGTGCCGATGCTCATCCGCGCTCCCTATGGCGGCGGCATTGGCGGCGGCTTCTGCTTGGGCGGCTTGTTGGGATGCTTCATTTAGCTGTTCGGCTAGTTGTTTTAGCCCGGCTTGGGCATCGGCAATGTTGCCAGTTTGAATGTCTTGGGCGACTTGGCGAAGTTGGTCTGCTAGTTCAGGGTTTTGGGTTTGTACGGCATCGGCGGCGGCGTTGAGTTGTTCGGCGAGCGCTTGTTGCTCGGCGGGGCTGAGTTGGCTTAGGTCTAGGTTGCTGAGTTGTTGCGCGGCTTGTTGGAGTTGTTGGGATTGCAGGTTCTGGGCGGCTTGTTGGGTGGCGGCAGATTCTTCTAGGTATGAGCCTAAGCTTTCAAAGCTGTCGAGTTTGTCTTGCAATCCGGCGGGTTCTGCTAGTTCTTTTAGGTCTATTTCGGCTTGGGTTAGGGCAGAGACGGCTTGCTCGCGGGTGGGGTTATCTTGTAGGGTTTGTAGGGCGGTTTCAAGCGGTTGGACGAGTTCAGCTTTTTGTTCGGCGGTGAGTGCTGGGTCGCCTAGTATGTTTTCTTTGAGTGCGTTGATTTTTTCGATTTCGGCTTGAATGGCTTGTTGCGTAGCACGTTGTTCGGCTACTGCGATATATTGCAAATTTGGAAGCCACATGGAGGCAAGTACGAGGGCGGAAAGTACCGTACAGGCGATTAGTTCGGGCAGGTTTAGCCGCAGGGGTAGCGCTTTGTGGATTTGCACGGCTTGCATGGCGCGAACAGTGTCTTGGTGTTGTTGTTCTACCCACGCTTGCGGTAGGTTTTTGGGGTTTTGGGCGAGTTCTAGGGCGGTGCTGAGGCGGTCATGTAGTGCCAGCTTTTTGTCCAGTAGGCGGGCTTGGTGCAGGCGGTTGGGTNNAGATTAGTCCTGCCAGCGCACCCGCCCCAGCACCCAAAATGCTTGCCCCGCACACGAGTATCAACAATTGCCACCAATCCCACAGGGGAAAAAGCCGCCCGACAATGCAGATTCCTAACCCAATGGTCAGCCCAATCCATAAGCCACGAATTGACCAGAATGTCATGCGTTGGGCGCGAAGCCAGAGTAGCCAAGTTGAGAGTTGCGGAAGCATGGGTTTACGGGTCTACACGGCGCACACGCCAAGTAGCAATATACAGAAAGAGTATGGCAAGCAAGCTGAAAATGAGCAGGTAAATCCACCAGGGCGAGGGTAATGTCACGCTGGAGCCATTTTGTAATGGGATTTCAACTAGCCAAAGTCTTTGGTTTTCGATGAGATTGTATTCGCTAAAAACTGCCGCGCTGATGGGGTTGAGGCAGAGTAGGATGCCGATGGCTAGGTAGAATAATACTTCGCGGGTGGGGGAGGCTGGGGTAGGTGTGCTGAAAAGAATGGAGCTGGATATGCCGGTGAAGGTCCAGAATAGGATTGGGACGAAGAAGAATATCACCAATATCAGCGCGTAACTGACTACAATGGCGGTCAGACTGCGCTTGAGAAAGGTGGAAATCATAATGCCGATGCTGGCGTAGACGAGTGTGGTGACCAAGAGCATGGCAATGGAGATGAAAAATTCACTAGGTGCAACGCCCCCCAGCAGAAAAGCCAGCGCTTGCATGGGAAAACTCGCTATCAATAGCAGGAGAACAAATGCTACGGCGGAGGAGACCTTGCCAAAGATGATGGAGCGCGGACGAAGTAAGGTGGTGCGCAGTAGGTCGAAGGTTTGCCGTTCACGCTCGCCGGAAATTGCGGTGGCGGTTAGCGCGGGGGTGATGAAGCTTACCAACAGGGCTTGCAAGCCTACTACCAAGCCAAAGACGGCTTTTCCCATCCATTGTCTTTCGTCGGTGTAGAAGGAAGAACTGGATGAAAATGCCAGATATAAGCTGAGGATTGCCATTGCAATTAGGGCAAGGTAGAGGGTCAGAATGAATACCCAGCGTCTACCACGCATACGACTGCGAAGTTCTTTGTTGAGCAGTGGGTTTTCAAAGCCTAAGCGGTTTGACCAAGTTTGCCAAAAGGTAGTCAGAGTACGGAGATTGGGTGTCATTAGGTCACTTTGCCTTGAGTGGCTTGTAAGAAGATGGATTCTACGTCGCGCATATCTTCGGTGAAGTGCAAAACGCGCAATTTTGCCATGACAAGCGCTTGCAAAATATCGCTAACATCGGTGTCTGTACCGCCGAAAGCCACGCGTAGGTGAACACTGTCTGGCTCGGTGGTGCCACCTTCGTAGGGTATGACGCTCAGAACGCCCGGAATGTTTCCTAATACGGCTTGAGCTTGCTCCAGTGAGCCGATGAGTTTGATGCTGAGTGTGCGTTGTGGCATTAATTGACGCTGCATTTCGTTTAGGTTGCCACTTGCCACTAGCTTGCCGCCTTCCAAAATGCCAACATGGGTGCAAATTTCGGCAACATCTGCGAGGATGTGGGTGGAAAAGAAAATGGTTTTTCCCATGCGGGCTAGCTCGACTAATAGCTCACGGATTTCTACCCGGGCGCGAGGATCTAGCCCAGATGCGGGTTCGTCTAGCACCAGAACTTGCGGGTCGTGGGCGAGTGTACGGGCGAGGGCTAGGCGTTGTTTCATCCCGCGTGATAGGTTGTCTACCATGTCGTTGGCGCGATGTGAGAGGTCCACCAATGCCAGCAGGTCGGTGTTGATGCTGGCACGCTGTTGGGCGGGTAGGTCATAACACGCGGCGAAGAAGTCTAGATATTCCATCACGGTCATGTCGTCGTATACGCCAAAGAAATCGGGCATGTAGCCAACCAAGCGGCGCACATCCCGTGGATTTTTTAGCACGTCATAACCGCCAACGCGAATTGTGCCGGTGGTCGGGTGCATGAGTGTACACAAAATGCGCATGGTGCTGGTTTTTCCCGCACCATTGGGACCGACAAAGCCATAAATTGCACCGGTTTCCACTTGCAAAGAAAGGTCATTTACGGCTAGCTTCTTGCCGTAGCGTTTGGTAAGTTTGACTATTTCGATGATGACGCTCATTAGCGAGTGGTTCCTGTCAATGCGAACTTGACATTTTCAATATACACCGAATCGACTGATTGGGTAGCATCAAATTTGATGCGAATTTCTCCAGTTGCGTTGACGTACTTTTGTGGGTTTGGGATGGTGTTGACCCCCCAGGTTAGGTTTTTTTGAACTTGCCAGTCGTTTTTTGCATAATCCCACAGCGAGATTTCTAATTCAGTAACGGATTGAATATGTTGGGTGTTGGTTAAATCGAGTGTTAGGCTGTCTACTTCGGCAAATTCGAGCGGTAGGGCAGGGGCAAAGGAAAGGGCGTACCAGCCGCTATACAGGTAATAATTCTCTATGGAGAGATTGTACTCGCTCCCGGTGTCATAAACGCTACCCCGCATTTGGTTGTTGGTTAAGCTTACTTTTTGGCTGTTTTCCCGAATTGCATAATCGAGTTGTATCATGTGGAAATTGTACTGGGTCGTATTTACGGATTTGCCGTTTAGTGTGCCATCAATTGGCACATGATGGCTCCAACCCAGCAGGTAAACGCCTTTGCTGATAAATTCGGAGTTATTGGGTGAGAGTGNNAACTAGCATCGTTTGGATAAATCTCTCGCGGTCACTGCCAGTGCTCTCAAATTCCAACACGGCTTGTTGGCTGTTTGGCAAGATGGAATTGGTGTCATAGTAACTCGGCTTTCCATAAAAAAAGCCGTTGAAGTTAAGCGGGATGATTACCGAAGCTTGTGACTGGTCAAAACTGAACGCCGCGCCGGGCGCTAGGTCGCCAACGTCATAGATTTCGTCAAAAACCAATAATTTGGCGTTTTGCAGTTCTTGCGGCGCTTGATTGACAATTTCGCCAACCAGATTAGGAGAAGCCCCGACAAAAGTAAGTTCAAGGTTGGATTGGACAACGAAGGCAGGGGTTTCACCTTCATAAGCAACGGCGCGAATGCCAGAGACATCTATCTCAACAGCGCTTGCCGCCGCAATGTTTCCACTAGACAGTTGCATCGAGCCCGCGCCTTCCGGATAGGTTAGCAAAGATTCGTATGGGGCAATATTACCAGGCTGATTAAGTGTGAAATCGTAACGCGCTCGGCGGGGCGAAAAGATGCCGATGAGCGAGTCTACTTTTGCGCGGTCTGTCCCGGCGAAACTTTGAATCAAGTTGATTTGTAAAATTTTGGCTTGGGTGCTATTTAATCCGTAGCCAAAGATGTAGCTAACCAGCACAAACAAGGCAGATATTGCCGGAATGGTCACCCAAGCGAGTGCTCGGCGCTTTAGCAATGCCAGCAGGATAAAATTAATTGGACCCACCCATACAATGTACATGGATACGAAAAGGCACAACTGCCACATTTGGGGCAGGCTTGCACTGGCAATGGCATTCATCGCTAGCTCACCCCGCTCCCAATCTCGCCCATCGTCCCAAGTAGAGAGATCGGAAGTTGTGCTGGAAAAACGCACCCAGAAATTTCTTTGCTGTTGCCAGTTGCGAAAGGACAACTGGGTGGGGTCAAAGGAAAAATAGGTGACGGAGCCGTTACCCAGCGCGTATCTGACTATCAAGGGGTCATCTGCCACACTGACGATTGTTTCCCCACCGGTTGTTTGGATGCGGGTGTAAGCAAGCGGGTCAGGGATGATTTTGCTAGCTCGGGAGGCTTGGGCAAGTGCTTGACTCGCTTCGGCTGAGGGCGGAGCTTGCCCCAGCGTTTGGATGGGGGCAATGTCTGCAAAGGCGGCTAAGTTGGCGGCGGCTTGATTTCCCCCAAATACGAGCGCTTCATTGCCTTGTGCTATCCAGAGTATAAGCGCATTGCGTTGTTCTACACTGAGCTTGCCAGTATCGGCATTGGCAATGATGAGTGTATCAATGCCAGACCAGCCACTGGTGGTGATGGGTAGCTGATGGATGGGCTGGTTAGCAAACTCGGCGAAGACTCCAGTCAGGGCTGTGCTTACCATTTGCTCCGGCTGGTCACTGAGTAAGACGATAAAATTGGAGAGTGCTTGGGTGTATTGGATACGATACGTTTTGTTGAATAACGTTTCGCCTGTAGCGGAAATAAACGATAGCTCAACACTTTGCATACTGGCAAAAGGGACGAATGTCCAATAATATTGTTTACGAGCGTTGGCTGGTAGTTCCACATGCCACTCATACTGCACTGTTTCCGACCCAACATCTAGTACAAATTTTCCTGCCAAATCATTACCTGTATTTTCCACATCTACAAATAGTGGGACAAAACTGGCTGGGCTGGTTTTCCCATCCCAGCCAACGCTTGCCAGCACAGAAAGGGTGGTGGAATTTGTAGGGGTGGGAGTCTGGGCTTGGCTAGTGTTCGGAGCGTGCAGGAGTGCTGAAAACAGCACGCAAAAGAGAAAAATACGGCAATGACGAACAAAGGTGGACAAAGCAGTTCCTTTTTAAGAGAGCGGTAACAGGCAAGACGGTGACGAGCAGTTTCGCAATTCAAAACAGATTGTAAAGCGATACGAGAGTATAGTAACCGATTCTTGGGGTTGTAGCAAGCCAGTGTGGGATGGAATCGTAAAAAAACCGCTTAGGGTTTGGTTAAGAAATTACACGAAGCAAAAAAGCCACGGAGAATCGTGGCTTTTGGGAGGTGTTGGGTTATGCCAACTAACTATGGCAGATAAACATATACCGGGTATTGCAAATCGAAAGTTTGTGTGTTGGGTAGCACCGAACCGTTGTAGCTAATCACACTGGACGGAACGCTCGGCAAAGTGATGTTGGTGGCGGCGGCAGTGTATTCAAGTGGCCAAATGACCCAGAGCGTACGATTTTGACTATCTATAAAGCGATAACCTTTGGCAAGGTTTGGGTAGTTGGTGATTTCGCCTTGATAGACGGCATTGTTCAAAATACGGCTGGCATGATAGTAAGCCCAATAGGATGGGCGCGGGTTTTGCGCGTTATCGAGTAGCGCAGACACGCCAAAGTCAGCACTGGTATAGAGTGGGTAGTAAACAGTGGTCGTGATACCTTCAGATAGGGCTGTACTAAAAAGCTGGGGAATATAGTAGGCGAGTGTAGTTTGCAAGTTGCCAGAGCAGTCGGTTTGATTGGTATAACACACAATCGTCGATTCAGAACTAATCAGTAGCTTACTGCTTGGATTGATGCCATAAGCTTGCAAACGATTCTTAAAGAAGCGAACTTTTTCCTTAACCACTGGACCATTGTTGTTCCAAGTACTGCCCCACATGGTGTTGCGATATTCTCCCAGTACACCGTAGTAAAAATCATACGCAGTGAAGTTAACCCCGTCTAAATAATTGCCCCCATCGTTTGTGCCTGCGCTTCGGCGCAAGATACCTTCAAAGAATTTTAGATAGGTTTTTTCGATGTTATTGGCGCAACCATTGGTCACATTGTAATTGCAATATGAAAGTAAACCGCCCACCAACACTTTAGCATTGCTGTTGGCTTGTTTAATGCGTGGGTACACCGCCGCCAACATATCCCCATACTTACCACCACCATAATAGGGGTCGGTATCATCGCCCCAGCACCCGATATAAGAATTATTGGGGTCGCCCAGGAGTGCAGAGTCTACATCCGGTTCGCTCCAAATTTCAATATAGCGCACATTATAGGGCGCGGCGCTAAGGCGCTTTGTTAATTCGTACATAAAATTACCAAAAGCGGTCCNNCATTTTTGCCGTCTTTATCGGACCACAATCCGCACCGCCGTTCACGCGTGCCCATGCTGGAAGTTCCCAAACGCGCACAATGCTAGTTAATCCATAAGTGTTATTATTAGAAATACTAGCAAGTGCATTGTTTAGCGCATCCCAGTTATACGTACCTTCGGTTGCTTCAATACTCGACCATTCAACTGTTATGCCGCGGTGCCATTTCGAGCCTAGTGTAACCCAAGTTGCGTTGCCGCCGCCATAATTATTGATACCAAAATTTTGATTTAGGACGGTTGGCGTTGGCGTAGGAGTAGGTGTATTGGTTGGGATGGGCGTAGGCGTTAACGTTTTTGTGGGTGTGGATGTAGGTACAGGTGTAGGCGTGCTGGTAGGTATAGGATTTGATTTTAAGATGATAGGCCGAAAAATCTGGTAGGTTGTACCTTGTCTGGGTGGTACAGATTGGGGTTGCAGAAGGTTGCTGGCTGTCACATTTTGCCAAGCGGCAATCGGTAGTAATAAGAACAGAAAAAAAAGTAATGACTTTATTGCAGATTGAAAAGGTGGGGTGTTTGGCAATCGGCTCATTGTTCTTTTGGAAATGTAATACGCGGTAAGTTGAAAATGACCCTTTTTCCTACTTCATAAGCGAGCGCGAGAAACGCAGGATTTGTATTCGACACAGATGGAAATTGTGCTTCTTTGCTTAAGAAAAAAAGCATAACGCGCTATTCAGCATGTGTGCAGAAGATAACCTGTGTCAAATATAGAAGTAGTAAAAATTCAGCACGCTAACAAGTCCCGAAAGCATCACCAGAACAATAAAAATGATTGTGCCTGCTAGTACAAAAGGTCTTGTCGGCTTGTGAATATTATAATACCAAAACCAACCATATGTCAACACCCCAAACAAAAAAACCAGCGTTGGGTACAAATATCGTGCAACGGGAATAAATGGAGTCACATCATTGATGGCAGATGTGGCACGTAACAAAACCGTGAGTGATACCAGCAGTCCAGCCAATCCCAACCAATAAAGTTCAAATTGGTATTTACTTAGTTTCGAAATTTGCCTGCTTGCTCGCAGAATAGCGCCAAACAAGGAAATAATTAAGAATAAACCTATGCCGTAATAGTACAAACCGCTTGATTTTATGTGCGCCCAACCAAAATAGCCCCAAAAAGTTTGGTAAACGCGGGCAAGAGTTTGTGCTACGATTGAGACGCTCTCCGCATCGCCGAGCGCCGAAATGCTAGTGGCGGGAGAAAGATAAAAATTCCCATGTTCCTTCAGGCGATTGTTTAGCCAAGAGCGAAGGGTAAACCAAGTCTTTTCTCCCGAAGGATTGTCCAGTTTGTTTACAAAGCTGACGCCATCCCACTCCAAAAAGCTCATTTCTGCATTGTGAAACAACGGCGTGACGGTTGCCGGAAACCATCCCTCCCCCCAGATCATACCGTCCAAATAGACCGGTGCATTGCCATTGTTGCGGATTTCGAGAATGATGCGTTTGCCGGCAGTTTCGGCTTTTAGGCGTTGCAATTGTGGCTCTTTCTGGTTGACTTGAACATCCCCAATGGAAAAAGTGCCATACTCTGCACGAATATTAATTTGTAAATTTGTAGGATTATCCGCCCAAACCCAAAAACCCAGTGAGTATTTGGTGCCTTGTGTTTGATTAATCACAACTGGTTGACTGATCCAACTGCCGGGCTCAATCTGCAAGGCGCGTTTGCCATACGGCGCTTTGGGGTGGAGCACAGAAGTTGGGGTGTTCTGGCTGGTAGACTTGTACCAACTGCGGGCATCGCCAAAGTCTAAACAAAGCCCTGCCAAAAGAGTCAATGTCAAACTAGCGGGCAAAAACCATGCCCAGCGCCACCAACCATGGGTGCGCTTGATTGCCCACAAGAACGGCAGTACAGCCAGCAATGGCAATGCCCACAATACGGTATTTTTGCTGTAAAAACAGGCAATCGCGCTGAGCCCCCAAACTGGCAGGGCAAGCCAAGCCTGCCAATGCGGAAATTTTTGCAAAATGACCACACCTAGCCACAGGTATATCGTGAAAAAAAGAATGGCAGACACATCATCGTTGACAGCAGTCATCAGATCTACCACACCGGGTGTGACCGCAATTGCCAGCGCAGTTAGAGCGGGCAGTGCGCTAGTAGGCTGACAAAAACGGCGCATGAGCAAAAACGCAAAGACTAAAGTTAGCAAAAATTCGCCCAAGCTGACCAACCGTGCGGCATATAACATTAAGGTGACATCACCAGACCCAGGGCTAGCCATGATGAGCCGGACAGGAATGGCGGCAAGGCTGTGGTGTAAGGATGGAGTCCCCGCTTGTTGGGGACCCAAATAATCCCAGTTGCCAATGGCTTCTCGCGGCGGGATATTTAAGCCATGTTCGTAGAAGCCATTGGCTATCATCGATTCTTGGATGTGGATGCGTGCCCAAACATCATACTCCCCAATTTCGGGCGGGCGTAAATTTTTTGCCAGTAAATAGACCTTTTCAAAATGTCCCGGTTCGTCGTAATGTTGCCACGGGGGTGTGATCACGAGCCACACCAGCCCGTGCAGGCAGGCGAATAGCAATACGCCGAGCAGTTGTAATTTGATTTGATGTTTTCTGACGAAGAGACGCCCTGATTTGGGAAGTTTGGGAAGCATGGCTAACTGCCGAAGTAATTGAGCGCGATTGCAAAGAGCAAGGTGAGTATCAATGGAAAGAGCACAATATACGCGGCTGGCTTTTTGCGAAAAATCGTTTGGTACAACAAAATGCTTTTAATATCTACCATTGGACCAAATACCAAAAATGCCAGGATAGAGCCATTGGTGAAAGAGCCGACAAAAGAAAGCGCGATGATGGCATCTACTGTGGAGCAAATGGATAACAAAACCGCTAGCGCCATCAGCGCGAGTACGGAAATGACGGGACTGGCGCTCAACCCAAGAAGTAGGGAACGCGGCAGGAAGGTTTGCATGGTGGTGGCAATGAGCGTACCCGCCACCAAGTACAAACCCATTTCGAAAAATTCGTCTCGCGCTATGAGCAAGGCGCGTTCCAAGCGGGTGCGGAGCGGTTCGACTAGGCGAAACTCGCCGATGAATTGGGGTTCGGCATCGGGTAGGGCATTGGGCAGAAGCAGTTTGCTTTTGTCTTTTTGCAGGCTGAAAATGAGCCCAACACTTAGCGCAATTAAAAAGCTCAGTCCCAGCCGCCATGCCAGCATAGAGCCCACCCCAAATGCCGCCGCGGTACTGGCAATGACAATCGGGTTTAGCACGGGTGCGGCGAGCAAAAACGCCACTCCAACACTGGGCGGTAAGCCTTTGCGGAACAATCTGCGGGTAAGCGGCACGACTCCGCACTCGCATACCGGAAAGCACACGCCCAAGAGCGCACCCGCCATTGCACCGAGCAAGGCATTTTTTGGCAATATGCGTGCCAAGTCGTCCTTATTGATAAACACTTCAACCAAGCCACTGGCAATCGTACCCAGTAGTAGGAAAGGGGCGGCTTCAATAAAGATACCTAAAAAAACAATCGAGAAAGTGGAGACCTGGGCGGTTATGCTCCCCAGCCAACTGGTTTTATCGGCGCTTTGCAATATGCCATATAGCAATGCTAAGACGAGCACTACGCCGATTTGTAAGATGCGTTTGGTAAATGTAGAAAGCGCTTGCATAGGGGGATTGTAATGCACTTGGGTGGTTGTGGGAAGGGCAACACCCACTGAACACTGAATGGCATGTGCCAGCGAGTGTTTTCCATACTCAGCATAGGTTATATTGGGTACATGTCGAGTATAGTTTATCCTAGCCCAGGGATGGGATCTAATCCACGTAAGCGGAAAGGAATGATGCGAATTGCTACGCTGAAAGTAGCCGCATATTGCTCTTCGCCCATACCCAGTGCAAGGATGCCGGCATGATATTTTTGGCTGTACGCTACGTTCATGTTGGATGGAGGCGTACTCGTATCAACATGAGCGTTTCCTAGAATGACTTGAATATCTTCACCGCCGGTATCTGTGTTGAAGTGTAGCGCTACATTCGGGTTATGGTTGATATGTACGATTTTTTTGGCTTGGGGCGTGCTGTAGATGGTGAAGGCAAAGCCATCNNGCCATCCCAAACAAACCAAACAGGCCGTGGTTGTGGCACACCTTGAGTAGAGACGGTGGTCAACCAAATAACTTGTTCAGATTGGATACGCTCCAGAGTTCTGCGTCCGAGTTCATTGTTCCAGTTGGGCATGATGGTTGGATTATAAATAACGTCTATTATACTAATAAGCATGGGTATTATTGGGCGTACATGCGATATTCGACACGTGTCGAATATNNCCTATGCGCTTCAAAATGGGTTTGCCGCAATCACACGGAGGAATTTTTGCTTAAGGGAACAGCATCATTGCCAGCCGTGTCGAATATAGGTAACTTGGCTTGGTGGGCTGATTGTAATTCGGGTGCGAAAGTGCTGGATGGTGGCGTTACTGGCGTGTGGGTGCAATGGCGAATTCGCCGTCAGAACCGAAACAGCCCAAAGCCCAATAAGCGCTCAAAAAAACGCGCCGTGTACCCTAAGTCGGGCGCATATTTTCTTGGCTGGCGTTTTGATTTACCAACTATGCGTTCTGTTTACGAGACCATAAACTTAACACAAGCATTGTAGATGAAAATAGTATCAGTGGCAAATTTCCAACTGCACCAGGCGCTGTTCCTGCGGTTTCAATTGATTTATATGCAGGAATGTAAGTCGCTCGCATCAGATATTCAAACACGCAGAGTAAATATAATATCGGAATCATTGAGCGATAACGAATGGCGGCAATGAGATAAATTAAACCAATAATTAGCTGAGATAAACCCCAAAGCGCAAACACGCCAATGATAGTTGAAGCGGCAGAATCTGAATAATTCGCTAATGGGATTGTGGCGATAGATTGTGCTCCGCCATCAGCCGAAAATATATGGTGTTGACTTCGCCAGAGTGTCATGGCTGTAAGCAGATAAAATCCCCAAAGTGCAATTTTTGCTCCCGGAAATTCATTGGTAATCTGGCTAGGGAGTAAGTGACTCAAAGCGGTCTTAATCATTTTACAAGAAATCTCTCATTTAGTTTGTTTTACTTGAAGCCAGCCAACGGCTGGCGTTACCTGCGCTGGGGCGGGGGCGGCAAAGCCGTCCAATGAGAAAAAGGCTGATGCGCGGGAACTGCTTGAAAAACGCGCAGACTCCCACCAGTCAGATGCGCCATAGCATAGCGTTCCGCTCTTTATGACAGCAGAAACGTAGGCGTGTTTGCGCCCACCTTTCCCTATAGTATACTAATTTGCAAATTTTGCACAAAAGCCGTACAGCGCACGGGTTGCTATCTCGCACGAGTTGCCATCTCGCACGAGTGGGTTTTGTGCGGGCAAGAGAAAATAACGCTGTCAGTCGCATCCCGACAGGGAATACGAGGAGCGCTTTCGCGAGCGCGAAGTGCAAGTCCTTAAAAAGCGAACGCATAAATTAGGCTTGACATTGCTAGACCCTGCCCAATCCGGTGTTGTTTCTTAAGACGCTGTGTTGGNNCAATCCGGTGTTGTTTCTTAAGAAGAAGAAGCGGTGTTAGGCAAACTGCTTATAAACAGTCCATTTTTTGTCTTCTTCAATGTAATACTGGATTTCGTAAGATGAAAACTTACTGCGGGTATCATTGATAACTTTCTCGACTATCTTTGAATCTTTTGTGTAATAGACGAACTCACGCATTCCGCTTGTGGTAATTGATAATACATGAATTGAAACTTTGTCCTTCTCTAACTGACTGCTTAATTCATCTTCAATTTGATTTAGAGAAGCCATTTCTTCGTTTGAAGGCAACCCATGTTCATTAGGTGCTAACAATGGAATTGCAAAACCAACTCGATAAATAAATTCTGGATTTGATGAGATTTGTTTGGCAGAGTCGTTTCGGCGCACGAACATCGGCTGTCCATCGTTTTGCCCCTGAAAGATTGACCATTTTGATTCAGATGGATACTCATCCGATTTGGGTAGTGCCTAAGGAATAAGT
>DKKK01000021.1 GCA_002455215.1 Anaerolineales bacterium UBA6668 | reverse complement strand
AAGCGCAATTTCTATCCGTGCCGGGTATCGATTCGCATTCTCCGAAAAACTGAACCGCACCCCATTCCCATCATATTCTTGCGTTCTTGCCCAATTCAAACTATACTTAAAGAACGGGTTAGTAATAGCCAATCGTTACTTTCAGGTGTACCCGTCATCTAAAAGGTCACACGTTATATAGAGGATTGTTTCATGAAATTATTTCGCAAATTAATTGTAAGCACATTCCTTTTGGGAATGTTTATCTTTGCAAACGCTTTGTTTGCAAAGTCAAGTCAACAAGATGCCACGGTCTGTCCTGTTGAATTGGGTTGTGTAGATGTCAGTTTGCCGCCTGGTCAAGTGGGTGACTTCCTCGTAGATGGCGCACCCGTATTGAATCCGGATGGCACGCCGGCAGGTGTCCANNCTCCAAGTGAATGTAGCCCGCTTGTTGGTTGCCCCTGGTGTAGCTCATGTCGTTTCTGTCCAAAATGTGGTCAACCCTGACCCAGCAAGTGGATTCGGCGATCTGTTTGTGTATGCCCCTGTTGCGCCCGCCAATGTCACCGTTCAAGGCGGACAGGCACGCGCAGTAGCCTTCCGAACCACCCAACAATTTCTTAAAGGGACTGTAAACTTCACTTGTGATATCCGCGGTTTACAACCCGGACAAGATGTTTCCTGCGCCGCCGGGCTAGATCCTGCCGCACTCACCCCCGTACCAGCAGGTACCACACTGCCCTTTAATCTGCCAGTAGGCGCACAAATTTTGACCGTAAACTTAGCGGGTGTCAATGCTGATTTGTGGGCTCCTGCTACGNNAAGCCGTAAAGGTGAATGTGGTGGGTGGTCGCCCAGCCAATGCCAAAGCCAGCTTTGACCGCAAAGGTCAGCTAAACTTGATGCTCAATAACGCACCCGGCGCAGTCGCTGACTTTTATGTAGATGGTGTACTAGTCGCCAGTCAAGTGCCCTCCGCTAGCGTGTTTGTCGCTCCCGGAAATCACGCTGTTGCCGCAATGATGATCACCGACCCCGCCGCAAATGGCGCTTACGCCTATGCCGATGTCAGTGGCAACGGAAATGCCGGAGCTAACCAGACTCGTGATGTAAAATTGACTCCCAAAAAGGTTTTCTTAGTCGGTAATGCGGATGTTAATTGCAAAATCAACGGTTTTGCACCCGGTTTGGATGCCAGTTGTGACGTATTGGCAGATGGTAACCCAATCGGAAACGTACCTGCTGGGCAAAAGGCTTCCTTCCCATTGCCCAATGGACCGCATGTGGTGACGGTAAAGATGGCAGGAGCAAATGCCGACCTGTGGGCGCCTACTAGCCAAGACTTCCCGGTGAATATTATTGGGGGACGGGGCGTGCCAGTCAATACCAATTTCAACCGCAAGGGTATTTTGGTCATTAATTTCTCCGACCCAACCGTTGTCGGTGATATTTTGGTGAATGGTGAACAGGTGGGTACACAAGTAAACAGTGTACAAATTACAGTAGAGCCGAATAAACCAGTTGCTATTGTCGGGCAAAACATCATTAACCCCGCCAATGATGCGCTGGGCTATGCGCCTGTTTCTGCCAATGCCACCGTGAGCGCAAACCAGACCAAGAATGTTGTCTTAAAACTGGGCGGCGCAGTGGAACGTTGTACAAGCAGTATGTACTTCCTTTCCTTCCGCAACGATTTACCCACGCGAATTGGTTTTGTCTTTGTAGGTCCCGATGAAACCGGTTTTGTCGTTGAACCCGGTCAGACAGTCAATTACTGTTTACGTGCCGGTACTTATTTGTTCGTTTATTCGGATGCAGTAGATTCGGGTGGAAATTACATAAATCTGCCCGGTGGTGTATGTGAAGGCGTCTCATGGGGTGTTAAAGTTCAGGCTATCCCCTGTTCCAACAACCCCAATGATTACCAACGCCCTCCCAAAGGTATTCCGTCCAGCGGCTCAGGCGGTGGTAGCTCTACTCGCCAATAGTGGCCTTTTATCTCCGCAAGTCTAAGGAAGACACTTAACTTGCGAAGTATCAGCCTCCTTTGTTCATTGTGCAAGCGAGTGTTGGGGTTTCCAACACTCGCTTTTTATATTGGCATGTTTGAACCGCGCTGAATCGCAAATTGCGCCTATTTCCTTAAGAAAATGCGATAAACTTCAACCTTGTCAAATTTAGAGTACAATTAAGCGCTTATTTTTACCTTCTTGTTTGCTTATGCCTGACTCAACCCAAGTATCCCGTGCCCAAGAGATTTTCGCCATCTTGCAAGCCACCTACCCCGACGCCCATTGCGAACTCGACTATCAGTCGCCCTTCCAATTGCTCATTGCCACCATCTTGAGCGCTCAAAGTACCGACAAGCGGGTGAATCTGGTTACACCGGTTTTGTTTGAGCGTTTTCCCACTCCTGCCACACTCGCGGAAGCTGAACTAAGCGAAATAGAGAACATCATTCACGCCACTGGTTTTTTTCGGCAGAAGGCTAAATTCTTACTAGCCACTGCACGGGCTTTGGAAAATGAACATGCCGGTGCAGTGCCCGATAGCCTAGCAAAACTCACCCGCCTACCGGGCGTTGCCCGCAAGACAGCAAATGTAGTGCTAGGTGAATGTTTTGGCGCGAGTGAAGGGGTGGTAGTGGATACGCATGTGCGCCGTCTGAGCCAGCGACTGGGTTTGACTAGCGAAGAAGACCCGGTCAAGATTGAACGAGACTTACAAGCCTTGTACCCACCCGCTCAATGGGTATTACTCAGTCATTTGCTCATTTGGCATGGGCGCAGACTGTGCTCTGCCCGCAGGCCAAATTGCTCGGCTTGCCCGATTGCTCACCTGTGTCCAAACTGCCCACCTTCTAAATTCTTTCCCTAATCCAAACTTATGCGAACACCCGCTGGAAAACAATGTACTTTTTATTATGAAGATTTTAATCGCGGCAGAGAAATCCAACGCTGTGATTTGGCAAATGCGGTCGGGCAAGCGGCAGATTGGCAAGTGAGTCTGTGCGCCAAATGCCCAGTCCCCCGTCTGCAACTTGCCAACGCTTGCAAACACATGGTCATTCACGGGCAAATCAAACGCGGCTTTTTGGGCATAAATAAGCAAATGAGCATCCACTGCACCTGTCTCAAAAGCTTAAAAGATGTTGCTGAACCCGAAATCGGTTGTGGGCAATGCCACGCTGACAATCCTGTTTTAAAAGCGCTTTTGGGAGAATAGCCTTCTTATGCCGGTCAAAGCCATTTTTTTTGATTTAGACGACACCTTGTTGGAAAATAATATGGAGCGGTTCTTACCCGCCTACCTACCCGCGCTGGCAAACTGCCTTGCCGGGCAAGTTGCGCCCGAGCAGTTAATCGGTGCGCTGATGAAAGGCGTGCGGGCAATGAATGAAAATACGAATGCGCAGAAAACACTGGAGCAAGTTTTTGCCAGCGATTTTTTTCCGCATCTCTCGATTGCAGAAGACACCCCTCGCCCCTATTTTGACCTTTTCTATGCCGAACAATTTGGCAAGTTGCGAGAAGTTACCCACACGCTCGCGTTTGCCCGTTCTTTGGTTGAACGCTTGCAAGCGGAGAATTTCCCCATCATTATCGCTACCAACCCGCTTTTCCCGCGTACCGCCGTGCTACAGCGGATGGATTGGGCAGGGTTAACGGGTCTACCTTTTGCAGAAATCACCAGTTATGAAGATTACCACTTTTGCAAACCACACCCAGAATATTATGCCGAAATTCTGGGTGTACTTGGGCTGAACCCGGACGAAACGTTGATGGTGGGCAATGATTGGGAAAACGATATGGTGGGGGCACACGCTGTTGGCATGGCAACGTATTGGATATCGGATGTGCGGAACGTACCCAATGGTGATGTCCCTTTGCTTGGGCAGGGTTCTTTGGCAGAGTTTGCCGCTTGGTCACAAACAGCAGAGTGGAAGAAACTGCACGGCAATCAGCCCACTCGTACAGGCAGTTTGGCTTTACTGCGTGCCAGCGTATCTGCAACTCGACACATCCTGCAAGACCTGCCTGAAAACCAAGCCTTGCTCAACCCTGCGGATGGGGAGTGGTCTGTTGTTGAAGTGCTCTGCCATTTGCGTGATACCGATTTGGAAGTTCACCAACCGCGCTTACAGAGCTACCAAGCGCAGGAATCACCCTTCTTTGTGGGCATTCAACCGGACGCCTGGGCAAATGAACGCCCGTACAAATTTACTCGCTATGCAGATGCGTTACAAGGCTGGCTGGCGGCTCGCTTGCAAACGCTGGAGTTGCTTGGGCAAATGACGGAAAGCGATTGGCAAAAGACTGCTCGCCATGCACAGTTCGGTCCTACTAAGTTGTTTGAGTACTTGCAAATTATTGCCGAGCATGACCGCACCCACTTACGACAATTATCCGCATTACAAGATTGGCTAAAAAAAGCGGAAGCGGTAGAATAAGCGCCCCACCCCGGTCTATTAGACCTTATGGGTAATCACTTGTCGTGTCATTGCGAACAATTTTTGCGAAGTAATCTCCCGTTAAAGGGGCAAACTGCCCCATTTGAAGATTGCTTCAGCGGCAAAACCGCCACTTCGCAATGACATCGTTACTGCGGCAACATTCGCCCCAACTGCTTACCGCCCAACAGGTGCATATGCAGGTGATAGACTTCTTGCCCGCCGTGTTGTTTACAATTAACAATCAGCCGATAACCACTGGCGGCAATTCCTTCTTGCTCCGCAATTTTACGAGCGGCGGTAAACATTCTGCCGATGGCGGCTTCGTCTTCGGCTGTGACATCTGACACGGTGGGGATGAGCTTGTTTGGCACAATCAGGACGTGGGTGGGCGCTTGCGGGTGAATATCGCGGAAGGCGGTGACTAATTCATCTTGATAGACAATGCTGGCGGGAATCTCTTTGCGAATGATTTTGCTAAATATTGTTTCGGTTGGCATGTTTTTCTCCTAGAAAGGTTTGGCTTGATGCGGGCATTATTCGGCATCGGTTGATGTATAAAGCGCTATTTTTCGCTAGCCACGCTCTTCTGTCCACAACTGCACCAATTCAGTCAAAGTTCGCACGCTTTTTTCCATGTCTTGCAGGGCAATCCATTCGAGCGGACCATGGTAATTGTGCCCACCGCTGAAGATATTCGGTGTGGGTAAGCCACGCTGGGTGAATCGGCTTCCATCCGTTCCACCACGCACTGGCGGGGTGAATGGCTCAACACCTGCTCGCCTTGCGGCTTCAATCATTTTTTCTACTGGGCGCATATCATTGCGTAGCCAATAACCCATATTGCGATAGTGTTCAAAGATATTGCAAGTAATGCGGGCGGTTGGGTAGCTTAATTGCAAAGATTCGCAGATGGAGCGCAAAATTTTGCCCTGATACGCCAATTTGTCATTATCGTGGTCGCGCAAAATAAAACGCAACTGCACTTTGGCGGCATCCCCCGTAATTTCATAGGGGTGAATGAATCCTTCGTGGTTGTCGGTGGTTTCAGGGCTGATGGNNTGCCTTCGCGGGGTAGCATACTAAGCAGTTTGCCCACCAAGTGTACTGCGTTCACCATGCCATACTTACGGGCATCTCCCGGATGGGTACTCACGCCTTCAATTGTAATTTCAGCCCCATCACCAGAGAAAGTTTCCCAATTTAGCTCACCCAAAGGTCCACCATCAATGGTGTAACCCACCTGAGCGCCAATTTCTGCATTGGTGACGCCATTCACACCACGCCCAATCTCTTCATCTGGGGTAAATACCAAGCGGATAGCACCGTGCGGAATTTCGGGGTGCTGGTGCAGGTACTCAGCCAATGCGATTAGGATGGCTACACCAGCTTTGTTATCTGCCCCCAATAGCGTATCGCCACTGGCTGTGATGACATCCTTGCCGACTGCCGTCAACAAATCGGCATGGTTGGGATGTGCGGGATCTAGCACCTGCTCACCCAACGGCAAGCGTATTACCGTTCCCTGATAGTTGGCATGAACAAGCGGTTTTACATTTGTACCACTATATGCTGGCGCGGTGTCCACATGTGCGGTGAGCATCACGACGGGTACTTTGTGGGGAACGGTGGCAGGCAGGGTTGCCAAGACGTAACCATTTTCAGTCAGTTGCGTTTCCGCAAGCCCAATTTCTTGCAGTTCGGCTTGTAAAATGCGCAAAAGGTCAAACTGTTTGGCAGTGCTGGGCATGGTTTTGCTATCAGCATTGCTTTGGGTGTCTACTTGTACATAGCGAAGAAAGCGGGGGAGTAAAGTTGGAAACATGATTGTGTTTTGAATCGGAATTTTGGGTCGGTGTTATCGAGCTGGTGCTGATACCTTCCCCAATTGTATGGCAAATTGTTGGTTACTGGCAAGCGAATAGCTGGGAATGGTGATAGTGACCACACCTAGTTGGCTATTCCAGCCCAAGTCGGGCAAATCACTGGCGGTTTCCGGGAGTGGTGTATCATTCCAAGTGACACTGGCGGCAGAAAAGTCCGCTGGCAGTATCACTTGCAATTGCAGGCTACGTTCCGCCGGGGCAGATGGGTAAGTTCCCATCACGGCAAATAAATCTATCCGGATTTGATTGCCATCCAGCAGTTGGGAGATGCGCGTGGTTTGCACTTCTCCCATTTGATAGGCAATACTTTGCCCATCATCTTCATACAAGGTAAATTCGCTGGCTTGCTGGCTTGGGTAAACGCGCACAACCAGCCGATTCTGCACACTGCCATCGGCTTGCAAGCCCAACGCATCGCGGGTATTGGGTGTAATGGCTTGCATCGGGATAATTGCGCCAGCACGGGCAAACATGGGCAAGCGAAAATTACCATTCTCCCCACGCCATGAGACATTTTCCAAATAGGCGCCCGGGCTTTCTATCCAACGGTTGGTGTAGAAATCCACCCAGTCGCCAGCCGGTAAATACACTGGTCCGGTTTCCAGACCCGGCTGAAAAGCCGTACCAACCAGCAAATCTCGTCCAATCATTTTGTCTTGCGCCAGCCCAACCACCTGCGGGTCGGTTTGATAATAATAAACCAAAGGCGGAAATAACGGCTCACCGTATAGCCAAGCGCGATGGGCAAGTGAGTACAGGTAGGGAATGAGTGCGTAGCGCAAACGCAAGTTTGCCAGATTGCTGGCGATATCACCTACGCGGTCAGGGGCGGTTTCCACACAATTGCACAGGTTTAGTGTATGCGGACGCAGGGGCACATCAAACATGGCAGAGTTGGCGAACCATTGTGTATAGAGTTCATCTTCGATTTTCAACACTTTTTCGTATGGCAGATTTGTTTCAATGTCTTGACGCCAAAAACCGCCAACATCCGAGCCAAAATAGTCAATGCCGCTCATGGAAAGGTGCATTTGTACATTTTGTTGTACCGTTAGGCTCTCAAAACTAGATGCGATATCCCCTGACCACAAAGCTACGCCATAGCGTTGGCTACCCGCCGCCCCGGAGCGCGATAAAATAAACAGTCGCTGTTCGTTGTTATTCTCGGCATAGCCCCGCGCAATGCCATCCGACCAGTACAGATTGTACAAATTATGCACATCCGATTGTGTCTGGCGCAGTTGAGTGTCGCTATAGCCGTGATAAATAGCGTTGGGGTCGTAGGTTTCTGGCTCGCCCAAATCGGTCCAATGCCCCAAAATGCCCATATCTATCAGGGGTTGGCGTTTTTGGTTGTGCCATGCGAGTGCGGCGGCGGGGTTAGTCCAGTCTAGCATATAACCATGCCCCCAAAAGATGGGTTGGCTAAGAAACAAGGGAGAACAATCGGCGCAAGCCCGCACCAGATAGCCTTCCTTTGCCCAATAATCTGCCGATGGCACTTGTTTACCCAAGTAAGACTGCTCGATCAACATTAGCCCGACCCCTTTTTGCAAGTATTGCTGAATTTCAGTGACGGGGTCGGGGAAGTTACGCTCATCCCAAGTGAAGCTCCCAATGTTGGTTTCGTCACTATCGGCTTTCACACCGCCGTACCATTGCAAATCCAGCACCGCACCATCTAGCGGAAAACCTTGCGCAGTGAGTGTAGCCACTTTGGCATCCAATTCTGCCCAATTATCAAAGCCATATTCCGAAAGCCACATGCCAAACATTTTTTTGGGTGGAACCGGTGGGCGACCTGTCAACTGCAAATAATTTTGCCTTAGCGCTGGCAAATCTTTGCCTGCTAATAGATAGAAACGAATGTCATCGCCAAACATCTCGGCGTACCACGGTCCGCCGCTAAAATTCCAACTCTGCTTGTAGGCATTGTCTAAAAACAAAGCCCAATTAAGCCCATTGGATTTGAGAAAGTAAGCAACCGGAATTTGCAAATTGCCAACAGTCCCCCCCTGCCAAGAAACCAACGCATTGCCAAAGTCTCCCCCATTGGTGCGGTTGCGCCCCACCCAATCACCATTGGCTTGTATAGCATCGCCAAACTGTTCGCCCAAACCATACACTTGGGTTGCACCTGACGGGTCAATGGTAAAGCCTTTCCAATTTTCCTGTAGCCGCAATGGACAAAGCACAGTCAGCCGCTCTCCGGATGCGTTCAGCTTGTCATACACATCCAGGCAAAGCGTTTCTGGTGAGACGATGATGCGCATGGCGGCGGTTTCTGCCTGCGTGCCTTGTATCTGCCACACTTGCGCCCCACTGTATTCTTGCTCAAGGACGGACAATGTGTGGGGAATGGGTGGAAATTGTGAGACATCCCGCATTTGGGCGGTTAGCTCAACTTGCAGAATGGAATCGGTCAGTGCGTGAATTTGCACAGTGCCAAGTTTGGTTTGTACGGTTAGGCGGTTGTGCATCTGGTAGATTCTTGCCTGGCTGGCGGGTGTGGCTAGCGAACTGGGCAAGTTGGGTGGCGTACTGCAGGATGCCAGAAATACAAATGACAAGGCGAAACAAATCCACAAATAATACGGGGTACGAAGGGAGAGAGCGTTTAAATGGGTGAGCGCTACGCTTTTTTCCTTAAGATTAAACGCGCAATTTTCACCTAGACTTCGTATAATGCCTTTTCGCTTCAGGGAAAAAACGCGCTTCTGAAGCATACCGAACATTGGCGATACGGGTTGATTTTGCATTATGAGATTGTACCGGATTTTTTAAGGATGTAAAGTAAGCGAGATGTCTTTTCTCACGCTACCCTAAGGTGAAATGAAATGTGGATAAGAAGCGGTGGTAGGCGAGTGTCAGATTCACCACTAAGTTATCTATCTTCGATGAGATAGCGGTAACTGCCGGTGTTTAGTTTCCAAATTGCCTGCAACCTTTGCGGTGAAAAGAAGTTCTTATCGCGTGTGACGAGAATGATGACGTGGTAGAAGGTGTCTAGGTCGGGATTTTCCAAACTTCCACCAGAATTTTGGATATTTTCCAAATAGCCAGCAGGCAGTTTTCGAAAGTAATGCCCTACGCGCCATTCTCCTTCAATAGGCAGTTGCGCCAAGAATGGGTCAGATAAGCCATTGGGGTCAATAATAATTTTATCCAAACCAGCAAAGTAACCAAACAAACCAATATTGCCATGTACAAACACCTGCTGGTCTGACTGGTGGAAGTGATAGCCATCCAGCGAAAGCGGGTGATCTGGCAAGAAAAAGTCGCCGTCTTTTCTGGCATAGTACTGAAAAACAGAAGTAAATGGATAATAAACGCCGCGTTCATCAGCTACGCCATCAATAACATCCAAGTTTTTGTATGAGATGGGGCTGTTGAGCGGGGTGTGGACAAATAACAGCGCGTAAGCGACCAATCCGCTTGCCAGAACATTTTTCCACGGGGGGAACTTTTGCAACAGGGTGGGGAAACCCAGCAAAATCAGGCAAACCGCCAGCAAGTAGCCATAGGAGAAAAACCGCCCTTGCATGAAATCCCCACCAATGCTGACAATGTAGAGCAGGTGCAAGCAAATGCCACCCGCCAACACCAGCCAAGCAAAGCTTTTTTTCCAGTTCCACAGCCCTACTCCAATTCCCACCGCGATAACCATGAGCGTGATAGGGTCATGGGTGAAGCTAGAACGAAAGTAATAAAAGGAGCGCGACCAAAGCGCCGTTTTTTCTATGCCGGTAAAGAGTTTTGCATAGAAGGTATTGGGAAACAGTAAACCGTAATACAGTACCGAAAACACACTCCAAGCAAACAGTGGCAATAAACTCACAAACCCTACAATTAGCCACTGCCCGATTGAGAGCTTGCGCCAGAAGCGCCCAATGACATAGAGCGATGCCGGTAGGAATAACAGAAGCAGGTCATGGCGCACACACACCAAAATTCCCACGCCAAGCAGAAATGGTGTTACTTGAGAAAATGATGGAGATTGACTGGTGGTTAGCTGATGGTAGGCATATACCAATCCCGCAATAACCAGATATGCCAGCCCATTTTCCAAACCAGACGAAGTAAAATCAAAAAATGCGTTTGAAGCAAGCAGGAAAAAGCCCAGTAAGACAAAGATATACGACTGTGGAAATAAGCGTTGGAGCAGGAGTAAAGTTAAGGTTAGGCAAACAAGCGAAAGCAGAAGCGTATTGACGAATAAATTTTGAGAGAAAAAATGTATCAGCACCAACAGCCAATACCACAATGGGCTGGTAAAGGTCTGAACACGCTCGTACTGGTTCCAAACCGGGCCGAATCCGGCATGAAACTGTTCAACACTGCGGAATAAGATGTAGGCATCTTCAGAAATCCAAGCATTTTTCAGAAAAACCACAACTTGCAAGAAGAAAACACCCAATATTATCAAAAAATTGTGTTTTGGGTTACTGCCTGCGGCTTGGTCTGGGTGTTTTTTGGGGATGTTCATTTCGTGCGTGCAGAATACAATACTCGGCATGGTTTATCTTCGGCAGATGCGCCGAAGGTAACATCGGTTAAAGAAAAAAACGCGCAACCACTGACTGCTCGGTGGTTGCGCGTAATGCGCTGGTCATTGCCTATTTCATTAAGGGGAATTTCTGTACCCGGTTGTTTGCGCTATCAGAAACGTAGACATTTCCTTCAGCATCCACAGCCACGCCAAATGGCAAGTTGAGTTCTGTTGAAGCAGACTGCCCAAATGTACCAAACGAGAATTGCGGGACGCCCGATAAGTCCGTAACATAGATGCGATAGCCTTCTGGGTCAGAGAAGTAAACTCGCTGGTTGGTAGAGTCAACGGCTAGGTAGGGTTTGTTGTTGAGCGTGTCACTTTCCCAGCCGGGCACTTCCCACTCGCGCAAAAACGTACCATCGGCGGATAGCACTTGAATGCGCCGATTCCAAGTATCGGCGACATACAGATTGCCATCCGCATCAAAGGCTAGACCCACCGGTTCTTCAAAGCGCCCACCTTCCGCGCCACCCTGCCCAATACTAAACAACGGTTCGCCATTGGTATCAAAAACGGCAATACGCTTGTTACCGGTATCAGCAACATAGACATGATTGGTAACCGGGTTGACAGCAATGCCACGGGGTCCCCACAAGTTGAGCGGGCTGGATGTGGGGTCATTGCTAAATACACCCCAACTCGCCAGGAATTCGCCTTTGGGAGAGAATTTTTGCACCCGATGATTCCATGTGTCACTGACATATAGATTGCCATCGGCATCTAGCGCCACACCCCACGGCTCATTAAATTCCCCTTTTTCTGCGCCCAACTGCATATCTGAGCGCCCCAGTGTTTGGACTAGCTCGCCCTGCGCATTAAACACGACCACGTTGTGCTTGCCCGAATTGGCAACATACACATTGCCTTGTGCGTCCACTGCAACGGCACGGGGATTGGCTAGGCTGTCGTTAGAACTGAAAGCGCCTGCGCCAAAACTCATTGAGCTACCATAATCGGCTTTAAAGTTTAGGTCAAATGGATCCGGTTGGGGTGGTTCGGTCAAAGCTTGGGGTCCCACGCCGAGTGACCACATTTTCGCCGCCAAATCGCGGTGAATGTACAAGCGAATACGGTCTGAAACGGGCCAATTGGTCAAACTAAAATCAGTGCTGGTCAATTCGCCGTATTGGGTATAGTCACGGTTCCACCAGATATCCCACAAAGCTTGGCGATATTCGGCATTGCTCCAAATGCCACCCCAAATTTTGGCACAATTTTCCCGTAGCTTGCGTGCGTCTCGGTCTTTGGCAATTTCTTCTTGTACTGTGGTGCTATTTTGATTCGCCAAGTTGGAATAATAGGCTGAATCCTGTGGGCGACAAGTGCCTGGCGCCAACGGCATGCCTTCGATAACATCGGCAAATGACTTCATGTTCCAATAATCTTGCATGGGCCACCACATGCGAATATACTCAAATTGGTAGTAATCGTCTCGGGTGATGGCTTCTACGGCTTGCCAGTTTTTATTGCCTGCCATAATCACCTGTACGCCATCCAAGTTGGTACGAGAAGGCGCCCCGCCATAAAACACTGCATTTTTATAATTACGCATATACCAAGTCATGGGCCAAGACGATGCGTCATCATAGGCGACTTTCAAATCCAAGCCGCCGGTGGTGCGAATGGAGATTTCTTCCACTTGGTCCATGATGTAGCGGTTGCCCGGTCCACCGGAAGCATAGTTGATAAACTCGGTTTGGTTATCAAAATTGATGTAGTTGGCATAGTAGGCGGTGCGAGCGGTTAAAATCACCAGCAGTGCAAAAACCACTGCCCCAACCGTATCTGCCACCATGCGAAAACCGTCTTTGCGAATGCGTAGGTAAAGCACATAGGCAGTGGCGACAAAGAATAGCAAGGAGAAGATGAAATTGGTCGTAGCGTTTAACTGAGCGGTTTCTGTGCCTTGAAATGGGCGTGTGGTTGATGCCAGCACAGCACCCAACAACCTTGTCAGGCTAAACAGATTAAGTGGGATTAAGAGCAACATACCCCATTGGCTTTGCAGTAGGTTTGCCCAGCGAATGCGCTTCAGCAGGATGGCAAAAGCCCAACCGGAAAGTAAAATCATGGGTAGGGTAATGTGGACAGTGAGCCAGGGCATCTTCTCACCAGCAAAACTGAAGGCAAAAATTGCCATAACGGACCAAAACAAGAGAAAGAAGGGCAATGGGAAGTAATTTACCGCTTGATTTTCGGCGGTTTCCAACGCCATTTCAGTTTTCGTGTTTGCTTCACCGGCATATTCCGCATGACGCTTAAAATAACCGGGTAGCTCTACTGTTAACCACTTCCATGCGGGCAAGATTCCCAATGTGGCGGCAAGCAACATGCCAAGCGTGGGCAAATACTCGTAGACGGGCATGTTTATCAACAGATAGTAATACCACGGCTGACCGCCACGTTTTACTTCCTGTTGGTCTAACCAGTAGCCCAACGAGCCAACCGTACCGCTGAAGAAGCCGACTCCATTGGTAAACATGGTGGTATAGAAAAATGCAAAAATGCCCCAAAAGACGGCATTGGCAACTAGCCATAGCCGCCAGTTCCAAAATAGACCTAGCGCGGCAGAAATCAAGAAAATAACAGCTAGGTTAATCCCCGTAATGGTCAAATTTTGACCACCCGTGTAATCTAACGGGTTGGCTTTAAATATTTGTTTGGCTGGAAATGCCGCAATTTGTGGCAATAGAGTAGTCAGTAAGATGACCATAATATCTACGCTAGGGAAAGTGCGTANNATAAGCGATATTTCAAATCCCAAACGACCAAACCTGCCGCAACAACCAACGCCAACACACCCAAGCCGCCAACAGCCAAAATGGGCGCAGGCAAATCCAATTTGCTGTCTTCGTTAAATGTGTTTGGAACAGTGGTTTCTGCCGTTGCAGAAGCATTGTTGGAAAAGACATGCGTGAGCGATTCAATTTCTACCATCAATAGGGCAATGAATGCCAAGCCCAAGCCAATACTGACCAGTGTGATAAAACCAGCCCGAAATGTATTGTTTTGCCAGCGCACGGTCAAAGTATCACGTACAAACAAAAAGCCAGCAAATAACAGCCAAATGGCAACGTAGATAAAGGAGGTCTCTTTAATGCCGTACTGAAATGCTACCGACCCCGCCAGCACGTATAACCAGATTGGTTTGCGCTCTTTGTAATAATTGGCAACCGCCAACGCCATTAGCACGCCAAAGAATGCCACAAACGACTCATTACGCACATAGCGGGAGTAGTACAGCAGATACGGCGAGATGGTCATCATCAATCCCGCCAAAAACGCGCCTAACTTGCCAATGTGTGGGCGAAAAAACCAGCACAGCAAGACAGTCGCTACACCAAAGATTGCCGCAGGGGCGTGGGCAGAGAAATCACTATCGCCAAAGAGTGTGTAGGATAACGCCAGTAAATGGAATTGCACAGGTCCGTGCATCATGGGGTTATGTTGATATTCGCCCCGGTCATATAACAGCCATGAGTAATAGGTATGCAAACTTTCATCATGGCTAATGACTCTGGCATCTAACATATAAAAACGGGAGATAACAGCAAAAATGAGCAGGACTACCCAAGCTACCAATTCCCAATTGATACGAATCGGTGAAGCGATCAGCCGGTCTGCTAAAATTCGACTATCAACCGTGGAAGTGTGTGTGGAGATGATTGGCGTTTCCATAATATTTCGTTAAAATGTTNNGCTGGTCTATACGCGACACGTTTTAAACTACGCTTTACCTTTTACGGATGGGGCATCATTTTGGGTGTGTCGATGATTTTTATTTTTCAGGGCGGAAAAGTTGGGCATCGGGAGAAACCCAAACATCGTAGCTAAATCGTTCTATTGGCGCTCTACGAAAGAGTAGATAACGCAAATTGCCACCAATGGAAAGTATTTCAGTGGTGTCCCGCTGTCCAATTAGGTAGATAGATTGCCCCATGTATTGGTTAATCAGGGCTTCACTAGACACATCATTGGGCAATAGGAATACGCGCTGGGTCGGTGTCCCTTCCGTTGGCACACCACCAGCCAGCCATGTCACTCGCTTAAAGTTGCGAATCAGCCAGGCGATGCGAGCGTCATACTGCCCACCTACCCCCAAATCCAATTCGCTCTGATTGCCCACCGTGCGCAATGAAATATTGGATAGTGTGGGTTCTAACAAGCGAGCCGTGCTGAGCAGAGCGCTTTCGTGCCATAGTTCAGCGGCTTGGGTATCTGGGTGCTGTGCCAAGTTCCAGCCTGCCGCAATATTTGCCAATGCAAAGACCACACCGATTAGGAATAAGTTCAACTGATTGCCAAATCTTGCGCCAAAACCCAAGTAGGAGAGAAACGAGATTAACAACACCAACACTGCCGAAATGATAGGGAACAGTGCGGGGGAAAATTGTCGCGCTATGTCCGGTGTAGCTGGAAAGAATTTGGCAATCTCGGCAGGCAGGTCAAGGACAAAGTCGGGATTTTTGGCATACTCTGCAAAAGAAACCAAGTTGGTGTAGGCAAAAAATAAGGCACAAAAGAGCGCAAATGCCAAAATTGCTTGAATCCAACGCGTCGTGTAGTCAACAGCCGAGACAGGTTGCGTCTCCGCTTCAGGTAAAAGCATCAAAAATGGCTTGGTTGCCCAATATGCCAGGACAGGTGTAAGTAACAATGTGTCACCGGACTGAATGCCGGGGTACACTAGCAGATAGGCAAAGCCAAATAGGGTATAGTAAGTGAGCGCCCGTTCCCAGCGAGTTTCGCCGCGCCAGGTGAGTGATATACCCAAAACACCACCCAACAACAAAAGCGGTTCATAAATGGTCAGGATTGCCCAGCCATGCCCAAAACCACGCCCCCCCCCTAACCAGCCAGCTAGCCAACTAGCCAAGCTATTGCCAATGACCGATATGCCAGATGGGTAGGTAAAGAAAGCAGTTGAGAGAAAAACCAATGCAAGGGCGGCATATAACCAAATTTGCCAATTGAACTGCTGGCTCGTCTTGCCTGTCCTTGCAGTTTGAAAGGTGAACAGCCAATCGGGCAATAGCCCTGAGTGTGTGTCCCAGCCCGACAATGCCCAGGCAACAACAGCTAGCAGTAAAAAGCCCCAGGTTAGGTTACCACTCCCCAAGAAGAGCGTAAGCCCTGTCATGAGAGTCAAGGTTCTATAGCGGCTTTCGGTTTGGTGAATTGCACAAAGGACGGTAAAAACACCCAACCACAGGAAAATTCCACCATCCACTGTGCGGGAAGCCATGAACAGCGTGCTGGAAAGTGTCAGCGCACTGGCAAATGCCAGCGCTTGCACCCGTCCGAGGGTGCGGCGCAAAGAGAATGGTGAAATGACGACAAAACTGCCTGCCAATGCCACCCAAAAGCGTGCCAAAAACTCACTACCGAGGAATACTCGAAAGGTCATCAATTCCAAGCCATTTAAGATGGGGCTGGTAGCCAACGGTAACGCGCTCGGTGGTAGGCTGGATGTAGCGTAATGCCAAGCTTGCATCATTTGATTGGCTTCTACAGTTTGCAAAGGTAATGCGCCCA
The DNA here is from genome assembly GCA_002455215.1 of Anaerolineales bacterium UBA6668. Taxonomy (GTDB): domain Bacteria; phylum Chloroflexota; class Anaerolineae; order Anaerolineales; family UBA6668; genus UBA6668. Next base: position 25,755 of record DKKK01000021.1, on the reverse strand, counting down.
AGTGCAAAAAACGGGCACACAAGGCAATTACAAACAATGCCAAGTAAGCCAGTCCTTCCAGCGAAACAATAGCAAATGGCTTCTGCCAATCAATTTGCGCGGGAATTGATTTTGCTGTATTGGTTGTTAAGCTCATCGGTTTAATCTCCACGTCCATAAATTTGCACACCCGCTGTATCAAAAACGAGTTGCATATTCTCAGCAAACTTTATAAATCCGCCAGCATCGTATTGTTCACGCTCGCGGTGCCCGACAATCACATATTCGATTTGATAGCTATCCAAGACGGTTTGGGCGGTAGTCCAATCGCCGGTTTGGTAGAGCAAGTCAATATCCGAGTTACGATTGCCCATTTCTTCTGCGCCACCGCGCCACTGAACTTCGTGTCCGGGCCAGCCCAACACATTGCTCAGACCGGTGCGGGCGGCAATGCGGGCAAAGCCGGAATAACTCCCCCCAACCGCCTCCACAATCACTGCGTTTCCCTTCACATGCTGATTAATCCATTGTACTGCAGCATATTCGTCCGGCTCATAGGTTTGCACAAATGCCAGCCCGTTCAAGGTCGCCACATTTTTTTCATTCACGCGAGTAGTGCCTTTAAATTGGTTGGTTTTATCCCACAAAGAAAAGGTCGGGTAAACCAGCCCAGCCAATAACACCAAACCAGAAGCAACCACCCCACCCCAGCGAAGAAGCGAATTGAATTGACTCGCTTCCCACAGATACCAAACGGCGAATGCGCCGGCAATTGCCCACAGTAGCCAAGCTTGGTAATAAAACTTAAAGATGGTGTTCATGCGTGTGCCAAAGCCATCGCGCAGGTACACATAATCGGGTCCCAGTACCAGCAATGCCCCGGTGAGTATGAGGATGAACACAAAGGGCAGGATATTTGGGGAAGCGGGCGCTGGCGCTTTGGAAATAGCGGGGGTTTTTGCTTTTGGCAGGGCAAGCGCACCCACAGCAAAGAGCATTGGCACGACAACCAATGTAAGCCCGTGAATGCCTGCCCAGCGCCGTAATACCAGTTGCGGCAACGCTTCGCTAAAGGATAACCCACTGAACACCAACCCAGCGGCATCCGGGCGGATGCGTGCCACTACCATTGAGAGAAATACACAACCCAGCGCAAGCGTACCCCACACTGCCGGACCGCTCAACAACCCAACTTTCAGATGCAATTGGTCACGATTTTTCACCAGTAGCCAGGCTAGAAAGAGCAGAAGGGGAACGAGCGATGTGCCAAACATGACAAAAAAGTGCGTCAGGGTGGTGGAATAAACCGGATTGGGTAGAATACCGCTGGCTTGTGAGCGGAATCCAATGTAGAAGGGCAGGTATAGCACTACCCCCACCACCAACCAACCTATAAATGCCAGCGCCCCTTGCAAAAAGGCGTCTGCATTCCAACCACGCTCGGAGCTAACGCCCAACACGTAAGCGGCGGTAACCACAAACAGGTAAAAAGGAAAATCCCAAGTGTTTAGGAAAGACAAGCCGCCAAGTAGCACGCCGCCCACCATTAGCCAAGCAAACGGCAGGGGAAACTGATTGAGCACACTCCATTGCCCCTTGAATTGGCTGGTTCGCTGGCTATCCAAAGACTTTGCTTGTAAGAAGATAATCAGCGCAAAACTAATTGCCAGCAAAACAAAGGGCAGATTCAAGACATGCGGGTGCAGATCACCGAGCAGGAAGGAGAAAAACGGAAATTCATCAATCACTTCATTACCGGTGAGATGCCAACTCAGATCTATATCACGTACCACCCGTGAGGATGCCCACCACCAATAATAACGGCTAGGCGCCCAACCGCTGTTGCCCGTAACAAACGGATTTTCGGTAAACGGCAGAATTTTTAGCCATTTCCAAAAGGCTTCGTTGAACCAGCCGCGTTGAAAGAGCACTTCCAATAAGCCGTTTAAGTTGCCAGTTACTAAAAGCATGACTGGGGCAAGTAAGGCAAATGGGCTGGTGAAAAATTGTACGATGCCATGCGCCCCACCTGCTTTCTCGGCATTGCCTAACTGATTTTTTGCCAAGGCTATCAAGTTGTTTACCAAGCCAAATGCCCCCACCGCCGCCAGGGCGTAGGTTAGCGCGATGGCTAGGTTGAAGGCATAGGCGCTTGGCACAGCAGTCAACTTGGTGACTACCGCCATAATGACGTAGCCAAAGTAGTAGTACGAAATAGCATAGCCGCTTAGCCACGGGTCAGCCGGTGGCATTTGGGCAGAACGCAGGATGGAATTGAAAAAGGCGAACTCCATCGGTTTTTCTGTGCCGGCAATGTCGGGATTGAGTGCGCGAATATACACCATAAAGATGAAGAACAGCGCAAATACCGCTTCTTGCCAAAGGATTTGGGTGCGATTTTGTTTAAGCCATTGCCAATGATTGGCAGAGTCACTTAGATATAGATATGCACCCAACCCAACCAACACCAGCAATGCCACAAATGCCCCGCCTTGCGCGAGATTCAGCAAACCCAATGAACCGAGTAGCCAAACGATATATCCCGCCAATAATAAACCGGCGGCACGACTGATAGACCAACCGCGATCTGGCAAAACTCTTGCAAATTTGCTCACCATCGGGAAGGTGAACCAACCCACGACAGATGCCACTAACCACCATGCCAAGATATAGGACAGTTCAACCATGTCTATTGCGCTCCTGTTTGGGAAAGGACGTGGTAAATTTTTGTGCCATCATTTGAAAACACCACTTCTAACCGTTTATCTTGTACCATTTGCTCAAAGTAATCCAAGCCTTGCGCGTTGTAGTATAAGCGTTCATACACACCGACAATGATATAGCTCACATTATACTTGGAAATAAACGTTTCCTTACTAATTGTATCTACACTGTCATAGAAGAGCTTAATATCATCTACCCGTTGCCAAACCAAACGGTCAGAAAGGATGGCGCGTTGTTGACGTTGATGCCAATTCCAGCCTAGCACCGCTGGCAAGCCGGTGTTTATCGCAATACGCGCCCCATAGCGATATTCTACCGTGTGAGCTTCCACGATGACCGGTGAGCCTTGCACATTCTCTTGCAACCAGCGAATGGCTTCATAATCGTATTTTAATTCAAACTCTTGTCCCTGGTCGGCATAGCGCGAGTATTGCATATATGCCATGCCGTCTAAGGTTTTGCTTTCGCCATTGGACATGCGGTCTTTCATTTTTGCGGGAATTGCAGTCAACGGGTAAAGCGCCGCCAATGCCAGTAAAAAGACGACAAAGTAGCGCCAGCCAATGCGGGTGACAAAATCCCATTTACGACTGCATGCCCACAGCATGGCGTATGCCGCCCCGCTCACGGTGACAAACAAGCCCCAGGCTTGCAGATAGAACTTAAAGACGGTGTTCATGCGCCCGATGTCGCCACCCAAACGGATGATTTCTACCGCTAATGTCAGGCTGAGTGCTAAGCCAGTGATGGTGTACATCACGCGAAGCTCAGGGCTGGGGTTGGAGAACAATAGGAGATAGGCGGTCCAGAAAAGTAGGAGCAATACCAGCGGGGCAACAGTTACTTTCCATAGCGCGATTAATAGCACACTTCCGACTACCAACCCAACCAAAGCCAGCACGCCCCCACCTAGTAGCCACTGACGATAACTCTGCACTTGCGATAGACGGGTAGCGCTAAGCCAGCGGTAGGTTTCTACTGTGAGCAAGGAAACAATGGCAAACAAGAACAAGCCATGCACACCAAGATAAGCCCACAATGCGGTGCGTGAGCCATCCCAGATTTCGATTTTGCTATAACCCAGCCCAAACCACTGATGATACGGTTGGAAAGTTAGGCGGGTTAAGGCAAAGAACAAAGCAGATTGCCAGACGGTATTAATCAACATGGCTCGGTTGAGCGTTTTTTGCTTGCGGTAGTTGGCAAACAGAATGGCGGCACATGCCAAAGCCAGATAGCCCGGATAATCCCACGTGTTGGTAGGATAAATTGCGCCAAATATCACGCCCCCACTCAACCAAACTGCCAGCCGTTGCCACCATTTGCGCGATTCTGGTGTTGCCAGAGCAAAACTAACCGCCCAAGCGAGCGCCAGCAGGGTCAGCGGCATGACTAGCATGTGGGCGTGCAAATCGGCATAGATAAAGGTAAAAAGCGGGAATTCGGTAATCGGTCCGACTTCGCCTTCCGGCACGGGAATTAGGCGGCTGGCATCCCAATACCAACTGCCTGTGCCCATTGGCACTGCTTGCGGCACAAATAAAGCCTTGCGCCAGCCATCTAGCCCGCCCCCGCTGAGTTCTGCCGCCCGCGATAGGGTTTTGATCTGCCCCAAATTGCCTAGCGCCACCATCATTAGCGCCGCCAATATCCCGCCCAAGTAGGGGTTTGCTTTGCGTAGCGTTTGGTCTTCATCTAGTGTGCGCCACCAGTTGTAGTAGGCTGTCAAATTGTATGCCACACAAAACGCCCCACTGGCAACCAGCGCAAACAACAAGGGTAATATCAGGTTGTAAGCAAACGCTGGAACAATGCCCAACAATTTGGTGGGCACAGCGGCAATGACAAAACCAAAATAGTAGTAATTTAAGTAACCGCCGCTAAACCACGGGTCATAGGGCGGGAAGGAGGTGGAACGAAGCACCGCATTAAAATAGGAGAAATCCATCGGTTTTTCGCCACCGTAGGATGGATGCCACAAATCAGGGTTGTATAGGCGAATGAGCAGGTCAAACAAGAAAAACAGCAAAAAGACCGCTTCCACCGTTAGCATGTAGCGCCCGTTACGTTTGAGCCAATCCAGCAAATNNCAAGCATCCGGAGATTGCCAACAACAGTAAAAATACAAACCACAAGGTTAAGCGAGTAAATGGCAAGAGCGGCACACTCGCCAACAACCAGCTACTCCATGCCAATACAATTAAGCCGAGCATCTTGCTGACAGCGTAGCCTTTTTCAGGTAGTCCATGCAAAACGGTAAATGACAAGGGGAAAGCCGCCAAACCCAATAGCACGGCAAACAACCACCAAGCCAGTGTGCCCAGGAATTGGTTACGATTAAGCAAGCTATTACTCTGGAACAATTCGGACCAGGTGCCCCCAGTTTGCTGTTGTGTCAAGCGTTCTTCGGGGAGCATGAGGGTGAGATTTTTTCCGGAGAGTTGTTTGGTGTACTCCTTTGCCGAGAGCCCGGAGGCAACTTGGGTAAAATCAATTCCATCGGCAATCGTTTGCAATCGTTCGGGGGTAAAATTCTCGGTACGGCGGAATATCCACACTTTCGGGTGGTCATACACGGTGAAGGGTTCTTCGCTGGCTTGGTCAGAAATGCGGAAGTTGCCAATTTGCGGTCCAATTTCATACTCTTGCACCAATTCCATGCCCAACTCGCCCGAAAATAATGCTTGATAATAGGCGATGGTGAAGGGCCAGCGAGTGGGTATGCGTGATTGAGAATCGTAGAAACGATTTGAAGAAATGACTAAGTAGTCACTTTCTGCCAGCACGGTTGCCATGCGGTTGACTTTGGCTGGGTTATCATCCCACACCATTTCCATCTCTAAACCGCGATATAAGCCGCCAAACGGGTCATAGCCGTCCATCCGCATTGGAACAGGGTCATCCCATGCCCCTTCATTTGCCAAGCGATACCAATCAATGGTGGCTGTGCCGGTCAAAGCGCGAACCAGCACATAATAATTTGCCGCATCCAATTGAATGGGCTGTTCTAGCGGGACAGTATAGGCTTGCCCACGCGCAATACCTGCTTGCGCCAAATCTTGGTTGATGGTTACGGTACTGAGTGTTTCCGTGCCATCCGGAAAGCGGGCAATTCTCACTTCGATGCTTTCCGCATCTGCATCCATTTGTGGGTCGCCCAGGAAGGGGATATAGACGCCGGTAACGGTTATAGGTTTATTGAGCCCAAAGCCAATAACCAACGTGTTCTCGGTAATGGGCATTGGATCCACAATTTCGTAGTCGGCAGAGTTGCGAACCTGTGCGCCATCCGCACCAACACGAAAGTTATACGGGACTGACAGCGCTCGATTGCGAATCTCACCAGCTTCAGTGAGATATTGCAAATTGATGGGTGCGCCGATGTTTTCGTAGATCCAGCGCGAACCTTGTACGCGGCTCAGGGGTTGGCGGTAAATATTATGGAAAGCAAATGCCCAGACAAAGCTGGCTATCACCACACCACCTAGTAGGCTTCCGGTCAATACTTGACGTGCCAAAGTCGGTATATCCAACCAAGCATTGCTAACCCAACCCAAAATGGATGTCAAGCGCTGTCGCCAATTAAACAAGGAGGTCTCATCGGGTGGGGTTTCACTCATCTCATCCGTTTGCCGTTTTTTGCCGGATAAATCCCATAAGGAAGTCAGCAACCAAGCTCCTAATACGACGAGAGTCGGGTAGACCGGCAGGAAATAACGCATCGGCTTTACCCATTGTTGCCCCAAGTAGCCAAAGTAAATGACTGTCCAAAAGACCGGTACAACCAGCGGTTTCCAATTGGGGACGCGGAAAAGCGCCACAATAGCAACGACTACTGCCACCCAAACAGTCACCCCCATTGCCATGCCCATCCCCCAGCGGAGCATATTTTCCAGTGGGAAGATGTAGGCGGGGCGGTTTGCCCACTGCACATCCGGTGGGAAGTTGACATCTCCCACCATCATGCGTTGAACTTCGCTCATATTGTCCAGCCACTGCTGATTTAGCCCTAAGCCATCAAAAGCGTAGGGTTGCATGATGCGAAATACCAGAATGGTCAACAAACCAGCAACAGACAATGCGACAAACAGCCAAACCCAGCTCGCCGTTCGCCGATATATTTTTTGGATAATTTCCTGCCATTGAGCAGGCAGTTGGTGGAATAAGCGTGCCGATAAGCCAAATTTCAGCGAACTGGCTTGTTGGATGTGGATGCCCACTACTGCCATCAACACAAATGCTAAAAAGAGCGTATTGATTTTGGATGCCATAGACAAGCCAAGCGAGATGCCAAACAGCACGAAATAGCGAAGTTTTGGCGTGCGCATGGCAGAGACAGCCCATAAGATTGCCGAGGTAACAAAAAGATTGGCGAAACTATCTACCGTGTAGAACTTTGCTTGTTGGATGAGTGCGGGGGCACAGGCGGCAAAAAAGGCGGCAAGCACGCCTACGCGCCAATTAAATGCCCGTTTGCCAATCAAAAAAATGAGCAAAACGGAGGTCAGGTCAAAGCAGGCAGATAAGAAACGTCCCACGTAGGTGATTTCGTCATAGCCTGTACCAAAGCGGTAGAAAAAGCCCGGTTGTTCTCTTGTGCCAACCAGCCCGCTAATCAGCCCAAGCCTTTCTGTTCTGGAGCCATCGCTATTTTGCCCAATCGAATACCCCATTCCCGGTAATTTCACCAGCCAAGAAGTGAAGCCGCGGCAGGCTTCTACTCTCGGCTGACCGGGCGCAGGCTCGGCGGGAGTGCGTGGATCCGGATTAATGGCTTGGAAGGCTTCACCCACGCACCGCGTGATAAATATGGGAGCCGTGCCATAAACATAAAAGCCGTAGCCGCGGTTATACGGGCTGAGCGGAGATGTTTTTGTATCTATGAACGTGCCAAAATCGCCGGGGATTTGAATTGCCGAAGTCACCATCGTTAAGAAACGCTCATCCGGGTGATTGTGGGTGCTTTGGTCCCAATTCAACCCGAATAAGCTAAAGTCTTCATTTAGATTTAGCCCGGAAAAGCGAAAAAAGCCCGCAACTAGCATAACTAGAGCTAGCCAGAGCCAATACCATTGGGGTTTGGGTGACCGCCAATTGATGGAGAAGCGGGGCGCTGGCTGTGGCATGAGCGCGGTTGATTCAACAACGGTGTCGGTATCTGTCGCTAATTCCACCGACAATTCTGCCGGCAGTTTTGCCAACACATCAGGCTCATCAGCAAGCGTGTCTGGTGCATTGTTCACTAGGTTGTCTTGCACTGGTTCAGTTGTGGTTGGTGCGCTTTCGCTCAACTCGTTTTCGCTCATAAATCTTTACCTTACAAATTCATTTACCCAAAAGCACTGCTTGTCGTTTGGGGTTTCACTGTGGCAATTATACTACCAAGAATTAATTAACTACTTACCCGCCTAACTCGCTTTCCATATCAATAAGTGACACATTCTCTCAAATCAATCTATTCTCTATTGTACTGTTTCTGCCAAAAAACAAAAATAACAAGATTCTTAACCTTGTTACTTTTAAAATTTTTAGTTATATTGGGCACGAGTCAGAATTGCGATTTTTTTCTTGAGTGTAAAGAGGACAACTGCAAGCGTGCCAAATATAGTTTGTGCTGAAAAGCGCACGAATTTCCAACTTACCGGTTATAAAAAGCAAAAGCGCAAATCCTATACACGCCGTGCGCCTAAATTTAGCGCATCTTTCCCTTCTTGCGTAGCAAATCGAAAAAGATTTCTTCGTAGCGCATAGCACAAGTATCGGGTGAGAACATTTCGGCAATGGGTTGGCGTGGCTTTTGATACGCCGCCGGATTTTGCAAAATTTCAATGACTGCTTCTGCCAATGCCTGTGAATCACCCACAGGGAAGGTGCGCCCCATACCTGTCATTTGAGTTGGCATCCGTACACCGGGCAAGGCACTCGCCACCGTAGGCGTGCCACACATGGCAGATTCGATTTGCACCAAGCCAAATGTTTCCGTGTTATTGATACTCGGCAGAACATGCACATCACAACTTTTAAAGAAGCACGCCATTTGTTGCATATCGAGCGTGCCCAAAAAGTGATAACGCTCACGGTGTTGTTCGATCAATGGCTTCAAGCGTTTACGATAATCGTCTTCGCCAATCACTTCTTCAACCGGACCGGCATGAAAGACCTGCGCATCGGGGTATTTTTCCAAGATGATTGGAAGCGCATTCAACAAGTGTTCAATGCCTTTTTCTGCGGCAAGACGTACTGCCAATCCGATGATGGGGCGTTTGCTGGGCAGGTTTCGGCTGGCAAGCCAGGCTTGGGCTTCGGCATCGGTCACTTCCGGAATTTCGACAGGGGGAGGCACAACCTTGATACGGGGCAAGTAGTTCTTGAGAAAACGCGAATGTTTGGCAAAATCTTCCGTGTAGGCACACAGCAAATCAGCCCAAAATGCGGCAACTACATTGAACACATCTACGCCAACGTTGGCAAGGTTATTAATGAAAGAAGATGGGAGTTGCAAATCGGAATGGTAGGTAAGCAAGGAAGGCTTACCCAACAGGCGAGCACGCCCGGTAATGCCTGCCGCATCTAGCTGGGGCAGGTGGACGCTCAGCACATCCGCCCAGTTGACCCACTTCCACGCTTCAAAACCAATGGTGGGCATAATCACTGCTTTACTCACCCGCATAATGACCGGGACACGTACGATTTTTACCCCGTGCAAAATTTCTTCGCGGGGTAAATCTTTGTGATATTGACTGGTCAACACCACAACTTCGTGTCCGCGTTTGGCAAAAGCACGCGACAGTCTTTCAACATAAATAGTTAAGCCAGATACATGTGGGCGATAATAGGTGAGTGCAACTAAGATTTTCATGGGTACAAACAGATACTTGGCGCCCGGCGGGATTTTGTTCGATATTCGACACGCGACCGAACCTATCTTCAAAGGCGCGATGGTTATGCTTTTTCGGTTTCTCGCCCAGCCATGCGTTGCGCGGCATTAATCAGGTGTTGCCAGCTTTCGCCTTCTTGACTCATGCCAATTGCGCCAATAACATTGATGAGTACAAAATTCATCAAATGTAAGACAATTGCATACGCAACGGGGGCGCCGCCCACCAAGTGAAATGCTTTAAGCGATTGAGTAACGGCATACTCAAACACGCCTAAACCGGAGGGAACGGAGGGGACGCCCAAGCCCAGCGCCAATAAACAACTTGAGAACATGCCGGCAAACCACGGCGCATCCTGCCAAAACGCTAACAAGAGCGCATAACACGACAAGCCAGAAATAATCCAGATAAAGAGGGTCCAGACAATGGCACGCACCCAGTCACGTACAGAAATTGCGCGGATACCGTCTAAAGCATTTGCCAACATTTTTAGCAATAGCTCGCGGGCTTTCTGGGGTAAGAACCCACTGAATTTTGTTGCAAGATTGATGCACAAGTCTCTCTGCCATGCCGCAATAAACATGCCCGCTAAACCGACCACAGCCACCACTGCCGCAATTTGCCCGCCTTGCACAATGATGCCGCGTGATGGCACTAGCGGCAACAGCAAAACCATAAACAGGGTGACCACCAGCACATCCAATAACCGCTCCAATACAGCAGTGGAAAACGCTTGCATGGTGGTTAGCCCTTTCTCTCGGCTGACCAAATACACGCGTGCCAGTTCGCCCAACCGAAATGGCAGGATATTACTCACCATGTAACCGGTATGGACGATGAAGAAAATGCGCTTGGGCGATGGGATATCCTGAAGCATGGCACGCCAGCGCATACCGCGCCCAAAGTTTGAAACCAGAAAGAGCAGAACGGCGGGAATCAGCCACCAATAATTTGCCGATAACAGTTCTTGTTTAACTGAAGCAAAATCAATATCTTTGAATGTTAGCCATAGAGCTAAAGCGCTAAAAAGAATGCCGAAGGCTAAAATCAGGATATTGTTGTTCTTTTTCATTGTTCATCACCTAACTTAAGGACTGCCATAAAAGCGGATTGTGGGATTTCGACACGCCCAACCATTTTCATGCGTTTTTTGCCTTTCTTTTGTTTTTCTAGTAGCTTTTTCTTGCGCGAGATATCGCCACCATAACATTTAGACAATACATCCTTGCGAATGGCGCTGACATTTGCCCGCGAGATGATACGACCACCCGCCGCCGCTTGAATCGGCACTTCAAACATTTGGCGTGGAATCAGTTCCTTCAATTTGCTCACCAAAGCCTGCCCTTTGTGAAAGGCATGGTCTTTGTGGACAATCATGGTGAGCGCATCGAGTGGCGCGTTGTTGATGAGCACATTGAGCCGCACTAACTTTTCGGTGCGGTAGCTATGAAAGTGATAATCGAGTGACGCGTAGCCTTTGGTGCGCGACTTAAGTTGGTCGTAAAAATCAATAATCAGTTCTGCCAATGGCAAATCATAATTCAGCAGTACCCGCCCCGGTGCCGGATATTCCTGACTGACAAATTGACCACGCTTCTTGGTGACCAAATCCATCACCGTGCCGTAAAATTCTTGCGGGGTGAAAATTTGAATACGCATCCACGGTTCTCGAATCTCGTTGATGGTACTTTCATCTGGCAAGTCGGCGGGGGTATCAATCCAAATGGTTTCGCCGTTAGTCTTTTCCACTTCGTACTCAACCGAAGGCGCTGTGGCAATGATATCCAAGTCGTACTCGCGTTCCAAGCGTTCTTGGATGATTTCCATGTGAAATAAGCCCAAGAAGCCACAGCGAAAGCCAAAGTTCAAGGCTTGTGAGGTTTCCGGTTCATACACCAGAGACGCATCATTTAATTGGAGCTTTTCCAGCGACTCCTTCAGTGTCGGGTAGTCTTCATTTTCGACCGGATAAATACCGGCAAAGACCATTGGCTTGGCAGGTTGGTAGCCTGGCAGGGGCGTTTCGGCTTTGGCAGAGAATAGGGTGAGCGTATCCCCCACCCGACATTCGCGCACGGTCTTTAACCCGGTGGCAACATAGCCCACATCCCCAGCTTGCAAGCGTTTTCCAGCCACCATCTGGGGCTGGAAATTGCCGATTTCCACTGGGCGAAAACGCGTTTCAGTGGCTAGGGCAAAGACTTCATCTGCGTCATTTAGAATACCGTCCACCACGCGCACATAGGCAATCACGCCTTTGTAACTGTCGTAATGGCTGTCAAAAACCAACGCCCGCAACGGTTTTTCCACATCTTGGGTCGGGGCGGGAATATATTTGACCACAGCTTCCAGCACGGCTTCCACATTGATACCAGATTTTGCCGAGATAGTAATGACTTGCTCCGCGTCAACCCCCATCAAGTCCACAATTTCTTGGGTGACTTCGACAGGGCGCGCCGCTGGCAGGTCAATTTTGTTGATGACAGGGATGATCTCCAAGCCGGCATCTACCGCTAGGTAGAGATTGGCAAGCGTTTGGGCTTGCACCCCTTGGCTGGCATCCACCACCAAGAGTGCGCCTTCACAGGCTTGCAAAGCGCGGCTCACTTCATAGCCAAAATCTACATGACCGGGTGTGTCAATCAGGTTCAGTTCATATTCCTGCCCGTCTTTGGCGCGGTAGGTCATGTGAACTGCTGATGCCTTGATGGTGACGCCCTTCTCACGTTCCAAATCCATACTGTCCAGCATTTGCGCTTGCATTTCGCGTTCCGAAACGGTGCTAGTCAATTGCAAAAGACGGTCAGCCAAGGTGGATTTGCCGTGGTCAATATGCGCGATAATACAAAAGTTTCGTAAGTTTCTTGATTTCATAAACACAAAAATAACGGGAGAACGCTTGCAGGTCGTCTCCCGACTGTTGGCTATTATACCGAATTTTACGAGATTAGAAAAGCGTTTTAACTTTTGGGCTTCAGGTGCTTGCTGTGTGTGCCTTGAGTGCTTGTCAAGCACTGATTGCTTTGATATTTTATTTTTGATACCATCGCACCCATTCAGCTTATATTCGACACGGGTTCTATTCGGCGTACCTGCCAACTATCAAGTTTCGCTTTTTCCTTAAGAAAAAAATACGATTCTCAACCCTGCTAATTTCACACAACATAAATTCAAAACTCTGTCATCAATTCCGTATTCCCCCGCTTTTTGTAACATGAAAACACCTGAAATATTTCGAAATAGTTTCCTAATCACTTCTTTCTACTTGGTCTTCAACTTGCTTTTTGTATTGATAAAAGCTTCAGAATGGATTTTAATTGCTTTGTTAACCGTATTCATTTACCCGTTGATTTATCTCTTTTTCCTTGTCAGTTGGATTTTTCTTGCATGGTGTGCAATCGTTTATCTATTTTGGCATTTTCGCACAAATTGGCTCACGGCGGTTTTGCCAACGCTGTTTAACATCCTTACAGTTCTGATATTCTTGTTTGTCCCATTTACAAAAATTTGGCTGGAATACTTATTCGACAAAAATTACCCTTCCTTTCTGGAAGTTATTGAACTGGTGGAAAATGGTGAAATCCAAAAAGCACCAGGCGAACACCTAACCCCACTGCCCCAAAAATACGCTATGCTTTCTGATGGGCAAGAAATCTACATTGAGCAAGAAGACGAGACGCTATCGGTTTTCTTTTTCACCTTTCGCGGCGTATTAGATAATTTCTCCGGTTTTGTCTATCGCTCCGATGATAGCCAGCCCCCGCAAACTTTCATGTATGGGGATTGGGAGAAATGACCAGAATCCAACCATACTGGTTTTTTGTGGCATCAAGGTAGACTGGGCTAAATCCCCAAACACTCATCTAATCAAGCTCAAACCCGCAATGCTAACCACCGATGTACCTTTGGAATCTGCCGGGCATTGCAGATAGCTATGCTGGCGTGCGGTGGTGGCTTGGCTGGCTTGCATGGCAAGGTAAATGGGCGACCAGCCGCAAATGTGGGTGGCATTGTCGGTCGCTTCAATGCCCGCATAAAACGCCGCCGCCTGCCCTGCCCGCACTGCCTGCAAAACCCGCTCATCTACAGCCGCCAAATCTGCCTTTTGCGGGGCGTGTAAAGGCTTGCCATCAAATGCCGGTCCCACATGCGAAAGATCCCCACTCGCCAGCACCAGTACCCGCCGCGAGCGGGCTTGTTCCTGCACACAGCGCAAAACCGCTTGCACATCGGCTTGCTCAGCCAGTGCGTCAGACTCGCCCAAATTGCCACACAATATGGGCAAAATGGCAGGTGGGTTGTGCGGGCGTACCTGGCTAACCAAATGGCTCAGCCACACCAATGGAAGCTCGATGGCGTGTTCTTGCAGGTGAAAGAGTTCGCCACCCGAAGCAGAAGATTCTCCCAATTGGCGAGCCAGTTCATCTACCCATGTGGTGTCAGTGGGCAAAATGCCAAAAGGAGTGGCATAATGCTGGCGCGTCAGGCTGAAGCGGTGCAATCCGCCAAAATGGTCAGTGCCAAACACCACCACGCAGTCGGCAGAGAGCACCTGTTCGCGGGTGGCACGCCACAGGTCTGCATACACGGTGTAGCCCCGTTCATAGTCAATATGCGGGCAAACCACCCCCAGTAACGGCTCTGCCACGCTAGGGCAAGCACTTTCATTCAACCACCCATCCAACAATCGGCGCAATTCCCCCACATCAGCGGGATAAACCCCATCGGCACACAACAGCGGGCGATGTGCCGCCCGCCGGTAAGCGGTTCGTTTTTCTTCATATACTTCGGCAAAATGGCTATTATCGAGCAGGCAGTGGCGGTCCAGTGCTTGGAGCAGGTCGTTTATTAGCTCAATGTCTGCTTGCACACCATATTGCGACAACAAAGCGGCGGGCAATTGCCCAACTTCCAGCACACCCTCCAGCAGGTGCAGAATCACCCCCCAATCACGGGGGATCATCAAACTGCCCGCCACCAACTGGAGCGGATCGTTCAGCAGAAGGTAGGGGTAGCCCGCCTGCCGATAGGGTTGGATGCGCAGGGGGCGCAGGCGGGGCGGGGTTATTTGACCACCACCGTTTTGACGTTGGTCCATTCGCGGATGCCGTGCGGACCGATTTCGCGCCCAAAGCCGGATTGCTTGATGCCACCCAGCGGCAGGCGTGAGTCGGATTTGACAAAATCGTTGACAAAGCAAGCACCGGCGGATAGCTCTTCGCGGGCAATGCGCTCGCCTTCTGCCACATCGCGGGTGAAGATTGCCGCGCCTAAGCCAAAGCTGGTGTTATTTGCCACTTGGATGGCTGTTTCGGTGTCCTTTACGCGCACCAAAGCGGCAACGGGACCAAATAGCTCTTCGTCAAAAGCGGGCATGCCCGCTTGCACCCCAGCCAGCAAGGTGGGCGGGTAGAATGCCCCCTCCCCAGCGGGGATTTCTCCCCCAAGTAGNNGTTGCCCCTTTGGCTAGGCTGTCTTGCACTTGGCGGTGTAGCTGGTCGCGCAGGTCGGGGCGAGCGAGTGGTCCGAGCGTGGTGGTGGGGTTTAGCGGGTCGCCCAGCACTTGGTTTTGGTACAGGGCAATGACTCGCTCGACAAATTCTTCGTAAACTTCATCCACTACGACATAACGTTTGGCGGCAATGCACACTTGCCCGCTGTTGAGCATGCGCCCACTGGTGCAACTGGCGGCGGCGGCTTGGAGATCGGCATCTGCCAGCACAATGTAGGGGTCACTCCCCCCCAGTTCTAGCACCACCTTTTTAAGAGCCGCTCCTGCTTTGCTGGCGATGGCTCGCCCGGCGGTGCCACTGCCCGTGAGCGTCACGCCTTGCACGGCGGGGTGGTTGATGACGGCGGTGGAGAAGGCATCGGTTTCGGCGGCACTGATGTAGAGCGGTTCGTACACGCCAGAGGGAAAACCAGCATCCGCAAAGACTTGGGCAATGGCTTGGGCGCAACCGGTGACATTGGGGGCGTGCTTAAGTACCAGCGTGTTGCCCGCCATGAGTGTGGGCACTGCCAAGCGAAATACCTGCCAGAGCGGGAAGTTCCACGGCATGATGGCGTAGATGACCCCCAACGGGAGGTAGGCAACGTAACTGCGGCTGGCTTCGGTGCGAATTTCTTCGGGCGCAAGGAAGGCTTCGGCATGTTGGGCAAAGTATTCGCATTGGGCGGCACATTTGTTGGTTTCGCCACGTCCTTGCGCCAGTGGTTTGCCCATTTCGATTGCCATCAGGTGCGCAAATTGTTCCACACGCTCGCGGAGCAGGACTGCCGCCCGCTGAAAACAGGCACCCCTTTCCGCAAAATTCATTTTTCGCCAACTGTCAAAAGCAGTGTGGGCTTTTTCGACACTTGCCAGCACTTCGGGTAAGGTTTGGGAAGGGTAGGTTTGTATAACTGCGGCGGTGGTGGGGTTGATGGATGTGAGCATGGAGAAGATAATGAAGTTAATGAAGTTAACGTGTTAAATAGGAATGGGACGCGAGATGTGTTTATTATAATTGAAAAGTGAGCGGTGGAAAATGGCTGAGGGCTTGGGGGTATCAAACCGAGACATCACAGGTCTTTGAAATTTGTGTGGTCTAATTTTGAACGTCTGCTAACGCTCTTCGATAATCAAACCGAGACATCACGGGTCTTAAAGACCTGTGATGTCTTTTTTTTTAAACGACCCAAGTTAACGCCCTTCCACCACCAAATCAGCGATTTTGGCGCGTTGACCGGCTAGGGCTGTGCCTTCGAGCAAGGGTAGGTTGGTTAGCTCTGGGTAGGCATACCAGCCCACGGAGAGTGGGTAGTTGCCCGCTGGGGTTTCAGGCGGAATGACGAGCGCAAAGCCATCGCGGATTAAGTCACCGGTTTGCCAATGGGTCATGGGGAGCAAGCCTTGGCACGGTGCTNNTTTAGCAATAGCGGTTCACCAGCGGGTATGTGCCCCCCACTCCACTCATAGCCCACCAAGCGCAGTCCGTCCGCAAATTGTGCCGAAACACTCACAGCAGGAGTGGGTGCAGGGGCATGGGCAGGGATTTCCACTAGTGCGCCTGCTTCCTGCCAGAAGTCGAGAAAGCTGAAATGGGCAGTGGGATAATGAGCCTGCAAAAAGGCAAGTGCATCGGCAGAGCGTTTGTGGCGCAAAATATAGCTGGTGCGGGTTGGGCTATCGGCAGGGATGGGAAAGCACTGGCGAAAGTCTAGGCGTTCTACACCGGTTTTGTCCGCTTTGTCGGCGGGTAGCAGGTACTCAAAGGAGATGATGTCGTCTGCTTCGGGAATGATTTCTGCCAAACTGCGCTCCCCAGCTTGGGCGCGGGCAAGTAAGAGCTTAGCGGCACGCACGGGGGCGGCAATATAGTCGGAGTCCATTTCGGGCTGGTGCGGGAACAGCACAAAGAGCGTGACGAGTGTGTGGGCGGTGCTGAGGGCAAACAGGCTGGCAAGCAGGGGTTTGCGCCAAGTGAGCTTGCCCCAGCGTGCGAGAATCCACTGGACTGCCACCCACCAACCCACTGCCACCAAGCCTGCCGAGCCAACCGCGCTGTTAATCATGCGCTGTAAATTAGGTGCATCACTGGTGAGCAGGCTGGGAATGACCATGAGCATTTCCCAGATGAGTAGTTCACGCGCCACGCGCTGACGGCGAAGATTCCACACTGCCCAACCATGCCCCACCCAAAAGCCGATGCTTTGCAGAAGGTCCCAGGTTGGGCGGTTTTGGTAATTCATCAGCGGGTCAAAGCGCCCATAAAAGGTGAAGGAGCGCAGAATGCCCCATAGGTTGGCGAGAAAATAGGCAAGGCTGTTGAGCGGACCGCTGGAAACTTGAGCCACGCGTGCCACCAGCCACTGCGGTTCTTGCCAGAAAAATACAGCTAGGGGGGTAATGGCGAGCATGCCAGCGAGTATGCCCAGTGCCAGGTTTTTCAAATATTGCCAGCGGGTGTGCCCGCTGAGCGTGAGCAGGTCAAGGAAGGCAAAGCAACTGACCAGCACAAGCACAAAGCGGGCGTGTGGCCCGTTGTATTGGGAAATGCCCAGTGCCAAGCCTGCAAAAACGGTTCGCCACCATTGGCTGGGTTTGCGCTGAACGCTTTTGAGCATCCAAACGGCGAATAAGGCGACAGCCGGTGCTAGGCTGGGTTCGGTTCCTACGCGGCTGATGATGACCCAATGCAGGAGAATTGCCAATAAGCCGCTGGCAAGAACGGCAAGCCGTTTGCGGTCTGCTGAAGAGAAAGCACTGTGGTGAAAGAGTTCGACAAAACAGCGATATGCCAGCGGTATGGAAACCACGCCCCAGAATGCGCTCACCATGCGGCTCGTACTGGTTTGCACAAAACCAAGCAGTTGGGAAAAGGCTGTCAGCACCACCATTAGGGCATTGCCCCCACCCCACGGGGTGCGATAGAAGACAATCCATTGTGGGTCTTGCAACAGTTCGCGGGCACGTACAGCAAACCAAACTTCATCGAACCAAGCTTCGGGGGCTAGGCTGGCGATTTGCCAATAACGCAGGAAGGCGGCAAGCAGGGTCAGGGCGATGATTGCCCATAGGTAGGTGTGGGTGCGGGAAGGAGATTTGTCTATCATTATTGAATTTGGGTTATCAGGACGAGTATAGCTGAAATTTTGTTCGGTGCGAATGTTATCGGCTGTTTGTAACGATTTTTTAAGGAAGTGGAATTTAGCTTGATTTGTGGTAACTGCCCAGGCATAGTTACACATGGCATTCGTGATATTCAGCAACCTTGTCGAATATCGTTATCAGCGACCGAAATACTGAAAATTCACCACAGTTTGGCGTCAAATAGCGTGCCAAATGGCTTTGCCACGCTAAACAGGCTGATATTTAAATGTTTTTAAGGGTTCAACCGCGAAAATGCAATTGTTTTGAACCAGTTGACAGCAAAACCGTAGTAGAGCCACAGTGCATTGCGGCTTTACGAAACCGCGCCTATTAATGCCGGGTGATCTAAAAAAACAGTGGTTGCCCCTGTTTGCTCGTATTTTGGGCAACAAACCGTTATCATTCAGGTTTAGCTCGGTTTGCCAAACCGGGCTGAGCAGTTACGATTTGTGATTTGGATACGGTGAAAAGTTACGAAAAGATTTCAGGTTAGTAACGAATAACGGGCAAATCTCAGCATGAGAATAGATTTGTCATTTCGATGTACAGGTTTCTCGCTATCAGCCAGTCCCTGACATTCAAAATGTCAGATGGGTTACTAACACAAGCTGGTTTGCAACACAAAAAATATGGCGAAACCTATTCGGCAGGTATAGGTTTGCATTCTCCGAAAAACTGAACCGTACCTGTAGCAACAATGATCATTGACAAAACAAAAATCACATATATAATAACATTTATATAGTTAATGATATTAACAAATATTTATGGTTTACACATAATTTAAGCTCGTCAACCTTATGCAATAGCAAGTAAAAAATCTTTATTTTCTACAAAGCAGGAGTTTTCTGTGTTCTGTCCAAATTGCAAATCACCCGAATCAAATAAGAACTATACGTGTTCAGAGTGTGGCATTACATATTCAGTTACTGACGCACTAACAATGCACCAGTTGGAATTTTTGCTTAAGGAAACTGCCAATTGGCCCAATGCAAAAGTAGTTGGTGAACCTTACGCCAAACAGCTAAATTTGCTGAAGGCAACTTATCATCCAAAAACAAATGCCTTTCCGCAAACAGAGCCAGCAAATGCCACTGTTAGCCAGCCTGGTCCAATTTCTGACAAGCGACAATCGGTAGCAGTCCAGGCAAAGCCCCCACGCGAGTCAATCCCATTTGACCAATGGTTGTTAAGTGAACGCAACATTAAAATCGCGCTATATTCAGGAAGTTTGCTTTTGGTGTTGGCAGGGATAGTGTTTATTGGGGTGCAATGGAATAAAATCTCCGGGCTGGGGAGGTTTTTAATTACCTTAGTAGTCACTCTCGTTACCTACTTTGGCGGATACCAACTTTTCCAAAAACCAGTTTTGCGGCTGGGTGGCTTGGCATTACTGGCACTTGCCGCAGGATTTGCTCCGCTCAATTTTGCCATCTTGCAAATGTTTGTTTTTAGCGATTATGGCGTTGATGCAAATATTACCTGGCTAATTAGTTCCGTACTGATGTTGTGTTTTTATGCTTTCACGGCCTACTGGACACGCTCAAAATTATTTACCCTGTTGGGGCTGGGGGCAATTGCAAGTGCTGTCACTGCACTAATTATATTGTTGAGTGCAGTGCCCAATCTAATACTTCTTGCATATTCATTAATGTTGATTGGAATTTTACTTGGCGCTTATGGGTTTAAATCTTCCAGATGGGCGAGTTTTACCTATCTTCCAATGTTTTGGGGTGCCCAAGTTATCATGTTATTGGTGGGTTTCTTTTATATTCTGTTTGTTCTTATCAAATTGGGATATCCAACAATAGAATTGGGAAACCCGTGGTTTTTGGTTGGCGCAATGTTTGCCGGAGTAGTTTTTTATTTCATTACCGATATGGTGCTCCATAAACACCTGGCACGCTGGCTTGTAGCATTTGGTTTTCTCGCAACATTTTTATACATGCTATTCAATCTGCAGTTATCTACTTTCGCAATTGGGGTCGGGGTGAAGGGATTGGCATTGGTTTATATGCTGGCTGGATATTGGCTGAGCCGCCGAACAAAGAATTTGGAAGAAGCTATTCCATTTTATCTCGGGGCTTATATTCCGGCACTTTTGGTCACTGCGATAGCGCCCATTAGCAACTATACAAATACACTCAACTTGGAAATATATTTGCTTTGCGATGTCATCATTTTAATTGGTGCAACCTGGCTGTTTCACACTTTCTCTTTGACGTATTTCACCACTTGGGTCTTTATTGCGCCAATTTTCTTGTTTGCCAGGCGAAATTTCCCAGATACAATCATTCAAGGTGTGATTGTCCTTGCGCTTATGCTGGTGTATGTGGCTACTGGTTATCTTTTGGGGCGTAAAAATTTGAAATGGGGAGGCTCTTTTTTAATACCCGCCGCATTTCTCAGCGGTTTAGTGGTTTTTCTCTGTTGGCAAAATTCGAGTATTGTTAGTTGTACCCTGATATTGATCGCAACATTGTATATTTTAATCGCTCTTTGGCGAAAATGGGGCTGGTTGTTAATTCCAGCCTTGCTTGCAGTCAATTTGGCTGTATTGACCCTTCTACGCATTTTCTTTTCTGTAGGGAGTGATGGAGCGAATACGTTAACCAGTTTATATGGCGGAATTGGCGTGCTCTTGGTAGCGAGCGGGGCTTGGCTCAGTTGGATACAACAGCAGAAATGGTCAAAATATCTGTACTTGTTAGGGGCGCTGAATGTGTTCGGTTCCTATTTTGCCGCAATGTATTTGGGTGGGATATTGGCAGGCGGGCTTTCGGGTGTCTATGCCCTGGTAGCATTTGGGCTGGCATGGTGGGAACGAGATACCTTTGAAAAAGTTAAACTGCCGTCACTAACTTATCTCGGCATACTATTTGTTTTTGTCGGAAGTTTTTATATTTACCACTGGTTAAACTTGAGTTGGCAGGTTTGGAATCTGCTTAGCGCGAGTTTATGTGCCTTCTTGGTATTCTTGGCATGGCTTTTGCGCTCGCAACCCATAAAGTCGCTATATGGAACTCCTGCTCACCGTGCGGGGATTGGGTTGACACTTTTACCTATCATCGGCTCTTTTTTTAGCTTTGAAGCCCTGCCGTGCGCACTGACATTTTGCGTTATCGGGCTGATGTTTATTTTTGATGCAATCACTCGGCGCAATGCTCGCTTGGGATACCTAGCCGGATTGATGTTTTATAGCGTGCTTGTGTGTTTATTAATTTATTATGAAGTGAAGGAAGTCCAGTTTTTTGCCCTGCCCTTTGGGTTGTATTGCCTGGTTGTCGGTTGGAATGAACGGCGGATGAGGAAAAACCAGCTATTCTATCTTGTACCCACCGCCATTGGATTATTAGTGTTGATGACAACCGCTTTTATTCAATCCTTTGACTCCGTCAAATATGCCTGGTTGTTGTTGTTGGAATCTTTGATAGCGTTGGTATGGGGAATTCGTAGCCATTCCCGAATCTATTTCCAACTTGGATTGCTTTCTCTGGTGCTCAATGGAATTACTCAATTTGGTCCAAGTTTTGTTGAGTTGCCACGTTGGTTTCAGCTTGGAAGCATCGGGCTAATTTTGCTAAGTGGTGGGATGGTTGCACTTTTCCGCCGAGAGCAACTGCTAAAAGTGCGTACCCAAATCGCAAACGAGTGGAAACAATGGCAATCGTAAAAGGATCGTAACTTTGCTAATCGGGGGAAATGTTTGTATTCGACACAGGCGAAAGTTGCGCTTTTTCTTCGGCAACACGCTTTCCATCTGTGTTAAATGCAGACAGCGAAATTGCTAGGTATTTGTCTTACGGAGCGTTAAAATAATTTACAATCATGTCCCGTTACAACCCACAACTTTACCATCGCCACAGCCTGCGGCAAAAAGGGTTTGATTATTCGCAGGCGGCGGTGTATTTTGTGACCCTTTGCCTGCAAAATCGTGACCCTTTGTTGGGTCGGATTGCCAATGGCAAAATGCAATTGAATGACGCGGGACGAATGATTAGAAAATAAATTTCCCGACATTAAATGCCACGCAATGATTGTCATGCCCGACCATTTTCATTGCATAATCGAAAATACCGGCAACCGTGTTGATGTGAAAACGCAATTGGGGGGCGAGACACACATGCGGGACGATACGCAATTGAGGGACGACCTGCGTGTCGTCCCTCAATTTTGGCGAACACAACCCCACATTGGGCGAACACATAGGTTCGCCCCGGTTTACCGTTATCCAATGGTTTAAAACAATGACTACCAATGATTATATTCGTGGGGTTAAAAATTTGAATTGTCGGCGATTTTCTGGTAATNNGTTGTGGCAACGGAATTATTGGGAACGTGTCGCGCCGGATGAACGGGCGTATCGAACCATTACGAATTACATTGCCCCAAACCCCGAAAATTGGAGACATTAATCTCTTATGCAACCCAACCATACCCGCATTAGCAAATTTTTGAGCTTGATTTTACGCCACGAACCCCACAAGTTTGGGCTCGCGCTAGACCCAAATGGCTGGGCAAGTATCGCCGATGTGTTGGCAGTATGCCAGCGAGCAGGTATTCCCGTTACCGAAGCAATTCTCCAGCAGGTAGTGACGGAAAACAACAAGCAACGCTTTGCGATCGGCGCCGATGGTCAGCACATTCGCGCCAATCAAGGTCACTCCATTTCAATAGATTTGCAACTCACTCCACAATCACCACCGACACAACTGTATCATGGGACAGCTCGCCGCTTTCTGGAATCAATCCGAACGCAAGGTTTATTGTCCCGCTCTCGCCAGCATGTTCACCTTTCGGCAGATGTGGAAACCGCCCGCACTGTTGGCAAACGACACGAAGAACCGATTGTCTTGACCGTCAATAGCAAACAGATGGTAGTAGATGGTTATGTTTTTTTTCGCTCCGAAAATGGCGTGTGGTTGGCGGATCTCGTTCCACCACAATATCTGGTATTTCCAGACCCGCCAATTGCCCCAAAACAGGATGGCTACTAAAAGAAAATTGGTATATACTTCGTCACATCATCTGTGCTAGATAGGACTTGCCCATGACAAACGCCAACAAAACTACCGAAACCAATGCCAATGTTTATGATTTTATCAATGCTTTCGCAGACAGCGAGCAAAAGAAGCAGGACAGTTTGCGCTTAATTGAGCTGATGCGTGAATGGTCTGGCTTTGAACCCAAGATGTGGGGCGCCACAATGATCGGCTTTGGCAGTTACCACTACAAATATGCCAGTGGGCGAGAAGGCGATTCTTTCATGATTGGTTTTTCTCCTAGAAAAGCTGAGTTTTCGTTATATGTTACGGCACAAAGCAGTGACAACGCCCACCTGTTAGCACAATTGGGCAAATACAAGATGGGTAAGGCTTGCATTTATTGCAAAAAATTGTCAGATATAGACTTGGGTGTGCTGGAACAACTGTGTAAAGCGACCCTTCACTATATTAATGAGTATTATGAATGCCCTTGTCACAATGAGTAACCACATGACAGCAGACTTTTTGACCATCTAAAAAATTCACTGTTCATGCCCGTGAGTACCGCCCGGCAAAACCCGATTTTTTCTTTATTGACAAAATAGAATTTATGTTCTAGAATTTATTTGTCGCTCAATACCCTTTTTTGGAGAATCTAACCCTATGTCAAAACGTAACATTGTCCACATTGAAATTACCGCCAACACACCTGAAAGTTCGGCGAATTTCTATCAAAAATTGTTTGGCTGGAAAACGCAACTGATGCCCGAAATGAATTATTACACATGGATGCCAGAGGAAGCACCGGGTGGTGGTTTTGCCGAAGTTTCAGAGATCAATCCGGTTGGGCGCGTATTGATTTATATAGATAGCCCCGATATCAACGCTGACCTGCAAGCAATTGAAGCGTTGGGTGGGCATGTGATTCAGCCGAAGACCGAAATCCCCGGCATGGGTTGGTTTGCCATCTTCAAAGACCCAACCGATAACGCCATTGGCTTGTTCCAATCCCTTCCGTCCTAAATTCCGGCAACCCCGGTTTTCATCCCCCTTTTTTAAAAGCCGTATCGCAAACCAATTGACGAGGCGGCTTTTTTGTTTATACTTGATTCATAACTGCTCAGGCATGGTGAAATAACCATCATCCAATATGCGGACTAGATGGATGAGCGAATGACACGGTTCAGAAATGGGTACACAACCTATCAACAGCCTATACCCATCATCCAAGCTTAATCATCCCGTTTTACCCAGCTATTGGTTGTGTCAAACAAGGCTGAATAGTTACCTTGATTCTAAAACAGAGCCTTCCAGTTTTAGTCATTTTTCTGATATTGAAATACCCTGCTTTGGCGTATTCCAACCACATCACCCTACATTCCCAACCGCCCAAACCCATTCCTACAGCCCAAAATCATGTACATTCTAAAACAATTTGAAGAACCAAGAATCGAAATCCTGCATGACTTGATGCGGTCAAACCCGCTGGCAACCGTTGTCACCCACTCCAGCACCGGGCTAAACGCCAACCATATCCCGCTTTTGTTGGATGAAAACCCCGCTCCCTATGGGGCTTTGCGCGGTCATGTGGCGCGTGCCAATGCCATGCTGTCAGACATTGCCAACGGAAGCGAGTCGCTGGTTATCTTTCAAGGGGCAGACAGTTATATCACGCCCGGCTGGTACGCCACCAAGCAGGAAACCGGCAAAGTGGTACCCACCTGGAATTATGCCGTTGTACATGCCTATGGCATTTGGCGCATTGCGGAAGATGNNAGATGCGGGTTGGTTGCGCTCACAACTGGATGAGCTGACCGCCCAGCATGAAGCCAGTCGCCCCACGCCCTGGCAGGTGGCAGACGCACCGCAAGAGTACATTGCAAAAAACATGGCGGCGATTGTCGGCATTGAGCTGGTGATTACCCGCCTGTTAGGCAAGTGGAAGGTTAGCCAGAACCAACCCGCACAGAATCAAGCCGGAGTGATTGCCGGATTACGCACCATTGCCACATCATCTGCCCAAGACATGGCAAATTGGGTGGCAGAACGCAAAAAAACAGACAACAACCCGTAAATTAACTCACAAGGTTGTTGCTCATTCCAAAATCTTACACAATTCCCAATCTCCTATGAGCAAACATCGCATCTTCACCACAAAATTTTCTACAGTCTATCCATTGTATGTTGCAAAAGCCGAGCGGAAACAGCGCACCCGCGAAGATGTGGAGCAAATTATTGGCTGGCTCACCGGTTATAGCCCAGCGGGTTTAGCCCAACAATTGGAACGAGAAGTTGATTTTGAACAATTTTTTGCCCAAGCACCGGCGATGAACCCGAATGCCGAGCAGATTCAAGGGGTGGTGTGTGGGGTACGCGTGCAAGATATTGAAGACCCCTTGATGCGCAATATCCGCTACCTGGACAAGTTGGTTGACGAATTGGCAAAAGGGAAGCCAATGGAAAAAATTCTCCGAAAATCGCCAATTGGAGCGTAAATACGCTCACTTACCTCGGCACAGCTAGCCACACCACACAGGGCAACCGCATGAAAAAG
>DKKK01000014.1 GCA_002455215.1 Anaerolineales bacterium UBA6668 | reverse complement strand
CATCATCAAATCTGCCAACTCATCAATAATCACCACCAAGTAGGGCAACAACTTTTGCCCCTGATTCTTGAGCTTCTTATTGTAATCATCAATATTACGCGCACCCGCTTCTGCAAATTTGGTGTAGCGCCCATCCATCTCACGCGCCACCCATTGCAGAGTACCTACCACCCGTTCTACATCCGTCACCACTGGGGCAAGCAAGTGCGGGATACCGTTGTAGCCGGTCAATTCTACCCGTTTGGGGTCAACCATGATGAAGCGCAAGGTCTCTGGGGTGTGAATCAGGAGCAAGGCGCAAATAATCGAGTTGACACACACCGATTTGCCTGAGCCAGTAGTACCAGCAATTAGCAAGTGCGGCATACTGCCCAAGTCGGTGGCAAGCGCTTCTCCACTCACGTCCTTGCCAAGCGCAATTTTTAGCGCACCCTTGACCTTAGCAAACGGCTCACTTTCCATAATATCGCGCAAGGTGACCGTTGAGCCTTCAGTGTTGGGCACTTCAATGCCCACAAAGCCCTTGCCCGGCACCGGCGCTTCAATGCGGACACTGGCGGCGGCGAGCGCTAGCGCCAAATCATCGGAAAGCGAGACAATTTTGTTTACCTTGACCTTCACTCGCTTGCCACTGCGTTGTTCCAGAAAGCCCGGTTCCACGCCATATTGGGTAATGGTGGGTCCGCGGTTGACTTCCACCACGCTTGCGGGTGCGCCAAATGCTTCGAGCGTTTCTTCAATAACGGCAGTTCGTTGGCGGTCTAATTTGTCATCCTCCTTACCTTCTGTACCGGGGCGTAAAATTTTGGTGAAGTCGGGCAAAACCCAAACTTGACCGGGCACAGCGTCGCTCTGGGTATTGGTGGGTAAACCGGCAATGGCAGGCGCACTCTGGGGGGGAGACCCTTTGGCTTGGGCGGGCGTGGCTGGGGTAGCAAGGGGCGGTTGGCTGGCTGGCGCTACTCTTTGAGCAGGCTCTGCACGGGTGGCACGTTCTGGTTTGCGTTCCGTGCTGGCACTGGCGGGGACGCGCCGAGCAGGTGGGAGCGCGACTTCCGGTTCATCTTCTTCGTCCAAATAGACCGGCGGTTGGCGAGTGGAGCGTTGCCCTTTGCGGGCAGATTGCTCTGCTTTTGCCGTCATCCACGTTTGCCAAAAATTGACAAACACGCCAATAATATCTACCAATGAAATACTAAAAGTCAATAGGAGCGAGAGCAACAGCCACACCACCAGCGCTACCGCCGTGGCAGAGCCGCCTAGTTGTTGCAAAAACCATTCCAGTAATGACCCGCCAAACCAACCGCCGCCTTGATGCAGTGCTACCAAGTCGGCAGAACTGACGCCGGTAATTGCGCTTTGCAAAAAGTGGATGCCCACCAGTGCGCAAAAAAACAGCAAAAACATGCCAATTACTTGCTCTGCGCCCGGAATCGGCAAGTCTTTGCTAAAACGGCGTAAAAAAATATACACACCCAAAATCAGCAAACTGAGCGGCAAAATAAATGCCAGCCAGCCAAATAGCAAGCCAAACACACTGAGAATCCCACCCGTGAGAAAGCTCTGGCTCGGCGAGAACAGCGCCAACAGCAAAAGCCCACCCACCAAGGCTAAGATAATACCCAAAATGTCGGCTTTTTGCTGTGCTGTCAAGCCACCTTTGCTTTTGCTTCTACTTTTGCTCTTTGTCATAGGGCGGATTATACCTTAACCAACTGGAAATTTATACCGTTGTGAGCCGTGGCGCGGAAAATAGAATGCGCGAGGATAGAAAATGCACGGGGGTTATGAGATAATTAACCCAGCCGCTCTATTCGGAACGCTTGAAAATCGTGCCCCAAAAGAGTTGTCATTTTGAGTCAGCCAGTGGGATTGCCATTCTCGTCCCAATACACGCTCCCACGCCTTCTTTCACTCGACCATGCCCGCTTTACCCGACGATATTTTTAACCATCTCAAAAGTGTTAGCTTGTTTCGTTCCTTAAGCGACGCCGCCATCCAGGAAATTCAAGCATTGTTTGAAGTGGAACGCTTGCCAGAAGGAGTGGTCATCTTTAAGCAAGGCGATAGACCGGAAAAATTTTATTTGGTGTACTCTGGTGAAGTGCGCTTGACCCGTCAGGTGCGTGAAAAACGCGAGGTTGTCGAAGTCAGCCTAGAGCGCGAAGACGACTTCTTTGGCGAAAAGGAGATGCTCGAAGAGAATTTATTGTTGGTGACGGCAACCACCACCCAGCCTACGGTTCTCCTTACCATCACTCGCAAAAACTTTCGCCCCCTACTCGATAAATACCCGGTCATCCGCGCCGCCATCGTTTTGCTAGAACGAACCTACCAAATTGCCTTGCGCCGCGGTTTTTCGCGCTGGCTTCAACCGCAAGAGCAGGTGGTGTTAATTGTCGAAAAGCACTGGTTTATCTTATTGCAAAAAGCGCTCTTTCCCGTTGTTGTTATGATACTATTGTGGATTGTTTTGGGCGTGTTGGTTTTTGTAGGTTTGCCGCTGGCTTGGTATTTTTGGCTTTTGCCATTGCTCATCCTGCCAGTGTTGGGCTTGATATGGGTAGACTACCGCGATGATATTTATGTGGTGACGGACAAGCGGGTTATCAGTGAAGAGCGCTTTTGGCTGTTGCATGCCACCCGCACCGAAGCGCCCATTCGCACGGTGCGCTCGGCACAGTCTGTGGTAGATAAATTTTGGCAACATACCTTGCAATACGGAGATGTGCGCGTGCAAACTTTCACCGGTGCGCTCAACTTTGTTTCTGTCCCCCACCCGCAAGCAGTCGCCAATGCCATCTTGGAGCAACAAGAGCGCATTCAACGCCGTTATACGCACATGAGCCGCCAAGAATTTGAAGATAGCATCCGCGAAGGCTTGGGCTGGCAAAGGCTACACCCGCCACCCCCGCCCCCCGAACTGCCAGTGATGACCCAGCACCCGCCCGCGGGTAAGGATGCGATTGTACTCACCCCACCGTGGTTTCGCCAAATTGGTGATGAAATTATCCTACGTAAGCATCCTATCAAGTTGCTGGGCGAGATGTGGTGGTCAATTCTCCTGCTCACATTGGGGGTGTTGATTACTGTACTGCCAAGAATTCCAATGTTTGCCAGTTGGTCGCTCCCGTGGATTGCTTATCTGTTATTGATAGGTATCCCTATGCTGATTTTGCTGGCGGTAGCGTGGTATCAGGTAGAAGACTGGCGGAGCGACACCTACACCATCACCCGTGACCAGATCATTGACCGCGAACAAAAGCCGTTGTTTGGCAAGCTCATGCAACGCACCGCTTCGATTGACAGCATTCTCAATGTTAGCTACACTCGCAAAACAGTACTTGCCAACTTGTTTAATTATGGTACAGTTAGTATCGAAACCGGTGGTAGCACAGGCGTCTTGACCTTTGACCTGGTAGTGGACCCAGTGCGTGTGCAACAAGAGTTATTCCGCCGCATAGAAGTTCGGCGTATCTTACGTGAGCGGGCAGAAATTGAAAAGCAACGCACGGACTGGCTTCGTTGGATTCGCGCCTATCACGATGTTGCCCACCATAGCGAACAAAACTTGCCGAAATAAGATTAATTTCATTTGGATGATCCCGTTACCCAATGCCAATCCTACCCATTGTTACCCCTCCGCAAAAAATCCTGCGCCAAAAAGCCCAGCCAGTCTCTGCGTTTACGCCCGAATTGCAAACGTTGATTGACGATATGGTGGAAACCATGCATGCCGCTCCCGGTGTTGGGCTTGCCGCCCCGCAAGTTGGGCAAGGCATTCGCTTGTTTGTGGCGCACCTGCTGTACGACCCTTACCATGACCCAGAGACCGATGAACCGCTCCCACCGGGCGTGGGCAAAGTGCTGGTGATGATTAATCCGCAATTGAGTGAACGCTCAGATGAAAAGCTGAAAGGCACCGAAGGGTGTCTGTCTTTGCCGGGTATTTTGGGTGAAGTGATGCGCCACAAAAGCTTGACGGTTGACTATTTAGACCGCTACGGACGCAAGAAAAAACTGCGTACTTACGGCTGGATGGCGCGGGTCATCCAACACGAATATGACCATTTGGATGGCATTCTGTTTGTGGATAAGGCTGTCGAAGTGTGGGAAGACGAAGAAGTGGAAGGTGAAGTGGCTGAATAGCCGATATTCTCAGCGTGGACACAAATTGTGTTTTTTACCTGAAGAAAAAACGCCTATATTCGACCCATGTTGAATACAACTGTGAATGGGCAGACTATTTTGAAGCGCATCGGCTTGTTGCTACTTGTCCGGCTTGCAATTACTGGTGTTTCAGGTGGATACCCATACTCGCAATTCGCTATTTGGCACACGCGCCGAATAGAAAAGCAGGTGTTTTCCCTGCTCGCAAACAATTCAAATTTTAAGAAATTTTTATGGCTGACAACAAAGTAATTTTTTCAATGGTTGGTGTGGGAAAAATTCACCCACCGAGCAAACAAGTATTGCGTGACATTTATTTGGGCTTTTATTACGGCGCAAAGATTGGTGTACTGGGGCTAAATGGCTCTGGTAAATCCACTTTGCTCCGCATTATCGCCGGTAAAGACCCCGATTATGTGGGGCAAATTCACTTTAGCAAGGGCTATAGTGTGGGTTTGCTGGAGCAAGAGCCAGTGCTAGACGAAAGCAAAACGGTCAAGCAGGTGGTGGAAGAAGCCGTGCAACCTTTGGTAGATTTGATGGCTCGCTATGACGCTATCAATGCCAAATTTGCCGAACCCGATGCGGATTTTGATGCACTCTTGGCAGAGCAAGAAAAAGTGCAGGAAGAACTAGATAAGCATGATGTGTGGAATCTGGACCAAAAACTGGATTTAGCCATGAATGCGCTACGTTGTCCGCCAGCAGATACGCCCATCGCCGTGCTTTCTGGTGGAGAACGCCGCCGGGTCGCGCTCACACGTTTGCTCCTGACCGAACCGGATATCCTACTCCTAGATGAACCCACCAACCACTTGGATGCCGAATCAGTGGCGTGGTTGGAACGCCATTTGCAAGAGTATAAAGGTACGGTCATTGCCGTTACCCATGACCGTTATTTTTTGGACAATGTGGCGGGCTGGATTTTGGAGCTAGACCGTGGCTATGGCATTCCGTGGGAAGGCAATTACAGCAGTTGGCTGGCACAGAAGCAAGAGCGCATTCGTCAGGAAGAGAAGAGCGAAAGCCAGCGCCAGCGCACTTTGGAACGCGAACTGGAGTGGATTCGCATGTCGCCACGTGCCCGCCAAGCCAAAGGCAAAGCTCGTGTGACCGCTTATGAAAGCTTGCTCAGCCAAGAAACCGAAAAACGCCGCGAAGATTTGCAAATCTACATCCCACCCGGACCGCGCTTAGGCACAGTGGTTTTTGAACTGCAAAATGTGCGCAAAGCCAAAGGTGAAAAGCTACTCATCGAAGATCTAAGCGTTGCAATTCCATCCGGTAGCATTGTTGGCATTATTGGTCCCAACGGTGCTGGTAAGTCCAGCCTTCTCAAAATGCTAGTAGGGCAGGAAACCCCCGATAGCGGCACGATCCATGTTGGGCAGACGGTAAAAATTTCGTATGCCGGACAAATGCGCGAACTTGACGCGGAAAAAAGTGTGTACGATGAAATCTCGGATGGTGAAGAAACCATGCAACTGGGACCGATTCGGCGGGTGGCACGTGCCTATGTCTCCAGCTTTAACTTCCAAGGGGCAGACCAGCAAAAGAAGTGCGGCATGCTTTCTGGTGGCGAGCGCAACCGTGTATATCTGGCAAAAATGCTGGCGCAAGGCGGCAATGTGCTTCTGCTGGACGAACCGACCAACCACCTGGACGCTGAGTCGGTGGCCTGGCTGCAGCATCACCTGGAAGCCTTCCCGGGCTGCGTCATCCTGGTGACCCACGACCGCTACTTCCTCGANNGCTGGAACGGCACTGATTGTCAGCCATGACCGCTGGTTCTTAGACCGTTTAACCACGCATATTTTGGCATTTGAAGGCGATAGCCAAGTGCGTTGGTATGAAGGCAATTGGTCAGACTATGAAGCAGACCGTCACAAACGTCTCGGGCAAGCCG
Source organism: Anaerolineales bacterium UBA6668 (assembly GCA_002455215.1). Classification (GTDB taxonomy): domain Bacteria; phylum Chloroflexota; class Anaerolineae; order Anaerolineales; family UBA6668; genus UBA6668. The sequence goes on along the minus strand of DKKK01000014.1, from coordinate 1,917 downwards.
CCGACACCCCGCAAAAAATCAAGTATCGCCCACTCACCCGTTAACCCTACCATGAGCAGTAGCGCAGACCAACACCGCGAGTTTGCCGCCAGTCAAACCGAAATTCCACTGGCAATTATCACCGTTTCCGACACCCGCACGCCCGAAACCGACTCCAATGGGGCGTATCTTAACGAGCGTATCACTTCCGCTGGGCATCGCGTAGTATTTTACACCATTGTGAAAGACGAAGCCGAGCAGGTAGAAAGCGCCTTGCAACAAGCGATTGCCAGCCAAGCGCGGGTGATTTTGTTCAATGGTGGCACTGGTATTGCCCGGCGTGACCGCACCTACGATGTGTTGGCACGCAAATTGGAGAAAACCCTACCAGGCTTTGGTGAGCTATTTCGCTTGTTGAGTTACGAACAAGTGGGTACAGCCGCCATGCTCTCGCGTGCCACTGCTGGCGTGTATCAGGGCGCGGTCATTTTCTCAACCCCCGGTAGCCATGACGCAGTACGCTTGGCTTGGGAAGAAATGATTTTCCCAGAGTTGCCACACTTTGCCTGGGAATTAGTGCGCTAACGGCACGTAATTGCACTTCCGCAAACCTTTTACAGCATATAAAGGCCTGTTTGGGTGTTTCAATTTAACCCCAGATATTATATTTATTTTCTCTGCTATATTCGACTTGGGTCAGATTCGCGCTTTTTTGCTTAAAGAAAAAGCGTAGTTTTTACCTGTGTCGAATATAGTTGCCGATTTTGACGATTCGCAGTACACTATTTGCTGTTATGCAGACCCCACCCACCAAGAACCCTGATGAAAATTCCCGCGAGAGCATTGCCTTAGCCTTTAATGCCTTACAAGCGGAACGAGAAGCACTTGCGGCATTTCAAGCGGCAGAAGCTAGCGCCGTGCATGTCCCCGAACAAATCTTGCCACGCTTGGGAACTTATTTGCTTCGCAACAAATTGGTTTCAAAAGCTGACTTGGAAAGAGCGTTGGCTTATCAAAAAGAACAACGTGCCAATGGCAAAGAAGCTCGGTTAGGGCAGGTATTGTTGGAGCTTAAATTGGTTAGCCGCGAAGATTTAGACCGTGCTATTACCGAGCAAATGATGGAAATGCAAGCCGCTCTGCAAGATTACAACAAGCGCTTAGAGCAACGGGTGGCGGAACGGACTGCCGAACTGCAAAATGCCATGCAAAAGTTGATGGAACTGAATCAGTTGAAAATTAACTTCATCAGTAACATTTCACATGAACTTTTAACTCCCTTGTCTAAAATTAAGGGCTATAGCCTGATGCTCTCGGATGGCTTGCTGGGTGGTTTGGGCGAACAGCAAAAGCAAGCATTGCAAACCATCAATCGCTCAGTGGGTAATTTGGAGCAGTTAATCCAAGATTTGGTGCGTTTTTCTTCCAATACCCGCGGCGAAATTCGGCTCAACATTGGACCAGTAGATATTGCACAAGTGATCCGCAAGCAAATGGATGCATTTGAAAGCCGGGCGNNAATCGGCTGGCATTCAATTGGTGTCGGATATTGGCGCGAACTTACCCCCAGTGCGTGGTGATAGCGAAAAGTTGAGCTGGTTAATGTACCAGTTAATAGATAATGCGGTTAAATTTACCAATAAAGGTGGTATGGTGATAGTAGGCGCTCGCCGTCAAGCCCAAGAATGCCTACTGTATGTGCAGGATACCGGTATCGGAGTGCCTATGGAACGGGTCGAAGAACTTTTTATTCCCTTCCACCAGCTAGATAGCTCCAGTACTCGCCATTTTGGTGGCACTGGGCTTGGATTGGCGTTTGCTCAGCGCTTGGCAGAAGCGCACGGCACTAAAATTGAAGTGCAAAGCCAACCCAAAAAAGGCAGTACCTTTTCCATTCGTCTACAATTTTTACTGTAATTTTGTAACTGCTCAGGCATA
>DKKK01000172.1 GCA_002455215.1 Anaerolineales bacterium UBA6668 | reverse complement strand
TTATTCCTTAGGCACTACCAAAAAACCAGTAACTTCCCTGTTTTGCCCGTATTTGGGTAAACAAACCATTGTCATTCTGATTTTAGCCAGTTTTGCCAAACTAGGCTGAGCAGTTACCCGAATATAGCATTTCGCCGGGGAGATGGGCACTGATTGACCCAACCCAAACCCCCAATCCCTTTATCATCTGGAAAGGGGGCAGATACAAAAACGACCCCATGTGGAGCCGTTTGTTCAGTCGAAAGCTTAGTTGGAAGTGGGCGTTGCTGTACTTGCCGGTTTAACAGCAGATTTGCGCGTGCGCGGTGTAGCCGCTTTGGCAGGTGCGTCCTGCGCTTGAGCGGTGCGGGTGCGCGTGGAGCGGGCTTCTGCTGGGAGCAAGGCAATTGCCAACACTTGGTCAATATGTTCCACCTGCTCAATCTGGATATCTGCCTTCACCCGTTCCGGAATATCTATCAAATCTTTGGCATTCTTTTTGGGGATGATAACAGTCTTAATGCCCATGCGGTGAGCGGCAAGCATTTTTTCTTTGAGTCCGCCAATCGGCAAGACCCGCCCGCGTAAGGTGATTTCGCCGGTCATGGCAACCGAACTACGCACCTTGCGTCCGGTGAGCACGCTCAATAGTGCTGTGGCAATAGTTACGCCCGCACTGGGTCCATCTTTGCTGGTTGCCGCTTCCGGCATGTGAATAGCAATGTCTTTTTTCTCCATGCCCTTCAGCTTAAACCCATACTCTTTGGCGCGTGAGCGTAGGTAAGCATAGGCGGCTTGAATCGATTCTTGCATCACTTCCCCCACCTGTCCGGTGACTTGTACTTCACCTTTACCATCCATCATGGCAACTTCTATCGGGGTAATCTCACCGCCATTGGCAGTCCATGCCAGCCCGGTCACCAAGCCCACTTCATCGGTCTTGTTGGCTTCATCCTGCGGGAAGAGCGAAGGACCGAGCAAGCCGAGCAAGTGGTCAGCCGTAACGTGCAGTTCGGCAGGTTTTTCTTCGGCGATTTGGCGAGCCAACTTGCGGCAGATAGTAGCGATTTGTCGTTCCAATTCACGCACACCACTTTCATAGGTGTATTCACGCACCAACAAGCGCAGAGCGTCTTCGTCAATTTCCAACGGATGCCCTTGCAAGCTATTTTGTTCATACTGGCGCGGAATCAAAAACTTGCGGCTAATCTCGACTTTTTCGTCTTCGGTATAGCTAGAAAATTCAATCACTTCTAAGCGGTCTTCCAAAGCGGGTGGCAAACTCCATAGCGTGTTGGCGGTGGTGACAAAAAGCACTTGGCTTAGGTCGTAAGGCAGTTCCAAATAATGGTCGGAGAAATTGTGATTTTGTTCTGGGTCCAGCACCTCCAGCAAAGCAGAAGCCGGGTCGCCGCGAAAATCACTACTCATCTTGTCAATTTCGTCGAGCATGATGAGTGGGTTGACGGTGCTAACACGGCGCATGGTGTGGAGCACTCGTCCGGGCAATGCGCCAATATAGGTACGGCGATGCCCGCGAATTTCGGCTTCATCGCGCACGCCACCCAATGAAAGCCGCCCAAACTTGCGTCCGAGCGCTTCCGCAATAGATGCCCCAAGTGATGTTTTACCGGTGCCTGGCGGTCCCACAAAGCACAAAATGGGTTGCTTGATTTTATCTGGGTCTTGTGCCAGTTTACGCACGGCGATATATTCCAAAATACGTTCTTTGGCTTTTTCTAGCCCAAAATGCCGGGTGTCCAGTACTTCGCGGGCGTGTTTCAAATCCAAATTGTCTTCGGTGCGGGCTTCCCAGGGCAGGTCAATCAACCACTCCAAGTAGGTGCGAATCACACCCGTTTCTGGCGACATGGGCGGCTGTTGCAACAAGCGCTTGTATTCAATGCGGGCGCGTTGCAGGGCTTCATCCGGCATGTGGGCGTTTTCAATTTTTTCGCGCAGTTCTTCCAACTCTTGTTGGAAAACGTCAATCTCGCCCAGTTCGGTCTGGATGGCTTTTAATTGTTCGCGTAAATAAAACTCTTTTTGGCTGGCATCTACCCGTTGTTGCACATCGGCGTGAATGCGTTCTTCCATCTCCATACGGTTGATTTCGCGCCCCAGCAAGATGCTCACCCGTTGTAAGCGTGTGAGTGGGGAAATCGTTTCTAGGATGGATTGGTACTCCAGCAGTTCGAGTTCCAGCGTGGTGGTGACCCAGTCTGCCAGCCAGCCCGGTTCATCAATATTCAGCGCATAGACCAACGCTTCTTCGGGCAAGTCGCGTTTTAGGGAAATGGCTTTCTCCAAAAGCGAGATAATCACCCGCATCAGCGCTTCGGTTTCGGGGTCGTGTGCGTCAATTTCTGGTTCGTGCATTACCCGTGCTTTGGCACGCAAATGTCCTTCGGCTTCGTACACTTCCACAATTTCCAAGCGGCGGCGTCCTTGCACCAAAACCGACGTGTTACCGTCTGGCAAGCGCATCGGGCGGGCGGTGGCGGCTTCAGTGCCGACAATGTGGAAGTCGTTGGGCTGTGGGGCGTTGTCTTCGGGGTCTATCTGTGCCAAAGCAATGACAGTTGAGTGGGCAGAGCGGGCTTGGTTAATAGCGGCTTGGCTGATATCGCGGGAAACATTGAGCGGGGCGATCATGCGCGGAAAGAGTACTAAATCGCGCAATGGCAATACAGGCAAATCCACAATGCCCTTACGGTTGGGGCGGGCATTGTTAATATCGCTCAATTCGGCGGATTGTAATTCAAAGGGATTGGGAAGTTGGTTCATCAGTGAGTTTGGTTTTACCCCAATAAATTTATCGGTTTGGGGGATGGTAAAAGGCTGGCGCGGGCTGTTCCGACTAATGCGAAGCTACCCGTAATTAAAATAGTGCCGTGTTTGCCTGCCAATTGTCGTGTCAATGACAAGCCGTAGGGCAGATGGCTGGCAAGGGCAAGGTTTGGAAAGGCAAGCGCTTCGGCAATCGGTGCAAGTTCACTCACGGGCATGGCACGTGGGTGGTTTGCACTGGTAAGCACACAATGGGTGATAGGAATGGCACGCAGGGCTTGCAAGACCGCTTGCACCTGCTTGTCACGCATCACACCAAACAGTAAAACAAACGGTTTGGCAATCGTTAATTGTAGCACAAATGCGCGTAGGTCAATAGCGCTTTCAATGGTATGTGCCACATCGAATAGGTAAGCAGGGCTACCGGGCAAAAATTCTTGGCGGGCGGGCAGGCGTGTGTGTACTAAGACGGGTTGACAAAGTTGTGTGGGTAGATGAAAACCAATGACACGCAACTGTTGCAACGCGGCAGAAACCAGTGCAATGTTGAGCCAGTGCCGGGCGCTGTGCAAAACGGGTGGTGTGTCAGGGGTTTCTACCACTTGGAAGGGTGCGCCCTGCTCGTGAGCAATCTGCCACAGCACTTGCATGGCGGAATCTGCTTGCGGGACAGTCAGAACTGGCACTGCTGGTTTAATAATTCCCCCCTTAGCGTAAGCAATTTCTGCCAGTGTATTGCCCAAAATGGCAGTATGTTCCAATTCCAATGATGTGATGAGACAAAGTACAGGATTGACGACATTGGTGGCATCATAGCGTCCCCCTAAACCGGTTTCGAGAATAGCAATATCCACCGCTTCCTGCGCAAACCAAGCCATTGCCAGCGCCGTGCATGCTTCAAAAAACGACAATTCGGGGATTTCTTGCCAATGGGGGGCGTGGTGTGCTTGCAGGCGGGCGAACTCGGCGGCGGGGATGTTCTCGCCATTGATTCGAAAGCGTTCCCGTAGGTCGTGAAGGTGCGGGCTGGTGTATAACCCTACTCGATAGCCACATGCTTGTAGCGCCGCCGCCAGCAGATGGCAGACACTACCCTTGCCCTTGCTCCCTGCCACCTGCACAAAACGCACTTGTTGCTGTGGGTTTCCCAAGCGAGCAAGCAATTGGCGGGTAGGTTCTAGCGAGAAGGTGTGGGCGCTGGGGTTGCCGCTCGGCGGGCGGGTTTCCCAATTGGGTAGGTCAAGAAGCGTTTGCATAATGGTGGAGCGGATGGGCTGGTTTGATTATATTCGACACGGGTACTATTCGGCAAGTGTGCCGAATAGATACTGCCAAACCCGACAATTGCACCTGTCCCGCCCGCAAGAGTGGCAATTTAGACACCGATTTCGCAGGGAAGGGCGGTTTCATGGTATAATAGTTAAAGTATATTTACATTTTATTGAGTTGTTAGACAACTTTTTTACCGATAGTATGTGTCGCATCGTGTGATTTTGATAGTTGCTTTAAAAAAACTGTACGAGTACTATTTGGCACACGTACCCAATATTGAGTTGCGTTTTTCCCAATGCAAAAGCATAATTTTTATGCGTGCCGCAAATTTATTTGCGGCGATTGCACAGGTGAATATTTGCAGGCGTGCTTTTTGTAAGGTATGCCTTTTGTGGGTACGCCTTCAGTATGGCGTGCCCTTTTCAAAAAAAATGGCATTATGCAAGCCAGGCGACTTTCTTCCCTTATTAAACTCGGGCTGACAACAAGCGCCGGTGTATTTCTCATCTTGTTAAGCGCTTGCCAGTCAGAGACTAACGATCTCGCCCCCAATATGCTCAACGGCTTGGAAACGGCAGTTGCGCTCACCCAAAGTGTAAAACCAAGCTCCACCCCGCTACCCAGTAACACACCCTTGCCAACCCTGACCATTGTTCAGGTAACCGCAACTGCTCCCGTTGCTGACTTGGATTTTTTACTGCCAGTTGCGCCCGGCTTCACGCCAGAGTACCTCATTCCCAAAGCAACCCTTTCCCCCACCGCAACCGATGGCATTGCGGATGCAGATGCCACCTTAATACTGGTGGTAACGCCATCCGGGCAATTGTTGGAAAACACCCAGCTTGCGCTGGACTATGTGCGCCAAATGCGTGGGCAAATAGAAGGCGCACTCAATGGTACACCCGTCAACTGCCGCTTGTTTACCGACACTTATACCAACCTTTCCATTTTACCCGACATTGTTGTCACCGATTCTGCGACCCGATTTTACAATCAGGCGAAGGGGCTAGCGTTGGGGCAAGCTTTTGACTTCTACCAAGACTGTGTGAACGTACTGCAAAATAGTAGCACTAGCGATAGCTTTAACCCGGAAGTGTGGCAACCGGCATTGCAAGGCTTTGTGGATGCTGAACAGGTGTTTTTGGCAATCTTGCAGGGTCGCCCGTTGGAGTAAAGCGATTGGTAATTGCTAAGAAAAATTTTTATTCACAGGTTATTAATTATGAATAAACGACAAAACTTCACCCGCTATGCTTGGTTTCTCGTGTTCTACAATGTAGTGGTAATTTTGTGGGGGGCAGTGGTACGTGCCACTGGCTCCGGCGCAGGCTGTGGGCGACATTGGCCCACCTGCAATGGCACAGTCGTCCCACTCAATGCTTCCGTCAACACCCTAATTGAGTTCTCCCACCGCATTACTAGCGCTTTGGATGGATTGTTAGTGATTTTTCTGCTGGTGTGGGCAATATTGCTGTTTCGCAAAGGGCTGGTACAACGCCGGGTACGCAATGCCGCAATCGGCAGTTTGGTCTTTATCCTTGTCGAAGGAGGTTTGGGCGCAGGTTTGGTGCTACTGGAACTGGTCGAAGACAACGCCACCGTTATGCGTGCCTTCGCCGTGGGCATTCACCTGATTAATACCTTCATTTTGCTCACTTGGCTCACGCTCACCGCTTGGTGGAGTACCAACATTTGCAACCCCAATGCGGCAAACACTCGCTCCCGCTGGTTTGGGTGGTTGGTGTTTGGGGCGGTGGCAGTGGCGGCAGTCGGTTCGAGCGGGGCGATTACCGCGCTAGGAGACACACTTTTTCCCCCGGAAACATTCTTGCACGGGCTGAGACAAGATTTTATGGAAGGTATGCACTTTTTGGTGCGCCTGCGCGTCTATCATCCCGTGATTGCTATCCTAACTAGTGCTTTCATTTGGGTTATTGTTAGCATTGTGCCAAGCCGCTATCCTAAAGAAAAAACGCTACATCGCTGGGGTGGCTACTTGCAAATGATTATTGGCACGCAAATCATTGCTGGCGGTTTGAACGTTCTGCTTCTAGCGCCGACTTGGTTGCAATTGCTCCACCTATTCTTGGCAGATGCACTGCTCATTATGCTGGTGGTTTACGCGGCGGAATTGCTAGCCGCTGACCAACCGACCCCTGCCTAAACCATGCTCCACCACGACGGTTCCCCCCTGTTTGTTCAAGCACCCCAGCCAACTGCTCTGCATTTTGGCGATGAAGTGACCATTCGGGTGCGTGCTTTGAAAAATGCACCGATTGAACGGCTGTTGCTACGCATCTGCCCGGATGGTGAGCAGTTTTTTAGTGAGATGCAGTGCGAACCCACCCTAGAAAATGCGCCCTGCCAATGGTGGCAAGCCAAACTGACGATCCACATGCCGGTTACTGCCTATCGCTTTTTGATTTTTGCTAGGGATGGGGTATGGTGGTACAACCAAAGCGGCTTGCACGCGCATACCCCCACCGATGCCGAAGATTTTAAGCTATTGGCAGAGTACGATGCGCCGGATTGGGTGCGGAGCAGTGTCTTTTATCAGATATTCCCCGACCGTTTTGCCGATGGCGACCCAACCCATAACGTGCAGACGGGCGAGTATGAATATCATGGCGTGCAAGCGCTTGCCCGTCGGTGGGGGGAAGCCCAAAGCGAAGGATTGCAGTCTATGGTGGAATTTTATGGGGGAGATTTGCAGGGCATTGGCGATAAACTGGATTATCTGAGCGAGCTAGGCATTAATGCGCTCTATCTTAACCCGATTTTTAGCGCGTACAGCAACCATCGCTATGATGTGGTGGATTATCATCAGGTGGATGAACATTTGGGTGGCAATGCGGCATTGATAGTCCTGCGCCAAGCACTTTCACAGCGGGCAATGCGCGTCATCTTGGATATTGTTCCCAATCATTGCGGCTATCTCCACCCGTGGTTTCAATCTGCCCAAGTGCAACCCGACGACCCATTCAGCGAATTTTTCTCCTTCCGCCAACACCCCCACGATTATGAAAGTTGGCTGGGTGTGCGTAGTTTACCCAAACTAAACTACCGCTCCCAAGCACTACGCCAAACCATGTATGCCAGTGCTTCTGCGATTTTTCGCATCTGGTTACAACCACCATTTTCGGCAGATGGCTGGCGGGTAGATGTGGCAAATATGCTGGCACGTCACGGCAAAGACCAACTGGAGCAAGAAGTGTGGCAAGGCATTCGGCAGGCAGTGAAAGAGAGCAACCCACAGGCGTATTTCTTGGGCGAAAACTTTTTCGATGGCTCTAGCCAATTGCAAGGCGATAATTTGGACGCCAACATGAACTATGCCGGCTTTACCCACCCACTGATGTGGTGGCTCAACGGCTTTAACGTCGGGCAACACGCCGAACCCCGTCACGTAGAATCCACCGTGCCGTGGCGTACACAAGCGCTAGTGGACACCTGGCAGGCAGTCCGCGCCGCTGTGCCGTGGCAAATCGCTTGCCAGCAATTCAACCTGCTTGGCTCGCACGATACGCCGCGCTTTTCGCACTGGGTTGGCAACCACCCCGAATTGATTCGCCTGGCTGTTACCTTTTTGATGACCTATGTGGGCGTGCCGTGCATTTATTATGGAGACGAAATTGGCATGAAGGGCGCTTCAACGCACGCCGCCCGCAACTGCATGGAATGGGATACGCGACAGTGGGATCTGGAACTTCTGGAATTTTACAAAAAGCTGATTGCCTTACGCCGTACTAGCCCGGCGTTGACAGCGGGCGGATTCCAAGTAGTGTTGGTGGAGGAAAATACGCTAGGGTATATCCGTACACATGAGCAGGAAATTCTGCTGGTGATCGGCAACCGAAGCGAGCAAGTACGCCCCGCTGGGGCTTTGCCGCTGGCGTTGGCGGGGCTGGCAGATGGCATGGTATTTGCCCCGCTATTTGGCGGCGAACCCGCCACCGTGCAAAACAGCGCCCTGCCACTGCCTGCCCAACCGTGTGGCGTGCAGGTATGGCATTGGCGAAAAGCAGGTATTGCCGCGTAAGATGAAGGTACTATGGTTGAAAAAGGTGACTTTGGCAAATGACCGAATTTTCAACCTGAATGGCTTGATTTGCATAAACAAATTTCTTCATTCGATACCTTCCAGCAAATCGGCAACTCTGATACCTAATGCTCGTACAATTTTTTCAATATTCAATAACGTAATATTTTTCTTCACTCTCTCTCTATATTCAACATAGATGGGAAATTGTGCTTTTTTCCCTTAAGAAAAAGCGCAACTCGATATTCGGCACGCGTACCGAATGTAACTCGTGTAGAATATCTGATGCCAATATCAGTTCGATGTGAATCTGCCCTAAAGACTAATTCTCCCTGAGAAAAATCTTGCTTCACCCGTTCTTGACGGACGTTTGAGCCAAACTTGGTTAAAATTTCTTTTTGCAGATTGTATAAAACGATGATACTCGACAACCTTCAAACTTGCCGAGTCTATCTGCAATATAAAGGACTCTAAATCAGAGTTCTACATACTATTGTTAGCACAATTCTTTTCCAATACACAACATGGCAAAAACACACCCATCCATCACCCCAGAGATCCAAGCCTTTATCCAAGCCCAGCCGATGTTTTTTGTGGCAAGCGCACCGCTATCTGCCGAAGGGCACGTTAATCTATCACCCAAGGGTTTAGAATGCTTCCGTGTGTTAGATCCACACACAGTCGCATACCTTGACCTAACGGGCAGTGGAAACGAGACATCGGCACACCTGCGCGAAAATGGGCGGATTACCCTGATGTTTTGTGCATTTCAAGGCGCACCCAATATCTTGCGCCTATATGGCAAGGGTCAAACCATCTTGCCGAACCACAGCGATTGGGCGTTGCTAATCGAGCAATTTCCCAGCTATGCCGGAGTTCGGCAGATTATTCGCGTGCAAGTCCAACGAGTGCAAACTTCGTGCGGCTTTGGCGTGCCCCTAATGCAACTGGAAAAACAGCGCGACACGCTATATCGTGGTTGGGAAGTGAAGGGTGAACAAAAGGTAGCACAATACCAACAAGAAAAAAATTTGTGCAGTATTGACGGACTGCCCAGCGAACTTGCAGGCTAAACACTGCTATATGCGCGACAAGGCTGGAAATTACGCCTTTCACCAAGAAAAAACTCCTATATTCGATACAGATAAAACTGTACTTTTCTCATTAAGGAAACAAGCGCCAATCACTATTCGACACATGTGTCAAATAGTACCCGTGCTCAGGATTNNCGACCACGAATTACGTACCATATTTGGCATGGTTTACCTTCGGCATCCCTGAACTGTGCCGAAGATAACGAGTTTGTACTAAGTCGAGTGTCGCCTATTGTCAAATGTCAGAAATGGAATACACTTAACTTGATAGTGTGTATGAATTAACAACACCCAAGAAAGTCAAACACTTGCTTTCCCTTGTTGATAACAGCCAACTTCAGTCCAAAATTCTTTCCACATGTTTAAATTTCACCGCTTGCTAATTGCCTTATTCCTGACACTCTGCCTGTCAGTTCTAATTTCTCCTGCAATTGCCCAAGAAAAAACGCTCGTCTGGGAGCGCTATGATACAGAAATTACCATTCGTGCGGATGGCACTTTATTGGTAGAAGAAAACCAAGAAATATCCTTTCTAACCGGTACTTTCACCGAAGGCTTCGCCGTAATTCCCCTGCAAAATGTAGACCGTGTTTACAACATCCTAGTTTTGGAAGATGGCATACCCTACACAGCGGCAGAATATGGCGACAACACCTACAGCGTAAGCCAAACAAACTACGAGCTAGAAGTGGTCTGGCGATTTTCACCTGCCACCAACGAAACACGCCGCTTTACCATCCAATACGAAGTCGAAGGCGCGGTTGCCATTTACCCCGCCGGAAATGAACTCAGCCCCGGTGACCGAATTTCATGGTGGGGCGTGCCGAATCAACTGGCGGCGTATGTCAACAATGCCAGTGTGACCGTCAACCTGCCAAACGGCGCTCGCATTGTCGAAGACCCGGAAGCAGAGTCCACGGTGCGCGTGCAAGTGGATGGCTCTAGCGACCTAAACAAAGTCACCTTCCTAACATTGAGTGAACTCCCCCCTTACGAAGGCGTTAACATCCGCGTAACCTTCACCCCGGGCGTTGTCACATCTCCAAAGCCAGCTTGGCAAGCAGTGGTAGACTCCGATATTGAAAAAGAGCTCTACAAACGCCAATGGGGCTGGATATACAACCTAGTGGGCTGTATTGGCGGCTTGTTGGGCGCATTGCTGGGTGGGCTAGGCGTGTACGGCTGGTGGCGCATGAAGGGCAAAGACCCACAGGTAGGACCACTTCCCACCTACCTGGCAAGTTTGCCATCCGATTTACCCCCTGCCCTTGCCGGTAGCCTGATGGACGAACGCACCGACCAACGAGATATCACTTCCACGCTCTTTCACTTAGCAAAGCGGGGCTACATCGAGCTAGAAGAACAAACCGAGACCAGCGTTCTGGGCACCACTTCCAACAAATACATTTTCCACCGTACCGCCAAACCCGCCGATGACCTGCTACCCTTCGAAAAAACCTTGCTCAACGCCTTCTTTAGCGGTGGCAAAACCAGTGTGGACAGCAGTGTGGCAATGCCGTATGAGTTTTTTGGCGCACTGAAAAAGGTCGAAGACCAAATCTGGGATGAAATCAAAACGCGCAATTACATCAACCAAAAACCGCGTAGCAATCAAGGTTGCTACAACTTGGGTTGTTTTGGGCTAGTGGGGTTAAGTGGATTGCTCGGCTTGTTCCTGCTGGGCTACTTTGCCGATGTCAGCGACTTCATCTTCCTACTCGCCGCGCCGTTGGCAGTGTTGGGGATTGGGCTACAAATCATCGCCCCCCACATGGCGGTAAAATCGCAAGCAGGCGCACTCGAATCGGGCAAGTGGTGGGCATTCAAAACCTACTTGGAAAATATTGAAAAATATGCTGACATTAAGGAAGTAGCCAACCGCTTTGACGAATTCTTGCCCTATGCCATCGCCTTTGGGGTTGACAGAAAATACGTAAACTTCTTCTCCCAAATGCCAGACATGCCTTCCCCAGGTTGGTATCGCCCGGTTACCATTCCGCGCCCCTATCATCAGCCTGCAACTGGCGGTGTAGGTGGGGCACAACCCATCAACACAGGCGGTATCGGCAAAGCCCCCATTGGCACAGCACCGAGTGCCGGCGGCTTGGTGGGTGGCGTGAACTCCATCGGGCGGGCTGTCACCAATAGCATCAACCAAACGGGGCGCATGTTCACGCCATCCATCCCTGCTGGGTCTGGCTCAATGATTTCGGGTGCTGGGGGTGGTAGTTCCTACCGTGGCGGACGTAGTTACAGCGGTGGGGGGAGCAGTTTTCGCGGTGGCGGGGGTTANNGTCGGCGGGGGTGGAAGCCGTGGCTTCCGCTAAGATATTTGGCACGCGCAACGAATATAGAACAGAGAATTTTTCGGAGCTATTATGAACTCTCAACGACTCATTGGAAGCGTTTTACTGGCAGGAGCGGCACTCAGCCTCCTGCTAGGCATTATCCTCACGGCAATTGGCTTCAGCACCGGCGGCTTGGAAGCAGGTGGTGCGTTTGTCACCTTTGCCTGTTTTGGCTTGGGGGCAGTGTTTGCCGCCGGAGCCGGCATTTGGATGCTATTGCGTGGCAATAAGCAAGCCAGCATAGACGCAGAAAACGCTCGCCAACGCAAATTACTCGATTTAGTACTCACCCGTGGGCGTATCACCATCCCTGAAGCCACCCGCGAACTCGGTGCCACCCAAGAGCAAGTTCACCAATGGCTTCGCAACCTGGTGGGTATGGGCATTTTCAGTGGCTACATCAACTGGGATGAAGGCACGCTCTTTAGCCAAGAAGCCGAAAAACTACGGGGTATGGAAAAATGTGCCAGTTGTGGCGGGCAAGTCTCGCTGGCAGGCAAGGGCATCATCAAATGTGAGTACTGTGGCACTGAATATTATCTGAGCTAATTCACCCCCATTTCATTTCCTAGACCCTATATTTATTTCCCATGACAGATCCATTACAAACCATTGCAGACGGGCGCAACGCAATTGAAAAACTAGCCGTCCAATTGCCCGGTATCCAGGGCTATCTCGATGTGCAAGCGCGGCGTGACAGCGATGCCATTTTGCGCGACCACATAGTCCGCCGCACCGAAGCAGAAATTTTGCGCATTTCCGATGTGCAAACCCAAATGACAGCCAATCTACAACTAGATGGGCTGGATGACATAGAGCGAGCCATCACCCGCCTACGCACCTTCTCCGATGCAGTCCGGACTGCCGCACACGGCTATTCCGGCATTTTTTCCGCAATCAAAATTGGACCCACCCAATTAGAGCAAATCTACCAACACGACCTTACCTTACTTTCTGCATTAGACAGCCTAACCGCCAGTGTAGATCACTTGGTAAGCCAACCGTCTGCCGAAGCAATTCAATCTTTACAAGCTGTTTCTGCCCAATTGGTCTCAGCTTTTACTGACCGCAAAAATCTTTTCGTTCATTTCGGAAATCCGTAATCGAGCGAAGTAAATTTAATATTCTATAGGAGTTCACATGGCTAGAATTTTTGATGTAGTTGAGCATCCATCTGAAATGGTTGGGGAAATTGTGCGCCGATACCCCGAATCGGGCAGTGGCGATTTCCGCATTGGCTCGCAGGTGATTGTGCGTGAATCGCAAAATGCAGTCTTCTTCCGCGATGGCCGGGCACTCGACACCTTCAAGCCGGGTCGCCACACCATCACCACTGCCAACATCCCGCTGATTATGGATTTCATTGGGCGCACCTTCTTCAACAGTGGCAACCCATTCCCTGCTGAAGTGTACTATGTTTCCATGCGCGATTTTGCCAACGAAAAGTGGGGCACGCCGCAACCCATCTTGGTAAAGAATCCGGGCGTGGGGCTGGGAATCGCGCTGGTGCAAGCCTTTGGCACTTATTCCTTTGCCGTGGCAGATGCCCAACAATTTGTCAATCAAGTGGTGGGACAAATGGGTGCCATGACCACAGCCGGTATCCAGGACCGTTTGCGCTCCATGATGGTTAGCAAACTGCAAGATATCCTGGGCGAGATGGGCACCAAGCAAGGCAAGAGTGTCTTGGACTTGGTCGGGCTAACCGAAGAAATTGGTGCGGCAGTGCGTGCCAAAGCCGCCGAAGACTTCCGCGCCATTGGTTTGGTGCTAAAGTCCTTCTTTATCGAAAGTATCAAGCCTAGCACAAAATCCATTGAAGAATTGCGCTCAATGGGCTTGCTCGATATGCAAACATACATGCAATTGCAAGCGGCAGATGCCATGCGCGATGCGGCGCAAAACCAAAGTGGTGGTGCCGGTTTGACCGCCGGAATTGGCGCAGGCATGGGCATTGGACAAATCATGGGGCAAACGCTCCAGCAAGGGATGAGCCAACCCGCCCAACAAGTGCCCGCCAACTCAGCGAGTGCAGGTGCGGCGGCAAGTGCCATGCCCGATGTGATGACCCCCGCCCAAGCGGCAAGCTACCTGCAAGTGAGCGAGTCCGATATCTTGGCAATGGTCGAAGCTGGCGAACTAAAAGCCAAGCGCATTGGTAGCCAAATTCGCATTTCCAAGCAAGTGCTGGATGAATTTTTGAAGAGCTAATCCCCTACCGAGTAGCAAAAAAACAGCCTAGCCTTGATTGGCGGGCTGTTTTTTGTTAAGCGCTCTATTCGACACGGATGAAAACTTCGCCTTTTTCTTTAAGGAAAAAAGCGCAACCCGTGCCGAATACAAGTAGAAATTGCTTGCTAGACAAATGCACTGTGTCCGGTGATTTCCCGCCCCACGATTAGGTTATTGATTTCGTATGTGCCTTCGTAGGAGTACAGCGACTCAGCATCGGCAAAATAGCGGGCGACATTGTACTCTAACAAAATGCCGTTGCCGCCCAACACGGCGCGTGCCAAGCTAACGGTTTCGCGCATGTGTTCACTGCACCAGGCTTTAGCCAGCGAGCTTTGGGGTAGGCGTAATTTGCCGCCCTGTGCCTGTTGGAGCGCGGTTAACTGCACCATCATTGCGAGCATGGCGGTAATGTTGCCTAGCATTTTGGCAAGGTTCATCTGAATCAATTGATAGCTACTAATTGGCTTGCCAAATTGTTCGCGCTGGTTGGCGTAGGCAAGGGCGTGTTCGTATGCCCCACGCGCAATACCCACAGATTCCCATGCCACATCTGCGCGAGCTTCAGCGAGCAAGTCGCTCACATCGCGGAAGCGTTCTGCCCTGGGCAAGCGATTTGCCAACGGGATACGGCAATTCTCCAGCGTGATGTTGGCGTTTTGCACCACCCGTTTGCTAATTTTATCGGTAATTTTTTCCAAAAGGTAGCCGGGCGTGCCGAGTTCCACCAAAAAGCCGTTGACTTGTCCGGTGTGCGTGTTTTTTGCCCAAATGACGTTGACATCGGCAAAGGTGCAGTTGCCGCTCCATTTTTTACTACCATTTAGCACCCAGCTATCACCATCCAGTGTGGCAGTGGTGCGTAATCCCCCAGATGCATCGGAACCTACTTCGGGTTCGGTCAATACCCAAGAGCAGATTTTTTCAAAGCGTAACATTTTAGGGAGCCAATAGGCTTTTTGCTCGTCTGAACCAAAACGGCGGATGGAGTTCATTCCTAGCCGGCGGTGTACGCCCAGAAATGAGCCGAGCGATGGGNNGCCCAACTTCCATGCTTAACCAGCCGGAGAGCAGATGGCTGGCTTCGGGATAATCCGTTTGCCCTTTGCCAATCGTTTCCATCACCAATGCACCAATTTTTGGGATGAGCGTCATTGGAAACTCTCCACGTTCCCAGTAATCGTTGATGATTGGGGCGACTTCGCGTAGCAGAAAAGCCCGCCAAGTGTGGACAATTTCTTGCTCGGCAGGTGTGAGTTGGGCAAAGGCGTGATAAAAATCACTGTCGGTGTAAGGTTGTCTTGGCATAAGATTGTTAGTTAGTCGAGGCGTTTTTCTGTTTCCGGGTGAAACTCGCCCATAAAATAGCGAGAAGTGTCTATAACCAATGTTTCTGCCCCTGCCGGTATGGGTAAGGCTTGGAGCGGGGCAAAATCGCGGTGCATGGTTTCGGTTAATTTGCGCTCGTAGGCGTCTTCAAACCAAAAATGGAATTGACTTAGGTCGTATTTAGCCGGATTGCCATAAACAACACCACTTGCCAAAAATTTAGCCCCGTGACAAGGGCATTCAAAGCGTTCACTCGCTGATCCCCAACCGATTACACAGCCCAAATGTGTGCAAACCGCACGCAGAACAGCAATGCCACGACCGGTTACAGTGCGCTTAATTTTGTGGAGCCGTGGCTCTGAAGCAGATTTCTCTCCAATATGCACGACTGCTACAGCTGGGTAATAGATCTTGGGCGGTTGGTCTGGCTCACGAAATTGGTTAATATCCAGTCGAAGTACTTTTTTGGATGGCGTATCTGAGTGAAAGGCATACCACCAGATTGCGCCTAGCCCCTCTGCCGACAATAGCGCAAGGGAAGCGCCCCAAATGTAATACAAAAATTCTCGCCGATTTAGTTTCGTAATTTGCCCAGCAATCATTTCCATTTTAATCACTTTGTACAACAAATATTCGCAACACTTGTGACAAAATTCACAGTTTATGATAGTATATCCTGAACAAAAAGAAAAGGCAAATTTTGTGCAATTTGCTTATTGGTTTTCCGCCCACACATTTTTAACCATGACTAGCCCCCGACTCAACTATTCTCAATATCTGCAGGTAGATACTATTCTATCTGCCCAACAACCCCGTTCTGTAGGTCCTGAACATGATGAACTACTATTTATTATCATTCATCAAGTATATGAATTGTGGTTCAAACAAATGTTGCATGAGATGGACTACTTACAGAAAAGCCTTGTCAACGGGGATGCCGCTCGCGCAGTCGGTACGTTGCGCCGTATTTTAACCATTCTCAAGACGGTGGTGCATCAGATTGATGTGCTAGAAACCATGACTCCGCTGGAGTTTTTGTCTTTCCGAGACTTTTTGGAATCGGGAAGTGGCTTTCAGTCGGCACAATTTCGCGAAGTGGAGTTTGCTTTGGGCTACAAACGCCTGCCGATGTTAAAGCATTTTGAAAGTGAAACTGACGAGTATCAACGACTGCTAGCGCGTTATCAAGCACCCAGTTTGTGGGATAGTTTTTTGGCTTTTCTCGCCAAGAGTGGCGTAACTGGTTTGCAGAACGCTCTGCAACGCGATGTGACCCAACCGGTTACCAGCAATCCGGCAGTCCAAGAAGCCTTAGTGGATGTCTATCGCAACCGCCCGGAACTGATGCGGGTTTGTGAAAGCTTAGTGGATTTAGATGAAGGCTTGCAGGAGTGGCGTTACCGCCATGTGAAGATGGTTGCCCGGACAATTGGTGACAAGCAAGGGACGGGTGGTTCCAGTGGGGTAGGCTATTTGGCTAGCACCATCCGCCCACTGTTCCCCGACCTATGGGAGATTCGCACCCATTTATAACAATTTTCCGTACAGTTCAGACGTGTCAAGTACAACACAAAAAGGCGATTGATATCAATCGCCTTTTAATTTTCATCGTATTGTTCGATAGAATGGAGAGTTGCGGTTTCCCTTTTAAGATTAAAGGGGCTATTCTCAACCTTACCGAAATGAGAAAAACGGGCTTTAGACCAGCATGAAATCCACGTGAGTGGGTTTGCCGGTTAATTTTTCTCGTTGCACTTCTTTGACCACTACGCGATACGCTTTGCCATCTACGCTCAAATCAAAAATTGCGTCTTGAGCGGAGCGATTAATAGTGAGTGTGCTTTCGTGGATGGGCAATTGCACCAAGAATGGTTCGCTATTTGACCCATAAACGACTGCGGGCAGTTGCCCACTGCGGCGCAATGCGCCTAAACCTTTGCGAACAACTTCGCGCTTTTGTGCTGTTAGTGTAGCCATTTTCAAAAAACCTTTTAATTACTTCGTTCTGAAATATTTTGGGAACAGGGATAAAATAACTTTCCTACAGACCTGCTCCGAAATTCAGAAGGGTAGCAAGTTATTTATGTCTTTTTCAACCCGTTCAAACATTGCTTTTTTCCTAATATAGGAATATGGGCAATTTTCTAGCGTAGGCACCTATAGTTGACATGGATGGGAATTGCGCTTTCCCTTGCAAGGGAAAAAGTCCAACTCAATATTCGGCACAGATGCCGAGTATAACCCGTGTCAAATATAAAAAGTGCAAAACAAAGGACGCTCAGACAGAACGCCGTTGGGTAGCGCTCCGGAACAGGGAGATATTTTACTTGCGTCAGCCACTTGCGTCAAGTGGCAAACCCCATTTTGTAGTACAATTTTGCGCAGGGCAGGGCGGCTGGCAAACAAATTGCAATTTGAATGCTATTCGGCAGTGTGGCATTGCGTTTTTACCTTTAAAAAAAGACGTTATTTTGACCAGCGCCGAACAAACAATCCCTGTGTCCCTTGAGTTACCCGAATGTTTTTCATGCGCCGATTTTTTTCACACATTTTACCCCTTTTCATCGCCACACTCCTGTCGGCTTGCACCATCACACTCAGGGAGCCGGTAGAGAATTTAGATACGTCCAGCAAATCTGTAACCTTGCAAGTGGGTGGCGCGACGCGAACCTTTGAGAGTACGGCGGCAGTCGTGCGTGATGTGCTACGCGAACAGCAGGTTACTCTTGGCGAGCTAGACCGAGTAACGCCGGGCGAATTTTCGCCAGTTATTGATGGTTTAACCATTTTGGTTGTTCGTGTACGCGAAGAATTTCAAATTGAAACCATCGAAATTCCCTTTGAGCAACAAGTGGTGCGCAATGAAGGCTTGCCAGCGGGCGAAAGGCGGCTTTTGCAAACCGGCAACAATGGACAGGAAGAAATCACCTACCGTATCGTATATGAAGATGGCGTGCAAGTCAGCCGTGTAGAAGTGCGCCGTCAAACCTTAACTGCCGCTCGCCCGGAAATCACCATGCTAGGGGTACAAACCAACCTGACCGTAGTCCCCATTGTGGGTCGGTTGGTCTATCTGAGCGCGGGCAATGCTTGGCAAGTAGTGGAAGATTCGGGCAATCGGGCACCACTGACTGTGAGTGGTGATTTGGATGGGCGCATTTTTCGCTTATCTCCCGATGGTGAGTATTTGCTTTACTCACGTAGCGCCGCATCGCTGGGTGGGTTCAACAGCTTGTGGGCAATTTCAACTGCCGAAGAGTCAACGCCGTTTGAACTAGGTATTGAAAACATATTGTGGGCGGATTGGGCACCCCACCGCGCCCGCACGTTGGCATTTAGCACCGCCGAGCCGCGCTCTGCCGCGCCGGGCTGGAAGGCAAATAATGACTTGCGCCTGATGCAATTTGACGAGAACAACGTGGTGCTAGAGCCTATTGCCGAGATTGTGGCAAGCAACGCGGGTGGGTTAATGGGCTGGTATGGCACGCGCTTTGCTTGGGCGGCAGATGGCGCATATATCTCCTACGCCCAAGCCGATTCGATGGGCGTCATTAGCGTGCCGCAGGTGGAGTTTGCCCCACGTTTTGATTACGCTTCTCTATTCCCCACCGACACTCCCGACCCGTTCTTTGCCACAGCCACACCCTTGCCTACTGCCACCCCTTACACGCAAAACTACCCGCTCAATAGCTTTGTTTTGGCGCGTTACACCCCCTACAACACGCGCTCGGATTGGGTGTGGTTGCCGGAAATGCAGTGGTCGGCAGACAATCGCATTTTGTTTACCGTGTTACATGGCGCAACGCTTGGATTGGAAGCGCCCGAAGATAGCGCTGTTTTTAACCTGACAGCTTTGGCAACCGATGGCGGTTTTAGCGCCGAATTGCAGGCGCAAGCTGGCATGTGGGCGAGCCCTGCCATTAGCCCACTCAACACAACAGCACGCTTGGCATTCTTACAAGCAGATTTACCACTCGAAAGCGCTACCAGCCGCTACCGCTTGTGGGTTGCCGATGTGGATGGCAGTAATCCGCGTGCGCTGTTTCCGCCTGCCGAGCAAAACGGCTTAACCCCGCAAACGTTGTCTTGGTCACCGGATGGGCGTTTGGTAGCCTGTTTGTGGGACGGCAATTTGTGGGTGGTAGATGTGGAAAGCGGGCAAGCACAACAACTCTCCAGCGATGGCGAAACGCGTGTGGTCAGTTGGAGTGGCTTAACTGAAGTTGGGGAAGAATGATAGGGGAATTGGCGCTGGCAGGGTATTTACTCGCCTATGTCGGGCGGTGTCGCGCTCTGCACCGCCCGCAAGGAAAGTAAGACACAGCGCTGACGGGTGACACCGATAGGCACATCCAACAGGGCTAGCTGGCTTTCTAGGTTGCGCTGATGTACTTCGTGTAGTGGCTTGTACAGCACATCTGCTAGAAGCATGTCGGTGGTTGCCTGCGAGATGACACATCCACGCCCGACAAACCCTACTTCTTCCACAATTCCATCTACAGAAACTCGCAAAAACACTTCCACTTGGTCCCCACACAGCGGGTTTTCAACTTTGGCATGGTGAGTAAACTCAGCCAATTCGCCTTTGTGGCTGGGGTGTTGATAGTGGTCTAAAATAGTTTGCTGGGCGTCTTGCATAGATAGTGTTTTTAAAAGGGTTGTGTTTCTTCAATGGTCTATTTGGCAGGTGTGCCAAATAGAAATGATAATGCAAGGCGGGAATCCTGAAAAGCGTTTAACTTAAGAATTTGATAAAAAACCTGCTCTAAAATAATCAAAACCCCCGGATAATTGGGAATCTTGCTATAAAATTGGTTGATTTCTCGCACATTTCTAATTTTCACACGTCAAAATTTATCTTACATCATGTCAACTTTACTTGAAACGCTACGTATTTGGATAGAAAACATCATTCGCACGCTGGGATATCCCGGCATCAGTTTGGTGATGTTTTTAGAATGTGTTTTTCCCCCGATACCATCGGAACTTATCATGCCCTTTGCTGGATTTTTGGCAGGGCGCGGAGAGATGCACATTGTATGGGTTATCTTAGCCGGAACACTTGGCTCATTGATAGGCGCTTTGCTCCTGTATTGGGTTGGCAAATGGTTCGAAGACCATCTTTTGCTCCAATTCATTCGTAGATATGGCAAGTGGCTCTTGCTTTCGGAAGAAGATTGGTTGAGAGCCTTGCATGTCTTCGATAAATACGGCTTGGCTTGTGTGTTTTTTGGGCGCCTGATGCCCGTCATTCGTAGCCTGATTTCCATTCCTGCCGGTATGGATCACCTGCCGATTGGCAAATTCCTGTTGTTTACCACTTTGGGTACAATGATTTGGAATACCGCCCTCGGCGTTGGGGGATTGCTCCTCGGTGAAAATTGGGAAACAATTATGGTCTATGTCGAGCGATACGAACGCCCAGTGCTAGCCTTTGCTGTGGTGGTTGCCCTAATCATTGGCTGGCAATACGTTTTGCTGGCAAAGAAAAAGCTGACACAGAATAGCAATCGCACCGGAGCCTAAGAGAAGGCATCACAGTCTATAGTTGGCACGGGTCGAATATAGACTGAGCCGAACCTAACTCCCCATCTTTGCGAGATAAAAAAACAGCCTAGCAAATTTGCTAGGCTGTTTTGATTGGATTACAGAAAGCGTAAGCGTGTCCAATGAATGATTTTTTCTTTATTGTCTGACCATAGGTGCAGTAGGGTGGGGCTGGCTGAAACGAGAATGACTGCCAAGACCAAAATGGTAAAGTAGTTATCAATGCCGGGGATCGCTCCTAAATAGTGTCCAAGTAGGGTTAAACCGATTGCCCACAGTGCGCCACCTACCAGATTATAAGTCAAAAATTTAATATAGGGCATGGAGACTGCACCGGCAACGATGGGCGCAAAGGTGCGAATGAAGGGCATAAACCGCGCCAAGACGATGGTGATACCGCCACGGTCATCGTAAAATTTTTTGGCGGCAAGCAGGTTTTTGGGACGGAAGAAGAGTGATTCTTCGCGTGAGAATAACGGCGGACCGGTTTTTTGCCCAAACCAGTAGCCGACACTATCGCCCAAGACTGCCGCAAGGAACAAACTGGGTATCAAAATCCACACGCTCATAATCTCACCCGCTGGTTTGGATGAGAGCAGTCCGGCGGTGAGTAAAAGGCTATCCCCCGGCAGGAAGAAGCCGAAAAACAAGCCAGACTCAGCAAAGATGATGGCGGCAAGGATAATATAGCCAATAATTGCGCCACGTTCTTTGATATATTCGCCGATTTGTTCTACATCAATGACGTGAAGCAATTTGTAGAGCAAGTACAGCGCCACCAAGCCCAAAATCCCTAGCACAACCAATCCTAGCCACCAAGCCCATTGCGCACCGACATCCGCCTTATTTTCACTGGTCAGNNGCTGGGCGCTAGCTGTTTGAATTTTTTTATTTTTTGACTTTGACATGATTATTGAAATCCTTCATTTCTAAATTTTACAAAATTATACCTGCTGGTAAGTTTTTTTACCAATTATTAATCCAAGTGGTGAGCGCTTTATGTCAAAGAACTCAGCAGGTGAGTGACAAGGCTGTTGCGTGCAACAGATTACGCTAGCAAACCTTGCGCGAATGCTAAAAATTTTTCAATATCATCAAAGGTTGTCACCATGCCAACAGACACTCGCACCGCGCCGGTTGATTTTCCATCTATACATTGACGAAAATCTTCAATACTGAGCCGGTCATCGTGTCCGGGTTGCGTAAAGCAAGTGGCAAGCTCCGTTTGGGAGATGCCTAAGGCAATTTCACCTGCTCCGGGGTTGCAGAAACAGCCGGTACGCAGTGAGATACCTGCCTGATTGGCTCGTTCTTCAATCTGCCAATGTGGAATCACCTTGCCATCTGCCGCATAAAAATTCATGGCGCAAGCCCCACCCCGTGCGATTGTATTTGTGGGTCCGTAAATTTGCACCAGTGGCACACCCGTCTGATGCCGTAGGGCTGTCAAGTTCGAGAGTAACCAACCTGTCAGGCAACGCACGCGCTCTTTGATTGTTTCCATCCCAATGGCTTGTAAGTGCTGAAGCCCAATCGCCACCGCTGGTATATTTAGATAATCCACTGTTCCATCTTCAAAAGCGGCATGGTCGGTTGCCATATAAAATTTATTCGCCTGCACGGAAGCAACGGTAATCGTACCGCCAGCAAACCACGGACGGTGCAATTTGTGCAGTTTTTCACGGCGTGCCAACAACGCGCCAATACCGGTGGGGTAGCCAAACATCTTGTAGAAGGAGAGTGGCACAAAGTCGGGGTGATACTGGCTCAAGTCGAGGCGACTGGTGGGGGCAAAGGCGGCGGCATCTACCAAAACATCCCAGCCCAATTGATGAGCAATTTCCACCCATTCTAGCGGATGTTGTACACCAGAGAAGTTGGATTGGGCGGGATAGGCAAAGAGCCGATTAGGGGAAGTGCCGACTTTTGCAAGCTCTGTTCGCAAGGCTGATTCGGAAATGCGTAAATCTGGCAGTTCGACTGGTAAGTAGCGCACTTCTGCCCCGCGTGCGTGAGCAAACTCGCGGATGCCATTGACCGAATTGTGATTGTCGAAAGTAAGTAGGTATTGCCCGCCTTCTGCAAAAGGGTATGATTCTCCGACCAATTTTAATGCCCCGCTGGCATTGGCGGTAAAAATGACATCATATTCGCTGGGGTCTGCTCGGAAAAAATCCAACACAGTCGCACGGGCCGCTTCCACTTTTTCGGTTGCCAGCATGGATGTTGGGTTGCTGGAGTGGGGGTTGCCAAAGGTATTGCTGAGTAAAATCTGCTGGTGCTGGCGTATTTGGCTGGCGGCATACACCCCCCCGCCGGTGTAATCGAGATAGACATGCTGTGCCAAGTGGCGGTATTCGCGTTGGCGCAAATCATCCAAAATGGCAGTTTGAGCATAAGTAGGATAGGATTGTAGAAAAGCGCTAAAATCAGGCATACGAATTGGATAAAATGGGTTAAGAATACATCCCATTATAGATGAAAAATTGCTTGTGCAATAGTGCGGGGTGTGACTGGCTTGTATATTAGGGTGAACTCAGTAGTTTTCGCCCTTGCGTTTTTGCCGAGAACTGATAAAATATCACCCTTGCGAAATCACTTGGAGAGGTCGCATAGTTGGTCTNNCGAATCCCACCCTCTCCGCCAAATTACCTGTCCTTCCCAGCCATACAGGTAATTGGCAGTGTGGAGCAGAAACTTGACAAGATGTCAAATTTTTTGTATCATACTGCAACTTGCTCGGCAAGAACTTTGGGCCTGTAGCGCAGTTGGGAGCGCGCATCAATCGCACTGATGAGGTCGAGGGTTCGACTCCCTCCAGGTCCACTGGTCGGAGTTATCCGGCAAATTTATCTCCTTCGGGGGCCCATAGCGCAGTTGGGAGCGCGTCTCAATGGCATTGAGAAGGTCAAGGGTTCGACTCCCTTTGGGTCCACCAAGTTTACCAATCAAAAAAGGCTACATTTGTAGCCTTTTTTGATTCTAACGACCTGATGCCCGGATTAGCGTACCGGTACAATCAATTGTTCACCCACAAATAACAAGTTCGGGCGGGATTTTAACTTCGGATTCAAAGCCATCAAAGTTTCCCATGTGGTATTGTAGGCTCGCGCAATTTTCTTGAGCCAATCGCCACGTTGCACAATATAAATCGTTGTGTTAGTCGGAATTTGGGGTGTGGGTGTTAAGGTCTGGTTGGGTTGTGGTGTTACTGGGCTAGTTCCACCTTGTGAAAGCACAATCAGGTTGCCGGAGTAAATGCGATTGGGGTTGCTTTGCAAGTGTGGGTTGAGCGCCAAGATGGTGAAGTACGGCACACCCGTTTTGCGCGAAATTCCAACCAAAGAGTCACCACGCTGTACCACATAAATCCACGGTGTAGCGGTCGGTATTACAGTTGGCGTAAGAGAAGGGGTAAGGGTAAGCGTTGGGGTAATGGTTGCACTACTGACCGCTGTGAACGATGGCGTAATAGAGGGCGTTACGGACGGGGTCAGTGAAGCTGTTTGTGTCACAGTAGGCGATAAGCTCCCGGTAGGTGTAGCGGTGGGAGGTGTGCCCGTATTGGTTAGGCTAGGTGTAAAAGTTAGCGTGGGTGTAGCGGTGGGGGGCGTGCCCGTATTGGTTTGGCTGGGTGTGAAGGTCATCGTGGGCGATTGTGAAGGCGTGAAAGTGGGGGTCGGTGTGGCCGTATTGGTTGGCAATGTGCCAGTCGGTGTTTGTGAAGGCGCACCCAACTTTTCCATGCGTAAGTCATCAATAAACCAGCCATTGTTTTGCAATGCCCAGCGACCACGTACTTCCAATTCCACAGTGACAGTTGTTGTAGTGGGGATGAAATCTACAGTCAGGACATTCCATTGCCCAACGCGCACAATGTCAATCCCTTGAAAATTTGTTTGCTTAAACAAACTACCATTTTGATAGATGTTGATACGGTGTTCTCCAGCCGAAACAGAAGCGGCGTTCACATAAATCTTACGCCCGCTCTCATACCTTTCCACCAAGTCGGGAAAGACCGGGATAGACAAGCGATACACTTCTCCAACGGCTAAATTGTTTACCTGTTGATTGAGCTTAAACCAGATAGGTCGCCATGCGCCAAATACTTTGAATGTAAAATCGCCATTGCGGAAGAACAAAGTCTTTTCGCTCTCTGGGGCTTGGTTTTTGTTCCAAACAACGGTTTCCGGGCGTCCCCAATTTGCGACCTGGTCGGGCAAGCGCGGGTCGGTGTCTGGCGCATTCCACCAATTCCAGAATTTTGGGATAGCCAACTCATTGATATTGTTATGGTTAAAATATCCTTCTTCAAAGCTAGGGTTTAAGAGTACATTGGGAGCTTGTGCGGCAATCGGGTGGGTGTGTGCCCATTGTCCAAATACCAGCAAGAGTGCGAGTGCTCCCAAAAAGGTAGTTAGGTTTTTCTTATAGAACATAGTGTCTCCTTTTGACAGTGTCGAATCATAAATTTATAGCCGGTTCTCTATTGTCTGTATTCTCTAACACATTGTAACAAAAACTATTACTAGCCAATGGCTTTGAAACAACTATGCAACATCTTGTCGAACCTGTTCTATAGAGCAAATTGCGGACAGAGCTCCGCTTGTTAATATTTCTCATACACGATGCCAGTAAACTATATGTATATTCGATNNGCGCTTTTTTCCTTAAGAAAAAGCGCAACTCGCTATTGGGTACATCTCCCGCATTTAGCCCATGTCGAGTACACACTTGGCAAGGTCAAGGCTCGCACTTTTTTCCTGAGCGCTGTTTATGAACCTGCCACAGATGAATGCAGACAACTGGCATTGTGCCTTTTATCTGCACAGTGAGTCAAAATAAGTGCAAATGCTGAAAAAACTTTGCTATCGCCTACATGCCTATCTGGGCAATGGTGAAAATCAACTATTATTCATACCCCCGCGATTAATGTATAATTATTAAGCAAATCACTTGGCTTGTCATACCATCGCAAAGGCTACATTTGGCACATGCCGAAAATAACTAATTTCTTTTATATTTGGCGCGGATGAAAATGATGCTTTTTCCATTAAAAAAGTGCAACTCGATTTTCGGCGCACATGCCGAAGATTACCCATGTCAAATATACACCCAAACATAACACAACATCATGAAATTTGACCGCTTTACAGAACGCGCCCAAGAAGCTGCAACTCGGGCATACGAAATTCTCCAACGCTATGGTCACAACCAAGTAGATACCGAACATTTATTGTTGTCTTTGCTCGAACAACCGGAAGGCTTAACTTCCGAATTGCTCAACCGCATGAATGTGGATGTGGAAGTGATGAAGCGCAAGTTAGACAGCGTCCTGCGTGCCAGCCCGAAAGTAGCCATCTATGGTGGAGGCACAGGGCAAGTCTTTATCACTCCGCGTGTCAAACGTGTGATTGACCTTGCCAACGAGCAAGCCAATCGCATGAAGGACGAGTACATCTCTACCGAGCATATTTTTCTCGCTATATTAACCGAACGCAACACAGCCGTTTCCCGTATCATGTTTGAAGCCAATATCACCGAAAAACGAGCGGTGCAATTGGTGATGGAAATGCGCGGCAACCAGCGAATTACGGATGCCCAATCCGAGAACCGCTACCGCACCCTGGAAAAATACGGGCGTGACCTGACTGCCATTGCCCGCAGTGGCAAATTAGACCCGGTGATTGGACGTGATAAAGAGATTTTACGCGTGATACAGGTGCTGAGCCGCCGAAGCAAAAATAACCCAGTGCTAATTGGTGAAGCAGGGGTGGGGAAAACTGCAATTGTGGAAGGGTTGGCGCAAAAGATAGCCAGCAACGATGTGCCGGAACTTCTGCAAAGTAAGCGCGTGGTATCGTTGGATTTGTCCGGCATGTTGGCTGGCTCGCGTTTTCGCGGTGAATTTGAAGAGCGCTTAAAAGCCGCCATTGAAGAAGTCCAGCGCTCACAAGGCGAAATTATCCTGTTTATTGACGAGTTACACACTGTTGTTGGTGTGGGTGCGGCGCAAGGGGCGATTGATGCAGGCAATATGCTCAAACCCGCCCTTGCACGCGGGGAACTGCAATGTGTGGGCGCGACCACCCTAGATGAATTCCGCAAGTATATTGAAAAAGATGCCGCTTTGGAACGCCGTTTTGCTCCAGTATTTGTAGAAGAACCTAGCGTAGAGGATACGATCGAAATGTTGCGTGGCTTGCGTGACCGCTACGAAGCGCACCACAAAGTCACTATCACCGACACTGCCATTGAAGCCGCCGCTCGCCTAGCGGAACGCTATGTCACTGAGCGCAAATTGCCCGACAAAGCCATTGACCTGATGGACGAAGCCGCCGCCAAATTACGCGTTGCATTGTACAGTTTACCAGACGACCTGAAACGCATGAAGAGCGAGCTAGACCGCCTGCAAGCCGAAGAAGATGACGCCAGCAACAACCGCGACTATGAGCGTGCCGCAGTTCACAAAGCGGAACGCCTACGCCTGGACACTGAATTTAACGAAATGCGCGGCGCATGGGAACGCGAACACCATTTGGACGAAGTGGTGGATGACGCGGACATTGCCGAAGTTGTTGCCAATTGGACAGGTATTCCGCTGAGCCAGATGTTGGAAACCGAAGCAGAGAAATTGCTCCAGATGGAAACACGCCTGCATGACCGCATTATCGGGCAAGACCAAGCTATTTCCGCCATTTCCGATGCCATCCGCCGTGCCCGTTCCGGCTTAAAGTCACCCAAACGTCCCATTGGCTCGTTCTTGTTCTTGGGTAGCTCTGGCGTGGGCAAAACCGAATTGGCAAAAGCATTGGCAGAGTTTCTCTTTGACGATGACGAAGCGTTGGTGCGCATTGACATGAGCGAGTATCGTGAACAACACACGGTCAGCCGCTTATTTGGTGCGCCACCAGGGTATGTTGGCTATGACCAAGGCGGCCAACTAACCGAAGCGGTACGCCGCCGCCCGTATCGCGTGATTTTGTTCGATGAAATTGAAAAAGCTCACCCTGACGTTTGGAACGCACTGTTACAAATCCTGGATGATGGACGACTTACCGATGGGCAAGGGCGGGTAGTAGATTTCCGCAACACTGTTTTGATTATGACCAGCAACTTAGGTACCGAGTTTGCCACCCGCTCCGGTTCTCTAGGCTTTCTTGCCAAAGATGACCCCAAATTCTCGGTTCAGCAAGATAAGATCGAAAAAGCTCTGAAGAGCACCTTCCGCCCTGAGTTTCTCAACCGCGTAGATGACATTATCATCTTCTCTACCCTGACCCGCGAAGATGTTCGCCGCATCGTGGCTTTGCAGATGAACGAAATTCAGGAACGCCTAATTGAAAACGGGCTCACCGTTACGTTGACGGATGCCGCTCGCGATTGGCTGGCTGACCAAGGCTTTGACCCTGCCTATGGTGCGCGTCCCATGCGGCGTGCGCTACAACGTTATGTCGAATCACCACTCTCGGTCAAACTGTTAAAAGGTGAGTTTGTGCGTGGCGATTTGGTGGTGGTGGATGTGGAAGAAGGGCAAGGCATCGTTTTTCGCCGCGAAGAACCCATCTTGATTGATGAGAACACCACTGCATCGGAATTGATGTAAAAACTGTTCTTTCTGCCGGGATGGACACTCAAGCATTTCTCGGCACGCAGGAAAATAAGCCTTTTCGTTCTGGGCTAACGCCATTCGATACTCGGTGTACCTAACAGCACTGAGTATCGAATGGTTATAGAAAGATTGCACGTTTATTTTGTGGAAAATAGCATAATACTTGGTAAAGTCACAAGCTGATTGAGATTGATGTACAAGTAGTAATACTGGCGACTAATGACTAGAAGCAGGCAGTTACGAAATTTTAGTCACTTCTAGGGTTCGGTATACATCCGGCACACCTACGGAATATTGAATTGCGCTTTTTCCTTAAGAAAAAAGGCGCAATTTCCATCCATGTCGAATATAATATAAGGGATTGCTAACTGGCTAGTTGTTACGAACTACGTAATTATACTAAGCACGGGTACTATTCGGCATATATGCTATATTCGCCCCGTGTTGAATACAGCAGTTTTGTCTTAATGAAAGTTTTGTGTTTTCTCGTAAGAGAAATAATTTCGACTCGTACTGAATAAACATAACTTATGAAACGTCCCCGCTTAACTCGAATATTCAACCAGTTTTTTCAAGATGAACAAGCATCGGGTATTGTTTTGCTGGCATGCACGATTTTTTCTATCTTGATTAGCAACTCCATCTTTGGGGAAGCGTACCTGAAATTGTGGCATACCCCCATTGGTATCCAAATCGGTGAGCAGGTACACTTAACTTACAGCCTGGAGTTTTGGATTAATGACGGTTTATTGGTCATATTTTTCCTATTGATTGGTTTGGAAATTAAGCGAGAATTGTTTGTTGGGGAGATTTCAAATCCCAAAAGCGCCAGCCTGCCGATCATTGCGGCAATTGGTGGCATGTTGACGCCCATGCTGATTTACTTGCTTTTCAACATGCGCTCATCAACCCGCGCAGGCTTTGGCATTCCGATGGCAACTGATATCGCCTTTGCCTTGGGTGTTCTCGCACTCTTGCGCAAGTATATCCCCACATCGCTGAAAGTTTTTCTGGTGGCTTTGGCAATTATTGACGACTTGGGCGCGATTTTGGTCATCGCGATTTTCTATACGCATGGGTTTTCCTTGTCCTATTTCGGTCTCGCTCTGCTAATGGTGGCGGTTTTATTTGTGATGAACCGAATGCGTTTTAATTGGGTGCCGATTTTTCTAATTCCCGGCATCTTTTTATGGTATTTTATGCTGAAATCTGGTATTCACACCACCATCGCTGGCGTATTACTCGCTTTTGCCATTCCATTTGAAGCCGATTCGATGGACGCCCCTTTATATCGCTTAGAAGGCTTGCTCAGCCGCCCGGTCGCTTTCCTAATCATGCCACTGTTTGCTTTGGCAAATACCAGCATTCATTTTTCTGGCGACTGGCTCTCGGCAATTGTCACCACAAATACTTTAGGCATCTTGTTTGGCTTAGTGGTAGGAAAACCGCTCGGTATTTCGTTCTTTAGCTGGCTTGCAGTGAAAATAGGTATGGCAAAACTCCCCGATGATGTGCAATGGAAGCAAATTATTGGGGCGGGAATGTTAGGGGGTATTGGATTTACTATGTCAATTTTTATCGCAGTGTTGGCTTTTGACAGTTTTTCCATTGAACAAGCGTCGAAAGTTAGTATTCTCGCCAGTTCGATTTTGGCGGGAAGCATGGGCTATTTTGTTTTACGTACCAAAAGTTGAAGCGCCGCGCTGGATTTGATACACATCGGCGTTTTTCACTGCCTAGCCCAACAGCTCTAAAATTTTTTCCTTATTCACCCTAGCTCGCTATGCCCCCAATTGAATTTATCGCTTTTGATGCCGATGATACACTCTGGCATAATGAAACAACCTTCACCCAATCGCAAAACAAATTTAAGGCGTTGCTTGCCCAATATCACACGCCAGAGTGGATCGAAGACCGTCTGCATGCCAACGATATGCGCAACTTACCCCAGTATGGCTACGGCGTAAAGGGCTTTACCCTATCAATGATAGAAACGGCAATCGAGTTAACCGAAGGTCGCATTCAAGGTAGTGAGATTCAGCAAATTATTGCTTGGGCAAAGGAGATGTTGGAATTTCCCATTCAATTGTTAGAGCCAGTTGCAAGCGTGATTCCCCAATTGGCGAAGTCTTACCCGTTGATGGTGATTACCAAAGGCGATTTGCTCGACCAGGAAGTAAAACTGATGCGTTCTGGCTTGTTGGAACATTTTACTCATGTGGAAGTTGTGAGTGAGAAGCGGGCGGCCAATTACCAAAAGGTGCTGAAGCGATACGCCATCGCACCTGAAAAATTTCTGATGATAGGCAATGCTGTGCGCTCGGACATTTTGCCGGTGCTGGAGATTGGTGGGCGGGCGGTGTATGTGCCGTACCACAGTATTTGGGTGCATGAGCACGCCGAACTACCGCGTTTCCATGACGGTTACTATGAAATCGAACATCTGGGGCATTTGCCTGCCTTGTTAGAGCAAATTGGCAGGTGAGTAGCTATCCGCTAGGCAGGTGCGGCTGGCTTCTGCTGGCGCGTTTGCCAAATGATGGCACTCAAAATCAACAGCCACACGGCAAAGGCTAACCCTAATGCGTGGTAGTAATATTCAATGATAGCGTATTCCCACAAAATGAAAATGATAGGTGGCAGAAGGGTGAATAGGGCGGCTAAGGGGCGATTCACACGCGATGCAGGCGCAAAGATGCTGTATAGAATGACGTAGATGGCAAAAATTGGGAAGAAAACAATGGGGAATAGTAGGAGTAATGCCAACAAATTTTGGCTAACCAACCCATAAGCAAAGACTATAACCATTAAGCCGAAAATGACTCGGACGAAGGTATGTTTAAAAAGAATACTGAATGCATCTATCATAAAAATTTGTCGTAGTGCTTTCTTATCTTGCAAAATGAGTAGGGTAATTGCGCTAAATAAAGTAAACCAAATGGTTTCTGCCCAAGTGGCTAGATTGAGAGCAGTACCATCCACCACTTCATTGAATACACGCGGTTTTTGAGGGAGTAAGACCACTTCGCCCTCCGTAGTTTGAATTATCACACTACTTATCTGCCAAGTGCCTGCTGTATTTCGATAGAGTAGCCCATTATCATAAAGTGATACCAACACTTCGTATGTTGGGTCGCTGTTTTCGTGGATTGCTAGCTGGGTGAAATTTAGCCTGTTATTGACTGTCCTGTTAATTGTATAGGGTAGAAAAGGGTAAAATACCCAGACAAAATAGCGTTGTGTGGCATATAAATTGTCATACCTTTGCACAAATTCTTGGCGTAGCTCACGCCATACCACCTGCCATGTAGCGCCCCCATCGGCGCTA
This sequence comes from Anaerolineales bacterium UBA6668, assembly GCA_002455215.1. Classification (GTDB taxonomy): domain Bacteria; phylum Chloroflexota; class Anaerolineae; order Anaerolineales; family UBA6668; genus UBA6668. The sequence continues at coordinate 753 of DKKK01000172.1, read as the reverse complement.
TATTCTACAGTTTGTGCGGGGGCGTTTAAGCGATAACATTCATTAGGATGATTGACGCGACAAACTTGTGCTTGCGTGTTGGTGGATGGTAATGTGGCATCCGCAAACGCCCAACGCCCATTGCCAATATATTCCAGCCGATTACTGGGTACTCTGACTTTGTAATTATAGACTTCGGCAAACACTTTATTTTCGTAAACCCCCAAGCGTTCGATGGCAGGCGGCGGCGGTTCAGGCGCAGTCGCCAAACACGCCAACCCTGCTAGTAAGTACGCCCAATGCAGGCGTGGCAGGTAGGTTTGATGATAACCGATGGGCTGGCACCATTGCCACGCACTTACGCCCAGCAAGGGTAGGGCGATCAGATCACTGGAGTCTAGCGTTACCTGCACCCATTGGTTAATCCACGCATTGCCAGCCGGAACTGCCTTAAACCACACAAATAGCACCCCCAATGCGGCAAAAACTGCCAGTGCTAAGTGATTGCTTTGCTTGGGTTGGGGTACGCACCAAGCAAGAATCCACAAAGTTACTGGAGCAATGATGAAAAGCCCAGCAACGTCACTTAGCTTGCCGGTTAGCCAGCTAGGTGCGTGTAATTTTAGCCAGTGGTCGTTGAATAGCAAAAGCCCCAGTGCCAACCAAAAACTGAGCTTGCGGGCAATGTGTAGGTTGCGTGAATGCCAGGTCTGTGTGTGCATAAATCTCCTCCATAAGATGACCTTATTTCATTAGACCTCTTGCATAAGTGAT